>CALDIG010000308.1 GCA_937904375.1 uncultured Prevotellaceae bacterium
AAGCTGAGCTTGCTCAATGCCTTGCGAGCGAGAGCATTTTATCTAATAATCAGTTTTTTTATGTTTTGTAACAGCTTCTCTCTACAATCGCATTTTTAAGCGAAGTGCCCATTCCGCAACGGCGGCGGTGCTGCGCTCACGCTGATGCACAGCCCCTTGATATTTTCGCCACGCAGGACTATGAATACTCTAGGTTAAGAAGGTAATTATAAATCTGAAACTAGTCCCTGAAGCTGCTGCCGCCGAGGAACTCGCGGATGAGGCTGGTGCTGGGGATGGTGCTGTCGCTGATGGGCTTGAAGTAGCGCAGGAACTGCAGCAGGCGACTTGCCACGGCATACTCTGGCACATTGCTCGGCACCTTCTTGAGGATGGGCTCGGCTTGCTCCTTCATCACCGCCAGCTCAAAGAGCAGCGACGAGTTGAGCATGGCGTCGGCGTTCTCCTGATAGGGGAAGATCCATTTCTCCTCGCCCCGGCGCACGCTGAGCCACCGTGCTATGCTCGCGCGGGCATCGGCGCCACGGTATTTGTAGTCGCGCACGATGCGGCGCAGGAGTCGGTTGTCGCTGGTCGATACCCAGTTGTGGTCGTCGATGCTAAGCGTGGTGAGGGCGCTCACATACACGCGGTATTTCATCTCCTCGGGAATCTCTTTTGTGAGTTCGGGGTTAAGGCCATGAATGCCTTCCATGAGCAGGATGTTGTTTTCCTTGAGTTGCAGCGTGTCGCCTCGGTATTCACGCTCACCAGTCTGGAAGTTGTAGGTAGGCATCTTCACCTCCTCGCCGTTGATGAGGGCCTTGAGGTCTTTGTTGAACTGTTCCAGGTCGAGGGCATAAAGCGACTCGTAGTCATAGTCGCCATTCTCGTCGCGCGGAGTGCGCTCACGGTCGATGAAGTAGTTGTCGAGCGAGATAACTTTTGGCACGATGTAGTTGGTGAGCAGCTGTATCGCCAGGCGCTTGCTCGATGTGGTCTTGCCGCTTGACGAGGGTCCAGCGATGAGCACCACGCGCGCGCCGCCATTTTGATAGCGCTGGGTGATGTCGTCAGCGATGCGTGCAAACATCTTGTCGTGGAGTGCCTCGGCCACATTGATGATGTCTGGAGCCAAGCCTTTCTCTATGCCTTTGTTGAGCGTGCCCACGTCATCGAGTCCCACGATGTCGTTGAATTTCACATAATTGGTGAAAGCCTTGAACATTTTCTCCATGGGATAGGATTTGCGTGGCTTGGTCTCGTCGGTGGGGTCGGGACCAAGCAGCAGCATACCATCTTTGTAAGGCTCCAGGTTGAAAGCTGTGAGATAGCCCGTTGAGGGGGCCAGCGGCTCGTAATAGCTGTCGATGATATTGTCGAGTTTGTAGAAAACAGTGTAGAGGTCATCGCTCGACTCCAGCAGCCGCACCTTGTCGTTGAGTCCTTGCTTGCGGAACATCTCCACCACATCGGTGGTGAGGCGCTCACGACGCACAAACTTGATGTCCTGATCGATAATCTCCTGCATTCGTGCTTTTATGCGTTCAATGTTCTCAGGAGTAAGGATTTCCTCATCATGCCTGATTTTGCAGTAGAAGCCTCCTGAGATGCTGTGCTCTATGCGCAGCCGCTTGCCGGGAAAGAGGTCCTCGATGGCCTTGTAAAGCACCATGCATAGCGAGTGGACATACACCCTAATGCCTTGTGGAGATAAAGATTTTACATACTCCACCATTTTAGGTCCATACACTGGATAGTTCAGGGCCTCAACCTTGTTATTTACCATAGCGCAGATGGGGCGGAATGGTAAGCGTTTCTCAATAGTCTCATATATCTGTTGCAAGGTGTCGCCACCATCAATGTCGATATACTCTTGAGTGTTTTTACAATAAATCTTTAAATCGTTGTTCATTATTTTAGTTTTTAGTTATAAGTTTTTAGTTTTTCTAGAATTTCTATAAGTTCTAGAGATTCTAGATTTTCTAGAGATTCTAGAGATTCTATCGGTCAAGGCATGCCTTGTCCTTACTTTATACTTGCTAGAGTGTAGATGGCGGCGTAGCTTAGCCACAGCACCACGAGCAGCACCCACATCACTTCGCGGCGCTCGTTGCGGCAGTGCCACGCAAAACCCAGCGAGAGGATCGCATAGAACGGGAACAGCATCATCAGCACCCGCTTGGTGCCGCTGAATAAGAAACCGCTGTCGTGCAGCAGCGACACGGGCCACCATAGCAGCGGCAGCACCGACAGCCCAATCAAGAACTTAATCCAGCGAGGGGTGTGCTCTTTATTCTCCATTATTTTTTCTTTGGTTTCAGTGAGCCGTTAAGCCACTTAACACTCTTCATAATATTAATATTGAAACCCCAAAATTAAGCATAATTCAAGAAATAACCATCATTACGGCAAAAAAATATCAATAAAAACGCATAACACCTCCACAAACAGCAAAAACGACAAAAGAACCTAATCTCCTGCCGTTTTTCTGTTTAAGTCGGGGTAAGAAGACTCGAACTTCCGACCTCCACGTCCCGAACGTGGCGCGCTAACCAACTGTGCTA
>CALDIG010000309.1 GCA_937904375.1 uncultured Prevotellaceae bacterium
GCTCACCGGCATCACCAAGTTCTCGCAGATGTCGATATTCTCCACCATCAACAACCTGAGCAACATTTCGATGCTTAAGAAGTGGGAGGGCTTGTGCGGCATAACCGCTAAAGAATTTGAGGAGAATTTCAAGGACGATATAGCTAAACTCGCTGAAGAGCACAACATCACCGCCGATGCTATGCTGCAGCGTCTTCGTGACCACTACGACGGCTACCACTTTGGTTCCAGTATGGTTGACGTGTATAACCCCTTCAGCATAGTCAATACTTTTGCCAATGATGTTTTAGATGACTACTGGTTCTCGAGCGCCACTCCCAGTGCTCTGATAAAAATCCTAGATTTATATCAATTCAAGCTGACCGACATTGAGAACAAAAAAGTATATTCATCATCTTTTGACCAGCCCTTTGATAATATGCGAAGCGCGATACCCATCCTTTATCAGAGTGGTTACCTGACGATAAAGGACTATGACGCGCTTGATGAAGTATATACTTTGGGAATCCCAAATAAAGAGGTGTATTCTGGACTTTACAACACTCTTATGCCTTTGTATCTCAGTCCGTCGGATGATGACAACACGTCATTGCTCATGGCGGTTCAGCGTGCGATGCGAGAAGATGACATCGATGCGGCATTGACAGCTGTGCAGAACTACCTCTCGGCGTTGCCTTACGACCTGAGCAACAAGACCGAGCGCGACTTCGAGACGATACTCAAAGTTCTCTTCGACTGCCTGGGCATCAAGACCGACACCGAAGTCAAGAATGCCCGCGGCCGCTGCGACGTGGTGATGAGGAGTCGCAACACCATCTATGTGCTGGAGCTGAAAATCTCAAGCACCGCCACCGTGGATGACGCCTTGGCGCAGATCGACGAGAAGAACTATCTCATTCCTTACTGGAACGACCCCCGCGGCAAGGTGAAAGTGGGCGTGACGGTTGACCCCGAGAACCGCACCATCAAGGAGTGGAAAACAGTTTGTAGTTCACAGTTCACAGTTTAGAGACAATCGATCCCCGATTCTCTAGCTCCTCTTCTCCTCTTGTTAACTATTAATAAGCATGGTATTCAACTCGATACAATTTCTGGTGTTTCTGCCAATTGTTTTTCTGCTTTACTGGCTGGTGTTTAAGCCGGTGAAGTGGCAGAATGCACTGATTGTTGTGGCGAGTTATGTCTTTTACGGGTGGTGGGACTGGCGGTTCCTTACCCTTATCGCCTTCACCTCGCTGTGTACATACGCAAGCGGAGTGTTGATAGAGCGGCATCGCGACCGAGGCAAGATAATCAGTGCCGCCAACATTGTGGTGAACCTGTCGATACTGGGTTTCTTCAAGTATTTCAATTTCTTCACAGAGTCGTTTGCCGACGCGATGTCGGGTCTCGGATGGCATTGCGACGCTCCCACGCTCAACATCGTGCTGCCGGTGGGTATCAGCTTCTACACATTCCAGGCGTTGAGCTACTCCATTGACGTGTATCGCAAGAAACTTGATGCTTCGCACAGCCTTATCGACGTGATGGCGTTCATCAGTTTCTTTCCCCAGCTTGTGGCGGGACCTATTGAGCGCGCCACCAAATTGTTGCCGCAGATTCAGCAGCCTCGCCATTTCGACGCCACCGAAGCCACTAGCGGCATGCGCCAGATGCTGTGGGGCTTGTTCAAGAAGATGATTGTCGCCGACACTTGCGGAATGATTGTTGACCGGCTGTGGGTGGATACTGCTTCTCAAACTGGTTTTGCTCTGATGCTTGGCGGAGTGTTGTTTGCCTTCCAGATTTATGCCGACTTCTCGGGCTACAGCGACATCGCCATTGGCTGCGCGCGTCTTTTCGGCATAAATCTGACCACCAACTTCAAGGTTCCCTATTTCTCGCGTAGCATCCGTGAATATTGGCGCCGTTGGCACGTCACGCTTATGAACTGGTTCACCGAGTATGTCTATTTCCCGCTTGGCGGCAGTCGTGGCTCAAAAGAAAAGACTATTCTTAACACCTTCATAGTCTTTGCACTTAGCGGTTTGTGGCACGGCGCGAACTGGACCTATGTGGTGTGGGGGCTATATCATGCAATCTGGTTTGTGCCTCTCATCCTGCTTAACCGGGGGCGTTATAAAGGCACTGTGGCGAGTGGCAAGAAACTGCCGTCTATCAAAGAGACAGGTCTGATGTTAATGACATATTCCATTACCGCCTTTGGATTGATAATCTTCCGTGCTCCAAGCATGGCGGAGCTTGGTACCTACTTGAGTACCATGTTCTCGTCATCGCTGCTAAAGGTGGGATTTGGTTATGATATAAAAGTCGCGCTTGCCTATTGCGCCGTGATGCTCGTGGTGGAATGGATTTACCGCGAAAAGCGTTTCGCCCTCGACTTTGGCGACTCGCCAAGCGGAATTGTGCGCCACCGCTGGGTGCGCTGGACGATATATGTGGTGTTGTTTGTATTCACGGTCCTTATGTCGGGACTACATTCTAACTTTATTTATTTCCAGTTCTGATGAAGCAGTTCCTGAAGAAAATATTGATATTCTCGATCATCGTGATGGCGATTTTTGTCGCCTACGAGCTATTGCTGCTTCTTGTACCCAACGAGTTCTCTTATAAGAAAGGCTACATTGAGAAGCACAAAGGCGAATTGCGCATCTTGGTACTCGGAAATTCCCACCTCGCCGACTGTATCGACTGTTCATTGCTTGGCGATGGGGCATTTAACGCCGCGCAGCCTGGCCGTTCGGTATATTATGACCTGCAACTGCTCAAGGAATACATTGGCCAGATGCCTAGGCTCGAGTGTGTGGTGATGCCCTTTAGTTACGACTATCAATACTGGGGACACATGCATGAGTTGAAGCACGAAGCTAAGTTCAACACCTATCGCTGCATGTACCTCAAATATATGGGTTATACCTATCTCGACGGCGAGTGGTGGCACTGGAGCGAGATTCTCAACTCCAACTATGATCACTGCGGACGACTGTTCGGGAGCCTCTACAAGCCTTTGAGCGACCTCACGATGTGCGACTCGCTAGGCATAGAGCTTGACGCGAGCTACGACACTCGCGGTGACGACTGGATGCTCAAGCAACTGCCCGAGACAACGCCGCTGCCCGATTCCACAGAGCAGCGACTCAACTATCAAGACAACGTAAAGATTTACAGCGAGATTGTGACCCTCGCCCGCGACCACCACATGCGCCTGATTTTCCTCGCCATGCCCATCTACAAGACCGCACGAGAGCGCGTGAGCCAGCAGAGGCTTGATGAAATGAACGAATTTGTCGCCATGCTCAAGCGCATCAATCCCGATATCGAGTTCTACGACTTCATCGATGACCCACGCTTTGTGGAGCAAGACTATTACAATTCTATACACCTCAACAACACATACGGCGCAAGAAAATTCACCCCATTGCTGAAGGAGATAATAGAGACTAAGAAGTGAAGTGTTTATTTCTGAACGCTGTGTTTACGGTGCAATGCAACAACAGTTCCCAGATTGTTTTTTGTCCGCTCTTTTGTGGTACTCTTACTCGAAGTTTTTATTTGTAGAGACAAATCAAAAATAAGGTGTGCTCATTTTTGAAGCACACCTTATTAATTATTGAGGATAATGTTTTGTTATCCGAGGAAGCCTAGGAGGACACCAGCGGCTACTGCCGAACCGATAACACCTGCAACGTTTGGTCCCATGGCGTGCATGAGGAGGTAGTTGCTTGGGTCGGCTTTGAGACCCTGGTCGTTGCTGATGCGTGCAGCCATAGGCACGGCACTAACACCGGCGTTACCAATCAACGGATTCAACTTCTTGTGCTTGGGCAGGATGAGGTTGAACAGCTTCACAAAGAGCACACCCGAAGTGGTAGCGATGATGAATGCCATGAAACCGAGTGCGAAAATCTTGATTGTGTCGCTAGTTAGGAACTCCGAAGCCTGAGTGGAAGCACCCACGCACATACCCAGAACAATAGTCACCATGTCGGTCATGGCGTTGCTGGCGGTCTTGGCGAGACGGGTGGTCACACCACTCTCACGCAGCAGGTTGCCGAAGAACAACATTCCGAGCAGTGGCAATCCGCTAGGCACAAAGAAGCAGGTGAGGATAAGACCCACGATGGGGAAGATAATCTTCTCGGTCTGCGACACCTTGCGGGCGGGCTTCATGCGGATGAGGCGCTCCTTCTTGGTGGTGAGCAGTCGCATAATTGGTGGCTGAATCACCGGCACGAGTGCCATGTAGCTATATGCCGAAACTGCGATGGCACCCATCAGGTTGGGAGCGAGTTTCGACGACAGGAAGATGGCGGTAGGACCGTCGGCACCACCGATGATGGCGATGGCACCAGCCTGGTCGGGCATAAAGCCCATAGCCAGAGCTACCATATAAGCACCAAAGATACCGAACTGCGCAGCGGCTCCCACAAGCATGAGCTTGGGGTTGGCGAGCAGCGACGAGAAGTCGGTCATCGCACCGATTCCCAAGAAGATGAGCGGTGGATACCAACCTTGACGCACACCCTGATAGAGGATGTTGAGCACTGAGCCTTCCTCGTAGATGCCAATTTCATTTCCTGGCTGGAAGGGGATGTTACCGATGAGAATACCAAAGCCGATAGGTACCAGCAACATAGGCTCGAAGTCATGCTTGATGGCGAGGTAGATGAAGAACAGACCCACGCACAGCATGATCAAGCTCTCGGGCGACAACGTTACGTTGTAGAAGCCCGTGAATTCCCAGAATTGTTTCAGGTTTTCAGCTATATTTAATAGTACCATAGTATTAAGCGATAATCATGATAGTGGTGCCCTCTTGAACCGACTCTTCGAGAGCAACGTTAATAGATTTCACTACGCCGTCCTTGCCTGCATGGATCTCGTTGCCCATTTTCATGGCTTCGAGGATGCAAACCACGTCGCTAGCCTTTACTTGCTGGCCTTCCTTGACGTGGAGTTCCTTGATAACGCCAGGCAGTGGCGAAGCGATTACATGATCGCCTGCTGCAGCAGCTGCGGCTGGTTTGGCTGCGGCTGGCTTAGCGGCAACAGGAGCGTCGTTGCTCGGTGCCACTCTCTTGACAACAGGCTTGATGGCCTTCTCTTCTTCGAGTTCAACGTCGTAAGCCACTCCGTTAACCTCGATGTGAGCGATATTGTTCTCAATGTCACCAACATTTACTTTGTATTCGTGACCATTGATTTTATATTTATATTCTTTCATTGATAAAACAAATTAAATGTTAGTGATAATTAATGATTTTCGTGATGCTCGGGCTTGTGGAGCAGCAGGTTGCCCTTCGAACCCCACGCGCTGTGAGCCTCGTGGCTGTGGTCGATGGTGATGACGCCGCTTTCCTCGTCGTGAGCGTTGAAATGCTGATAGAGCGCCATGCAGATGGCGGCGATTGCCTCATCGTCACTCGGGGATTTGGAATCGGGAACCTCTCCACTCTCCACTCTCTCCTCTCCACTCTCTCCTCTCTCCTCTTTCTTCTTGTCCTTGGTGGCAAACGCCTTGCCAAAGAGCTTGAAGAGGATGTAGAGCAAGAGCAGAGCGCTGAACACTACGCCCATTGACATAAGGGTGAGCAGTATGCCCGAGGGGTCCTCATCTTTGAACTTCTGGATGTTCTCGTTAACCGGGCGGGCGTTGAACTTGGCGGGAGAGATTGCTGTGGCCTCGGTTTTGCCGTCACGCACTTGCCACTCGGCGTTGTCGAAATCCCTGGAACCCTTGTGAAGGTCGATGGCTTCTTCGCTGATGCGAGCGAAAGACTGGTTGGCGGGCAGGTCGGCAGGCACTATTACCTCATCCACGAGGTCGCCGTTCACGTCGTAGAGCGCGATGTAGTTGTCCTTGCCAGCTTCAAGCTTGAAAGGCAGGTGGAAGGTGCCGTCAGCGTCTTTGCCGTCGGCGAAGAACACGACATGCGTGCGTGGTCCCACTTTGGTATCGACATCGCCTCTCGGAATCACATATATGCTGTCACCATGCTTCTCGGCAAGCTCATTCAGGAGCTGGTTGCGCTTCTTGTTGCTTTTCTGCTCCTCTTCTTTGAAATAGTTTTGAATGAAGTCCTGCTTGTATGTGGTGATAAACATCTTCTCGATGGCGTTGGTGCTGTGCGAGGCATTGAAAATCTCAATCCATGCCGAGCGGTGGCCATCTTGGTCAACATAGTTGCTGTCGTTCTGCACCATCACCTCGTTGATGCGCAGGTCGAGACGTCCTTGCGCCATAGCGGTCATGGCGGCGACAACAGCAATAAGTGTCAATAATACTTTCTTATTCATTTTACTGATGGTTGAATAGAAATTACAAAGGAATGTTGCCGTGCTTCTTGGCAGGGTTGTTGTATTTCTTGGTGCGCAGCTGCTCCAGGGCGCGAATCACGCGGAAGCGGGTGTTGCGAGGCTCAATCACGTCGTCGATGTAGCCATATTTGGCGGCGTTGAACGGAGTGCAGAACAAGTCGTTATACTCTTGCTCCTTCTCAGCGATGAACTTCTTGTTCTCTTCCATGATTTCTTTTGCCTTAGCCTCGTCACCGGCCTCTTTAGCC
>CALDIG010000310.1 GCA_937904375.1 uncultured Prevotellaceae bacterium
GGCAACGTGGTGGTGTATAACGACCCCGCCTATGACTTGGTGCTCACGCCAAAAGATGTGACAGAATTTGACACCACCACCATGTGCTGGATTCTGCAACTCAAGCGTGAAGATTTCGACCTGTTGTGGAAGAACATGAGCGACCCTAAGAAAAACCGCAACTACAGTGCTGTCACACCACAGCCTCTAGTGCAGAACCTCGACTCTATTACCTATGGCCGTCTGCAAGAGAGACTGCACTGCTTCCCGGGCTTTGATATCGCTCAGCGGGTAATACGCCGCTACAACTATGTGTCGGCAGCCAACATTCTGGGCGACATACGCGAGGTGAATGCCGACGACATAGCCCGCGACAGCGACAACTATTATCTTCCTGGTGACTACACAGGCGATTTGGGTGTGGAGAAGAGTTATGAGAAATACCTGCGAGGCATTAAAGGCAAGGAAATCTTCATCCGCGACGCGCGAGGTCGCAACAAGGGACGCTACAACGACGGCAACGACGATGTGGCTCCTATCGCCGGAAAAGACCTGCAGCTGAGCATCGATATGGACTTGCAGCAGTTTGGAGAGAAAATAATGCGAGGCAAAAAAGGGGCCATCGTCGCCATCGAACCTAAGACCGGCGAAGTGCTCGCCCTTGTCACCAGCCCTTGCTATGACCCGGCGATGCTCGTGGGTAAAGACCGAGGCAAGAACTATGCCGACCTCGTCAATGACCCCAACAAGCCGCTCTTCGACCGGTCAATCATGGCGGCCTATCCTCCCGGCTCCACCTTTAAACCGTCGCAGGGCCTGATGTTCCTGCAAGAGGGCATTGTCACCACCAGCACGTCCTATCCCTGCTCACGCGGCTACATCAACAAAGGCCTGAGAATAGGCTGCCACGGACACGGCTCCCCTATCGCCCTGCACCCCGCCATCGCCACCTCGTGCAACGGATACTTCTGCTGGGGGCTTTACTACATGCTCAACAACCGCAAATATGGTGGTCTCGAGAAATCGTTCACCCTGTGGAAAGACTACATGGTGTCGATGGGATTTGGCTACAAGCTCAACATCGACCTGCCCAGCGAGAGCCGAGGATTCATCCCTAACGCGCAATTCTATAATAATATGATTGGCGAAGGGAAATGGGGGGCAAACACCATCTTGTCGATTGCCATCGGTCAGGGCGAGGTGATGCTCACGCCGCTTCAAATCGCCAACCTTGGCGCGACAATAGCCAATCGAGGGTACTACATCACGCCCCATGTGGTAAAGAACATACGCGACGTGGGACTGCTGGAGCAATACACCGTGCGGCATCACACCAAAGTGGATGCGCAATACTACAACGAGGTGATAACAGGAATGAGAATGGCAGTAACCGGGGGCACCTGCCGCGGTGCTAACCTGCCAGGGCTTGACGTGTGCGGCAAGACAGGCACCGTTCAGAACCCGCACGGACAAGACCACTCGGTGTTTATGGGTTTCGCACCAAGAGAAGACCCTAAAATCGCTATCTGCGTTTATGTCGAGAATGCCGGTTTTGGTGCTAAGGTGGCTGTGCCACTAGGAGCAATGATGCTTGAACGTTACCTGCGAGGCTACAGCGATGAGATTGAAGAGCGAGCCAACAAGTGGAGCGACAACACATGGATTGACAACGGAGAACGTGGGACGAATAACGTGGAACGAGAAACGAGAAACGTGAATCGTGAAACGTGGAACGATTTTCCACCTTCCACATTCCACTTTCCTCCTTCCACTTTCCTCCTTCCACTTTCCTCCGCCACCACTGCCGCCAATTTCCCTAGCCGCAACAAAAGACCTGGAGACAAAAAACCAGAGCGCGAGAATGCGGTAGTAGTAAACCCAATCAGACTTTTTAGCACATCACGACATGGAACCTACAAAGGATAACAACGAGAGCAACAAACTGCTAGCCTCGGTAGATTGGTTCACAGTGATGCTATATCTGGTCCTTGTCGTGGCAGGAGCCATCAGCATTTATGCCGCTACCACCAATAGTCTGGCTCAGACAAGCATCTTCGACTTCAACACCTATTCGGGCAAGCAGTTCCTGTGGATAGGGCTCTCGTTCGTCATCGGCTTCTCTCTACTGCTTATCGACCGACGCATATATGAGGGATATGCCTACCTTATATATATATTCATGATTGTAGTGCTCATCGCCACGGCATTCCTGGCACCAAACATCAAAGGCTCTCACTCCTGGTTAAAGTTTGGTCCAGTGAGTCTGCAGCCTGCCGAGTTTGCCAAGACGGCAACGGCACTGGCATTGGCAAAACTCTTCAGCACCTACGGCTTCAAACTCGGGCACTGGCGCACCTACATCGTGCCGGTGGCAATAATCCTCATTCCCGTCATCTGCATCCTTCTCGAGAGCGAAACAGGTTCGGCACTAGTATATCTCTCTCTGATATTTGTGCTTTATCGCGAAGGGATGAGTGGTATTGTGCTATATGCCATCCTTGCGGCTGTCTCGCTGTTCGTTGTCATGCTTAAGTTTGCCGACCAGATGGTGATGGGCATCCCCATGGGATCGTTCATCGTACTGACATGTGTGATGATTTCTATCGTTCTCATGCTTTTCCTCTATTGTCGGGCAATGATACCCGGGCGCAACGTGGCAATAGGCTACATAGCAAGTGCGCTAGCTGCATGGGGGCTCTCGTCATTGGGTGTGAGCATCAATGGATATGTCTTCTTCTTTACCGTGATACCGGCTTCGATAATATATCTGCTCATCGCCATGTTCAGAGAGAACATCAACAGGATGCTCATAACGATAGGCTTTGCCGTGATGTCTATCATCTTTATGTTCTCAGTAAACGCTGTGTTCAACAATGTGCTGCAACCCCACCAGCAAAACCGCATCAAGATTGCCCTGGGCATGATGGAAGACGTGAAAGACAAGGGCTACAACGTAAATCAGTCAAAGATAGCCATTGGCTCAGGTGGACTCACAGGAAAAGGTTTCCTGCAAGGCACGCAGACCAAGCTCAACTATGTTCCCGAGCAACATACCGACTTCATCTATTGCACCATTGGCGAGGAAGAGGGTTTTGTAGGTACTTCCTTAGTACTCCTGCTGTTCCTGGTGCTCATCATGCGCATCATCGCTATCGCCGAGCGGCAGCACACCGCCTTCGGACGGGTCTATGCCTACTGCGTCGCGGCGATTCTCATCTTCCACGTCACCATCAACATAGGCATGGTGATAGGACTAGTGCCGGTAATCGGCATACCCCTACCCTTCTTCAGCTATGGCGGCTCCTCGCTCTGGGGCTTCACCATCATGCTCTTCATCCTCCTGCGCATCGACGCCGCAAGAGCCGAATACGGCACATGGTAAGCCGACAAGTTTTAGCAAACAAGGAACGAGCTTACAAGGCGAGTGAGGGCTTGATTTTAGAAAAACGACCCAGCCGTAGGCTGACCTTTGGATAACCCCCATTGACGCTTGTGGAGCGAGCGATAACGAGCGGAATAAGCGTCAATGGGGGTACAACTACCAGTACTAACTAGTCGCCAACGGCGACCCCATAGTTTATCGGACACTAATAGTTTTTTATGTTTTGCAACGGTCTCACATCCAAATAAAATGCAGTTTGAAATATAAAAACTCAATAAATACTTGCATAGCAACTATTTTTTAGTTACATTTGCAGCAAAGACATAAGACTTAACTATTCAACGATTTTGTTTTTCTCATCGCATTATCATCAAACAAATTCAACAAAGAGCAACAAATTCAACAAAGAGTAATTTTCAAACAACTGAACTATCTGAATATTCTTATTTTGTACACAATTGATTTTCAAATTCTTACATTTTCAATATTTCAGATTAATCAGAAAAATCAGTTGTTTTTTTATTTTGTTATTCTTGTCAGGTTTTATTCTTGTCAGGTTTTGTTCTTTTTGTTTGATTTTTGAATCGCTTAATCGCTTTTTTGTTGTCTTTGTTTGATAAGAGTGACATCGATGAATAGTTTCCAATAGACAATGAATACAAATTATAAAGGTCAAATTTAGCTACTTGCTATGCCCTATTTTTCGGTAATAATACCAGTGTATAACCGCCCTGCTGAGGTGGAGGACTTGCTGCGGAGCCTAGCGGAGCAGTCGTACCAAGACTTTGAGGTGTATATTGTGGAAGACGGCTCCACGGTGCGCTGCGAGGAGGTGGCTAAGCGCTACGAGAACCGCCTTGACCTGCACTACCACTACAAGGAGAACGAGGGCCGCAGCATAGCGCGCAACTACGGCATAGAGCGTGCCAGCGGCGAGTATTTCATTTTATTCGACAGCGACTGCGTTATTCCGAAGGACTATTTCAAGACTCTCAAAGCCGAACTCGGTCGCGAGCCGGTAGATTGCTTTGGCGGTCCCGACGCGGCGAGTGACGACTTCAGCGACGTGCAAAAAGCCATCAACTTCTCTATGACATCATTCCTCACCACTGGCGGCATACGCGGCGGCAAGGTGCAGCTCGAGAAATTCGTGCCGCGCTCGTTCAACATGGGCTATTCCCGCAAGGTGTGGGAAAAGGTGGGCGGCTTCCGTGAGATGTTCAGCGAGGACATCGACATGAGCACACGCATCTGTCAGGCTGGATTCACGACTCGTCTTATCCGCGACGCCTACGTCTATCACAAGCGCCGAGTGGATTTGAAGAAATTTGCGCGCCAGACCTACGTTTTCGGCATGTCGCGCATCACTTTGAAACTGCTTTACCCCGACTCGCTGAAGCTGGTACACTGCTTGCCGGCGGTGTTCGTGCTGGGCTGCATAGCGTTGATTCTACTCGCCATCTTCTGGCGCTGGTGGGCGATATTGCCGCTGGCTCTCTATGTAGTCTTGCTTTGGGTGAGTGCTCTTGTCAAGACCAAGAGCCTGAAGATTGCCAGCCTTGCTGTGGTGACGAGCTTTGTGCAGTTGGGAGCCTACGGCTTCGGGTTCATCAAGGCCTTTGTGTGGAAAATCCTCCTCGGTCACGGCCGTGACATCAATGAGGAGATAGCCATGCGCAAGGGCAAGTGATGATAAGTGTTAAGTTTTAAGTGTCAAGTGTTAAGTGACAACTGATAACAAACTGCTTGTTAACTTGTCAACTTGTCAACTTGTTAACTTGTCAACTTATTAACTCGTCAACTTGTTAACTCGTCAACTTGTTAACTTGTTAACTCGTCACAACTAGTCAACTTATATTATATGGAGCAAAACGAGATAAAATCGCGGGCATTGAAGATGAACACGGCGCTTGACGACCGTCCGCGTGAGAAAGCGATGAAATATGGGTTCTCAACCTTGTCGCCAGCCGAGCTGTTTGCCATAATCTTGGGTAGCGGCAGCCGTGGCGAGAGCGTGGTGGAGCTGTGCCAGCGCATCCTCAACGACCACGACAACAAAATCTACAAAATCGCCCGCCATAAATACAGCGACTTGGCTCGCATGTACCGTGGCGTGGGCGAGGTGAAGGCGGTGGAGATTCTTGCCGCCATAGAGATTGCCCGCAGGTTCCAGGGCGAGGAGTTTGACGATGACTTCCAAATCACTGACGCCAACGCCGCCTACCGCTACCTGAGCACTTTCATGCTCGACAAGGAGCATGAGGAGATGTGGGTGCTGCTGCTCGACCGCGCCAAGCATGTGAAAGGCCGTGAACTGGTGAGCACCGGCGGCACGGCAGCCACCGTGGGCGACGAAAAGATAATCCTCAAACACGCCATCACCCACCTCGCCAGCAGCATCATCCTCGCCCACAACCACCCGAGCAACAACCCACGCCCCAGCATCCAGGACGACGCTTTGACACAACGTGTGAAACGCGCCTGCGACGCCGTGGGCATCCCCCTCGACGACCACATCATAGTGTGCCGAGGCAGCTACTACAGCTATCAGGTGGAAGGGAAAATATGAGAATAAGTGTTAAGTGTAAAGTGTTAAGTTCTAGATGATCTAGATAATCTAGAATGTCTGGAAAAACTAAGAACTAAAAACTAAGAACTAAAAACTAATTTAGTATTAAGTGGTGGACCAGTCCTTGAAATCTAGTTCCAGTTCTATCCACTCTTCGTTGTGTGTGGCTGGGGCTTGGTGACCGGAGCTTTTCGTCACCGAGAGGCCCAGTAGGCGTATGGGGTGCTCTCTGTAGTCCACCTGTTCCATCAGCTGGGTGGCGAGCGGGGCGATGTCGTCATGGTGGCGCAGCACCTTGTCTTGAGTAAGAGAACGTGTTATCTGCTTGAAGTCGTGAAATTTTACCTTAAGCGTGAGGGTGCGGCCCTCAAAATCATATTTGTTGAGTCGGCGCACGAGTTCGTCGATGGTCATGTTGAGCATTTCGTGGACGGCCTCGGCGGTGTGGATGTCGTGCTCAAAGGTGCGCTCACAGCCCATCGACTTACGTTCCCATTCCACAATGACCTGACGGTTGTCGATGCCGCGGGAAAAGTTGTAGAACACCGGTCCCATCTTGCCGAACATGTCGGTGAGATGCTTGAGCGACACCTGCCGCAGGTCGGCGCCAGTGAAGATGCCCATCTTGTGCATGGTCTCGGCGGTTTTGGGTCCCACCAGCCAAAATTTCTCGATGCGTAGCCTGTCGATAAAGTCTTGTGCACGAGATGGATGAATGGTACATAAACCGTCGGGCTTGCGCTGGTCGCTGGCAATCTTGGCGAGGAACTTGTTGTAGCTCACGCCAGCCGAGGCGGTGAGGTGCAGCCGCTCCTTGATTTTTGCCTTTATCTCGCGGGCTATATCCACTGCAAGCTCTATGCCTGGCTTGTTGTTGGTAACGTCGAGAAACGCCTCGTCGAGCGAGATGGGCTCCACCAGGTCGGTATATTCATGAAAAATCTCGTGCATCTGCCTCGACACTTCCTTATATACCTGATAGTGTCCTGGTACCACGATGAGGTGCGGGCATAGCCGCTTGGCAACGCGCATCGACATTGCCGAGTGCACGCCGTAGGGGCGCGCCTCGTAGCTCGCCGTCGCCACCACGCCACGGTCGCTGTCGCCGCCCACCGCAATGGGTTTGCCTCGCAACTCGGGATTGTCGCGCTGCTCCACCGAGGCAAAGAAGGCGTCCATGTCGATATGTATGATTTTGCGTTGCATGCGCTGCAAAGATAATCAAATTCTCTCAAATCTCATAGCCATAAGTGTTTCGGACATGGCATGCCTTGTCTCTACAAAAACGCATCAATCTTCATTTTGACATGCCCTTCCCTCTCCTCGTTTGTTGCAATAATATGCGGCCTATTGGTCATTTTGCAGGATAAGAGTTGCTTTGAATCCCGATAACTACTATCTT
>CALDIG010000311.1 GCA_937904375.1 uncultured Prevotellaceae bacterium
AATTTTACAAACCATATCTCAAACTCTTATATGACCATCCCGGCTTGACTGAGGGCGCTGAATTTTTAAACACCGTTGCAAATCGTGATGCTTTTGAGCAACTTTCACAGATGAATGGGAGGCCCGAATGGTTGGAGTCGCGTTTGGAAAGGTGCCGTAAAAGCGCTAACGGCTCTTTCGTGTTATTCGGGGATAGTTTGACATTGATTGAATATGACACTATCTATGAGAAACCGATTAAGGCGGCAGTTATCATCGACAAATATGTGATGAGCTCTGGCGAGCAAATGGTGCTTGAGATTCAAGCCACAAGTGATAGGACAACCATCTATGGACGTGATAATACAATGGGTTGCCTTGATTTTTCTAATGTGCGCCCTGCAGCAGAACTTCCAAATGGAAAAGGAACACTTGCAATCCCAACCACACGTTCATGTCGCCTACCAAATAATGGCATTGATGAAACAGGAATTCAACCTGATGTGCGCATCACGCTTCCATTGCCTGAGTCATTGTCGGATAATCTTGACGATTGGGTTATTTGGGTAGCAGCAGATTTGGAAAAATAACTCACTTAATTTGTTAATGTTACATGGCTCACCGAACAATCATCGGTGGGCTTTTTTCTTGTCTTTTGCACCACCGCTCAATCAATGTAGTTTTGCATCGAGAAATCGCAAAATCAGTGCAAGTTGAGTGAAAAGCCAAGTTTACTTGAGCTTTTCCAAAACGCAGCCTGATTTATCCAAAACTACATTCTTATGATTGACACCAACCAACTATCAGCACTCGTTTCCGCTTTTCGGGTAGAGACCGAAAAGGAAAGTATCTGGCAGTGTTTCATCATATATAAAACGTGACTATCAGATAAGCCCTGAGTTGGTGGCGAGTGTGAGGGCTTCGGTGATGGAGCGGGTGCCAAGTCGCTCAAACATCAGGCGTTTATAGGTCTTGACCGTGTCGATTGAGCGGCACATCTTGTCGGCGATTTGAGCCACAGTGTAGCCTTGTGCCGAGAGGACGAGCACCTGTTTCTCCTGTGGGCGGAGCGTCACCGCCTCTTTCGAAATCCACCGATGACTCTCAAGTTTGTATTCCCAATATTTGGCATCGCCCTTTTTATGGAATTCAATGTGGCCGGGATCGCTGTGGGGCGAGAGTGAAACGACACACATGGCCAGCCATGCCCTGCCATCGTCGGCAAGTGCAAACGGTGTGATTTTATGATTCACCAAGAATGTGGTGTCGCCATCACTGATGTGGAAATCATAGCTCATGAAGCAGCCTTTACGCTCATCATGTGGAGTGCCGTTGAATTTCTGAAATCCGGCCTCGTTAATTTCGAGTAGCATAGCCTGCTCTTCGGCTGGCACATGCTTGATGTAAAAGTCATACCCCATCTGCCGCATCTCCTCTGCCGTATGACCGCACAGAAACAGCGGATTGCTTGCCACATGCAGGAACTCCCGCTTGAAGTAGTCGATGACATAGATACTTTGATAGGTAGCGTTGGCCATCGCGTCAACGGCACGCTTGAGCAGTTCAAGATGGGAATACCGCTCATCTTGAATGTCGTTTACCGTATTTAATGTCCCGAAGAAATCTTCAACCTTTGCCATAATGGTATGATTTGCGGTTGCAAAGTTAATGCAAATATCGGAATTGTTAATGTTTTTCACACCCTAAAGTGTGAAAGTTGGCTGTTTTTCAATATTGCCGCAACTTTTCACCCTTTAGTGTACGTCTAATGCGTGAACATGACAATAATTTTGCTCTCACAAAAAACATAATAAAACAGATACAACAATGAAACGAATTCAATTCATCATTCTCTCGCTGGCAGTGGCTATAACTGCGACTGCTGCAACATTCACCGGAAAGGTCGTTGACGAACTGAACCAACCGTTCGCCTTTGCCAACGTGGTGCTTCTCAACCCTGCCGACAGTGCGTTTGTGGCAGGCACGATGACCGATGATGCCGGTGCGTTTTCGCTCTCGGCACAGCAATCAAGCGCCATTGTCAAAATCTCATATATCGGTTATGAGACAACGTATGTCAATGCCACTGCCGGAGACCTGGGTGCTATTCAGCTCCTGCCCGAGGCCACTATGCTCGGCGAAGTGGTGGTGAAGGGCGCGCGTCCCACCTATAAACTCACCACCGAGGGCATCAAGACCGATGTGGATGGCACGCTGCTGAGCAAAGTGGGCACAGCGACCGAGGTGCTTGGCAACCTGCCGGGCGTGCAGAAGAAAGGCACAAGCGTTGAGGTGTTCGGTAAAGGTACGCCGCTCATCTATATCAACGGCCGACAGATGCGCAACGATAGTGAACTGGCGCAACTCAGCAGCGACAACATTCAAAGTGTGGAACTCATCACCAACCCTGGAGCCAAATATAAAGCCGATGTGGAGAGCGTTATCCTCATCAAGACCAAGCGTCCGCAGGGAGAGGGTTTCTCGTTCGACACCCAGGCGAGTTTATGGGCAAGCAAGTACCCTGACCTCGCGTTGGGCCTGAACTGGAATTACCGCCACAAGGGGCTGGACGTGTTCGGCAGCGTGTGGTATAACGATGACCGCATGAAGAGCGATGAGAATGTCACCTTTGACGTTAAAGCCGACAAGCAGTGGCACCACGAAGGATCTTCCCACAGCAGCCGCCATGCCAACTCGCTCTACTCGTCGTGGGGAGTCAACTACATCTTCAACGACCGCCACGCCATCGGTGCACGCTACGAGACCAAGGCACATTTCTTCAACCGTACTACGGGTTGGGTTGTCGCAGACGTGACTGCCGACGGCGCTTTCTACGACCATCTCGACAATGACCTGCTCATAAAGAAGACATCCAACATGCCGCATACGCTCAACGTCTATTACAATGGCCGCGTGGGCAAGACGTCGATTGACTTCAACACTGACTATGTGTTCTTTAAAGAGCGCACAAACTCCTTCAACAACGAGGTGAGCCAAGAGCAGCAAAGCCGCACGGTAACAAGCCAAAGCGTACAGCGCAACCAACTGTGGGCATCCAAACTCGTGCTGTCGTGGCAACTGTGGGGCGGCAATCTGCAGGTGGGAGGCGAGTATGACCACACGCGCCGCAACGATGACTATGTCAACCCCGAGAACATTGTGCCCACCACCTTCACCGAGCAGCGTGAACGCAATTACATCCTGTTCACCGAGTACAACCATCCGCTGCCATTTGGCCAACTGCGTCTGGGCCTACGCAACGAGAACGTCAACTCCGATTACTACGACAACGGCAAGCGAATCGCCGAGCAGAGCCGCACCTATCACCATTTCTTCCCAAGCGTTGGACTGACGGCACGAGCCGGTAAGGTGCAACTCATGCTCAATTATGGAATGAAGATTATGCGCCCTTACTACTTTATGCTCTCGGGCAACACCACATACGTCAACCGCTTCACATGGAACCGTGGCAACCCCTTGCTACGTCCATCGGTGGTCAACTCACTGTCGGTGATGGCTATGTGGCGATGGATGAGCGTCATGCTCGACTACAAGCGCACCAAAGACGTGATTGTCAACACGGGCGAGGCCGCCCCCGGCAGCGAGGAAACAACGATTATCACCCGTGCCAACGTTGACCATGCCGACGCTTTCCGTGCCATGGTATCGCTCAACCCGCAATTTGGAATTTATCAACCACGCCTCACTATGGGCTTGCTTAAGGATTGGGTGAAGATTCCGTCGCCCGCAGGCTTCATCAGCCCCAAGCGCCCCATTTTTCTTGTGCAGTGGAACAACAATTTCCAAATCCTGCCCACGCTCACAGCTCAGGCCAACCTCGCTTTCACTTCGTGTGGCGACAAGGAGAATGTGAACATCAACAAGGCAACCTGGCAACTCTATCTGAGCGTGACCAAGACGTTTCTCAACGACCGCCTCTCGGTGCAGGTGTCGGGCCACAACCTGCTTGGCGCCTACGAGGACTTGAACATAAACTACGGCCTGCGCTCGATGCGATACATCACAAAAACCGACTCGCGGCAACTCGAAGTCACCGTGCGCTATAAGATCAATGCCACTCAAAGCAAATACAAGGGGACCGGCGCCGGACAGGAAGAGCGCTCGCGTCTCGGAAACTAACCTCCATACTTGCTTCATCAAATGTTTTGACGACGCATCTCTTTCGGGAGGTGCGTTTTTTCGTGTCTTTTGAAATTGGGGTGATTGATTCCGAACTTTGCGACAAAAATCACTCATCACTCACCACTAATCACTCATCAAATTCTATGGAATTTCTTGTCGAAACACTCAAAAACGCCTCACTGCACATTAATGCAGTGTGGCTCGCAATCGCCTACATCGACGTCATTCTGGCAATGGCCGTCGATTTCATCGCCAAGCTTGCGGATAAACACTATCGGCAGTCTTCGCAACGCCGATGTGAGCCGCACGTTCACTGCTCCCGCAGTGCTGGCGCAGTCACAGGCCCCAATGGTCATTGCTCAGGAAAACAATGCCCTGAGTGAGACGATTGCCCGCTTGAACGAAAGGCTCAACGAGCCGTTTGTCACCGTAAACACCGTTACCGGCGATCTCGGCATCAAGCAAGCCCAAGATGATTACCAATGGCTGATGAATAACAAAAGTCCAAAATCCAAGAGAGAATAAAAATTGCAACAAAACTTAATTTTTAAGTTAATTTATTTGGTGCATTGAATTCTTTGACTTACCTTTGCGGCAAGATAACTTAAAAGTTAAGAATGAAACAACGTTATTACATAGATTTGGTTGAAGAATATTCCAATGTGAATTTCTACAGCATCCATTTGGAATAGGAAGAACTCTCTGAATTAGAGCGTTTCTTTGAGAAATTCCCAACTGGTAGTGAATATGACGAGGATATCGATGTCATCATATCTTGGCTCGACAACATTGCCGAGCGAGGTGCATTGGAACGCTATTTTCGTCCCGAAGGACGTTATGGCGATGGTGTTGGTGTGATACCGATTGACATCGGCAACAAAGTGAGATTGTATTGTTTGCGATTGTCTGATAAAATTTTGGTGTTCGGCAATGGTGGAGTGAAAGATGCTCCCACTTGGGAGGAGAGCGAACAACTTGCGCCATACGTCAAACTACTGATTGACACTAGTCGCTTTATTTCATCAAGAATTAAAGACGGCACAATAGTTTTGGTTGATAAAGAAATTGTTGGAAACTTAAACTTTAGCAGAGATGAAACGGAGTAAGATAATAGAAGAACGTCGCCGCCACATAAATCCCGAAGTGAAGGAACGCGTAAGCCTTTCATTTCAGATTGTTGACCGCATTCATCAGATTCTTGCGGAGCGCAACCTGCGGCAAAAAGATCTCGCGCTCATGCTTGGAAAGAGCGAGGCAGAGATAAGTAAATGGATGCGTGGAACTCACAATTTCACGATTGATACAGTTGTCGCTATTGAAGAAGCATTGCAAGCCCCGGTGCTTCAAGTATATCACGAAGTGGCAACGGTGTGAGACATAGTCATATTATCTTTCTACTAAACTAAAAATCGACATGATTAAGATGAGAATTATTATCATAGTTCTACTTGCTTTTCTTGGAATTGCAGTGCAAGCACAGACCATAGTCAAAGGCCACGTCATCAACGAGCAAGGTGCCGGTGTGGGGTACGTCAGCATTGGCATCGAGGAAGATAGCGTGGGCGTTATCTCTGATGCAGAGGGGTATTTCACGCTAACGGTACCCTCAGGGCGCAAGGATGAACTGACTGTTACTCACGTTTCCTATCAGACGGCGACGATTCCCTATGCGTCTTACGCCGATGGACGGGAACTGACCGTAACGCTACGAGACAAGTCCGTCGAACTTGCAGAAGTCATAGTTGACGGCAAAAAAAACAAGCCGCAAACGTTGTCTGGTAAGTCATGGATAAGTGTGGGTAAGGCCGCTTTCGAAGGCGATAGCAAGGGTGACTTGGAGTGGGGGCCAATCTTTAAGAAAAAGAAAGACTATCTGCTGACTGACATCATTGTAAGTATCGATAAGTGCGAGTATGAGGAATGCTTGTTGAGTTTCAACTGCTACGAGGTTCGAGACAAAGAATTTGTCAATGTACTAAACAAACCCATCTACAAGTGTGTCACACCTGCCGACAATGGAAAACAAATATATGTCAGACCAGAGGAACTCATAGTGCTTAAAGGGAAAAACAAATATTGTATCACAATAAGCGTTGTTGACATCAAGGGAAAAGGTAGGCTCTCTTTCCCTGTCAACTTCAAAAGCTACTATGCCCGCAACAATGTGAAAGGGAAGATGAAAAAAATCCCTGCCGGTCCTATGATTGTTGTGAAAGGCTATTCTTTAGAGTAAAGTCCTATGTGTTGGCTACGTCTTTTAAGTTCC
>CALDIG010000312.1 GCA_937904375.1 uncultured Prevotellaceae bacterium
CCAGTTCCATCATCTTGAAGAAGTCGGCCTTGGCATCCTTCAGATAGTACATCACACCATTCTCGCAGTTCTCGCCGAGGGCATCCTTCAGTACGGGCATCTTGTCAATCAGAGCCTTGCCCACCTCGGGACGGTTGTCCTCCACCAACTTGCATTCAATGCGCAGCGTCTGACCCTTGAAGGCACAAATCTCTGCTTTCTGGTTATCTGCAATCTGACGGGTGGCATTGGTCTTGCCGAATGCCATGATGTAGATTTTCTCCTCGTAGAACAACATGGCTCCGTAGGGACGTACTCGGGGCTGGTCGCCCTCTACCGTTGCGAGATAAAACGTTCCTGCTTTCTCCAGGAAATCGTAAACTTTCTTTGCTGCTTCCATAATCTTCAATGTTCAATGTTCAATGAAAATCACATCATTGCGGTCAGGAAATTCTCGTAGCCCAGTTTATCGATATAGTTCAGATACTGTGCCATCCAAGCCACGTGTTCCTTCTCGCCTTCTATCCACTTGTAGATGAGTTTCTGAGTGATGTAGTCGTCAGAAAAGGCATTAGCCATCTCGCTCATCATTCTAATTGCATCTTGTGCTTCTGGCGAGTAGTCGGACTCAATCTGCTGCTTCGGGTCGTCGTAGAAGGGGAACTCCATCGTCTTCATGGCCTCCTGCAGGTCTGCGGGCTTGCAGCCGAGTTCCACCAGACGGTTGAGCACCTCTTCGGCCTCTTCCCACTCTTCCTCAGCCTCTTCCTTCCACTTGTCGGCCAACTTGTTCCAGCCCTGCAGACGGCAGTATGCCGAGAAGGCAAAATGTTGCTTACTGTTACCAAACCATGCTGCGCCAAGCTCAGCAAACTGTTTCAAAGCTTCTTCTTTTGTCATAATCGTATTCTGTTTTTAGTTAATAACTATCTTTCGGCTGCAAAGTTACGACTATTTTCTGAAACTTTCTATATCTAAAATGACACAAAACATGTCTGAAATGATACAAATTCAAAATATATGCGTACCTTTGCACCAAATTTCATGCTTATGTACACACTGAAGGAAAGTTGGATAGCCATGTTTGGCGACATGCCGATGAGCGATTGGGACGGCAAGATGTATTGCATGGAGACCGATGCAGGCAAGACGTTCCGCACGAATGAGACGCAGGGGTTTCTCTCAGCCTATACGTTTACGCTGGTGACGGAAGGCTGGCTGAAGTTTTTATGCAATGGCAGGATGCTGACGCTCCAGCCCGACGACCTCTACTTCTATTCGCCCGGTCTTTCTGTCAACATCGTTTCTGCCTCAGAGAACTATCGCGGCATCTGCCTGATGGCCGACGAGCATACTACCATCGAGTTGCCCACCGTGCGCGACCTGGTGAACATTGCCTACCAGCCCATCGTGCAATTGCACGAGCCGAAAGTGGCACTGCCCCACCAGACGGCGCAGCATCTGGCCGAGAGGATGCGCGAGATTATTGCCTATCTGCACTCCGACCATATTTATAAAGGTGAGGTGTTGCGCATGCTTTATACCGTCTTCCTGCTCGACGTGCAGAACGCCCAGCAGCAGGCCATCAGTCACCGGCAGACACCCCAGCGTGTAGAGGACATCTTCATCGGCTTCATCCGTCTCTTGCCCCAGCACTTTGCCGATCACCGCGACATTGCCTTCTATGCCTCACGGCTCAACATCTCGCAGGTCTATCTCTCGCGCGTTGTCCGTCAGGTATCGGGTCGTACCGTCATCGACTACATCAACCAGATGCTGCTGATGGAGGCCTCGTTCCTGCTGCGCACCACGTCAATGAGCATCACCCAGATTGCCGACCGACTCCACTTCGCCGACAGTCCCTCGTTCAGCAAGTTCTTCTCGCGCTTGAAGGGCATGAGTCCGAAGGTGTATCGGAAGGGATTCTAACTCGACGGCACGGACTACGGCAGTCTCGCAATGGCTGCAATGCATGTCCTCTACCCTGTAAACCGTAACATCGGGGTCTAAATAATGTTTGCAAACAAAATATATCAATCAGCGTAATTTTTTAAAGAACAGCAAGCATGTGAGCAAATATAAGCCTTTTTCAGTTTCTATGTAGCAAATCTAGCATACAGATCCCTTCACTAAAAGACAACAAAAAGAGTGCCGGTTAAGGCACTCTCAGGCAAAAAAATTGATATGCACCTTGCGGTGGCTATATCGCTTTTAGGTTTTAGCTGAAACTCCAGTCTATGCTTTGTTGAACTTGTCCTTGGGCTGCTTGCAGCGTGGGCAACGCCAGTCGTCGGGCAGGTCTTCAAAAGCCACTCCGTCGTGCTCGGCGGGGTCGTACACATATCCGCAGATTGAGCACACATACTTGCCGCTGGCTTCCTTGTTCTCAAAGTTCACTTCGGCGAGCACCGTCGGCACAGGATTGTCAAGGTCTATCACGCGCTTCGCCTCCAGGTTCTCGTAGCCCTGCGGGGTGTGGGTGCCGCAATATACCGTAGGATGGTTGCGCACAAATTCGCGCACACGGTCAAGAGTCTCACGAGCAGCAGTCAGGTCGTCGAAAACCACTGAGAGTTTGTCATCATGCAACGCTTCATCGACGTAGGTGATGTCACCATGAAGCATATAGAACAGCCCGTCGCTCTCCACCACGATGATGCTGTTGCCCTTGGTGTGGCCCTTTGCCTTTATGAAGTAGATACCATCTGCTATCTTCTGGCTCTCGGGGAAGTTGTAGTACGGTCCGTCGGTATAGCTCACCGGCACGAGATTAGTGAGTCCCTGCAACTCATCGGCGTCCATCTCGTCGTTGTTCACATAAACCCTAGCATTGGGGAACGAGCGCAGCTCGCCGCTGTGGTCGGCGTGGCGGTGAGTGAGCAGAATCTTGGTCACTTGCTCGGGACGATAGCCCAATGCTGCCAGAGCTTCCATATAGCTACAGATGTCCTTGCCGGTAAATGCCATAGATGTCTCGTCGGGGGTCTCCTCGGGAGTGCCTGCGGGAAGTCCGGTGTCAACCAGTATCACTTCCGAACCAGTATCTATCAGGTAATTCTGGAGGGTGCCACGATAGCGTATGTTCTGGTCAAACTTGTCCATTCCCTCCTCGCCACCATAGACGAAAGGTTGGGTATAGAACCCGCACGTCTGAATTTTACTGCTTTGATTATCATTGTCTTCTCTTTATTTGTTAATATTTTATCCTAACACTACATCGAGCACCATCATCAGCACAAAGCCAATGGCAAAACCGATGGTGCCGAGATTGCTGTGCTCGCCTTGCGAAGCTTCAGGGATAAGCTCCTCCACGACGACATACAGCATTGAGCCTGCCGCAAATGCGAGCAGGAAGGGCAATAGGGGTTGCAGAGTGGAAGCCAGCAGGATGATTGTGATGTTTCCAATAGGCTCAACCAGCCCGCTGAGCGCGCCAATGGTGAAAGCTCTCATGCGCGTGTTGCCCTCGGCTCTAAGGGGCATGGAGATAATCGCCCCCTCGGGTATGTTCTGAATGGCGATGCCCAGCGAAACCGCCAGTGCGCTTGCCGCGGTAATGTCGCTGCCGCCTTGAAGCATGGTGGCGATTACCACGCCCACTGCCATTCCTTCGGGAATATTATGGATGGTGACCGCCAACGCCAACATCGAAGTGCGCGACAAGTGACTGCGCGGACCTTCGGGGCTGCTCTCGCCGGGGTGGAGGTGAGGAATAAGCACATCTATCAGATACAGAAATCCCATACCTGCCAATAGACCCGTAGCAGCCGGCATCACCGTAGCGAAGCCGTCGCCTCCCGCCATCTCGATGCTCGGCAAGAGCAGCGACCACACTGCCGCGGCGACCATCACGCCCGAAGCGAAGCCAAGAAGCGAGCGCTGCAGCCGCCCCGACATCGAGTCGCGCATCAGGAACACGAATGCCGCGCCAAGCACTGTGCCGGCGAAGGGTATAGTAAGAGCGAGAGCAAATCCGTCCATTAGCACTTGCCTATTCCTCTATGGGCACAAATTTCTCCTTCTTGCGCTTGCAGCGTGGGCAACGCCAGTCATCGGGCAGGTCTTCAAACTTTGTGCCGGGAGGTATTCCCTGCTTGGGGTCTCCCACTTCGGGGTCGTAGGTATATTTACAGGGGCATTTATACTTGCTCATAAATCTGTTTTATTTGGTTGATACAAAAAATGGTGGTAACCATTTTGCTTCAAGCATCCATGTGTTACCACCACATATAAATCATTCTTACTTTGCTGGTTCCCACTTGCAGCGGACTGGCGACACGATGGCGCCATCCTTCTTCAGCTCGGCGAAAGCCTTGTCAACGACCTTGCGGTCGAGTCCCGACAGCTCAGCCACTTTACCTGCGTTCAAAGGCACACCAGCCTTGCGCATAGTTTCTAAAACTTGTTCTTTTGCTTCCATAGTTAAAAAATGATTTAGAGATGAGTGAGAAACCAGTTCTGAGCACCAATTTTCTCGATGAGCTCAAGCTGACCCTGCGACCAGTAGAGGTCTTCCTCCTCGTCGGCAAGGTAGGCCTTCATGATGTCGTAGGTGGTGGGGTCGTCACGGAGTTCTGCCATGCACTTGTAGAGCAGCTCTACGCCCTTCTCCTGAATGGCGAGGTCGGCCTTAACATAGTCCACGGGGTTGTCAACGAGGTCACGCGCCTTAGCGCCGTCAAATTTCACCTCGCCGCCAAGGTCAAGGATGCGGTCAACGAATTTCTCGACCCATCCCATCTCCTCGGTAAAGTGGTTAACATACTTGTCGCCCAGTTTGCCTAAACCTTGCGACTTGAAAAGCTGTCCTTGCAGTTTGTGAACCAAAGCGCCCTCGGTGAGGCCAGTAACGAAGAACTGCAATGTCTCAATAGTTTTTTTCTTATCCATTTTGAAATGATTTATAATGGTTGTTATTGCGCCACAAATTTACCGCCAGGCAGCAAGACTGCAAAATTTCTAACAAACCAATGATTATCCCAAACGAAACATTTATAATTTTTTTGTAACTTTGCAACGTCATAATAGTTTTGAGTTTAGAGTTTAGAGTTGTCAGTTTCAGCTGTCACTTAACACTTAAAACTTAACACTTAAAACTTAACACTTAACACTTAAAAAAAGTTTTTTATTCTCATGTATAATCTCCAAGACTACTTTAACAAGTTCGGTAAAGGACACTTGAACGAATTGTGGAACGGCAAAATGGCGTGTTCCTTTTTCAACGGTGCGCGCACAATGACCACCAATGATATGACCGAGTCGCTCAACTGCTACACGTTCACACTTATTACACAAGGAGAACTGACGCTCTTGAACGGGAACACCAAACTTTCATTTTCCAAGAACGACATCTACACTTACTATCCCGGCAGCGTGTTGCGCATAATTGATGTCAGCGACGACTTTGAAGGCATTTCTTTGATGGTTGACGAACAGATGGCTCACAGCGCACAAGCGTTTCGCAACCTGTTGCAGGCATCAATGATTCCGCTGTCAAAGTTAGGCAAGTCCAAACTGTCGCTCACAAGTGACGATGCGCACAGGGTACATTCGGTCATGATGCTGATTGGCGAGTATGTTTCCCAACCATTATCGCTGAAAAATGAGATACTGGAAATGCTTTATTCCGTGTTTATTGATGATTTGATAAGCATACAGGCGTTTGAGAAAGCACGCCTTTCAATTACGAAGCAAACCGAGGAAACCTTCATCTCATTCTACGCGTTGTTGCAAAAAAACTATATCGAGCAGCACAACATCAAGTTCTACGCCGATGCGTTGAACATCACCACCACCTATCTGTCACGCATAGTGAAAAGTATCTTGGGCAGGACTGTCGTGGAGTGCATTAACGAGATGCTGGCTGTCGAGGCGGTGTGGCTGCTGAAGACCACTCCGCTCACAGTGGCGCAGATAGCCGACAGGCTTAATTTCTCAACTTCAGCGGCTTTTGACAAGTTCTTCAAGCGCATGAGAGGTTGCACTCCGCTGTCAGTAAGAGACTAACCCCCAAATCGGTCATTAGTCGGCGATAGGATGTTTTTTATCTACAGTGGAATGGTTTTCCTTTAATTCCTTTGCTTCTTTAGAAAAATAATATGTAACTTTGCACGGTTTTTGCGAAAAGCAGCGCAAAGACATTGATGAGTGACCTGCTGTGGCAAAGTGAGCTGGATAGAATGGCCTCGTCACCTTGTTAGCTCGTCACCTTGTTAGCTAAGGAAAAACTAAAAAATAAACTAAATCAAGAAGAAAAATGATTTATCCTATCATTACAGCCGAAGAGGCTGCCGAATTTGTCAAGAATGGTGACAACGTGGGCGTATCGGGATTTACCGCCCCTGGCTGCCCCAAGGCAGTGACCCCATTCATCGCCGCCAAGGCTCGCCGTGAGCATGAGGCAGGCCGTGAGTTTAAAATCAACATCTTCAGCGGCGCATCTACCAACGACTTCATCGATGGAGAGCTCACCCGCGCCGAGGCTATCAACTACCGCTCGCCTTACCAGTCGCACCCCGACCTGCGCAAGGCCATCAATAGCGGCGCTATCCACTACAACGACCGCCATTTGAGCGAACTCTCGCAGGAGTTCCGCTACAATTACTACGGCAAGATGGACGTTGCCATCGTCGAGGCACAGAGCATCAGCGACGACGGCGAAATCGTGCTCGGCACTTCGGTGGGCTGCACTCCCACTTGGCTGATGTGCGCCGAGAAGGTCATCATCGAGCTTAACGACCAGTTGCCCGAGAGCATCCGTGGCTTGCACGACATCTATATCCCTCTCGACCCGCCCAACCGTCGCGAGATACCCATCTACACCCCTCACGACCGTGCCGGCTCACCCACAGCGCACGTTGACCCCAAGAAGGTGGTGGGCGTGGTGAAGACCTCGTTCCAGCTCGGCAAGGCCGACGCTTTCACGCCCGTTGACGATACCACTCGCCAGATTGGCCACAACGTGGTTCAATTCCTTATCAACGAGATGAAGAACGACCGCATCCCCAAGTCGTTCCTGCCGTTGCAGAGCGGTGTGGGCAACATCGCCAACGCTGTGCTCGACAGCCTGGAGGAGAGCGACGAGATTCCACCATTTGAGGTATATACTGAGGTGATGCAAGACACCTTCGTCAAGCTGCTTCTCGACGGACACTGCAAATTTGTGAGCACATGTTCGCTCACCCTCGCTTACGATACTATGGCAGAGTTCTTTGCCAACATCGACAAGCTGCACGACAAGGTGCTCATGCGTCCTTGCGAAATCTCTAACAACCCCGAGGTTATCCGTCGCTTGGGAGTGCTCTCGATGAACACCGCCCTCGAGGCCGACATCTTCGGCAACATCAACTCGTCGCACGTGAGCGGCACCAGGCTGATGAACGGCATCGGCGGCAGCGGTGACTTCACCCGCAACGCTTACACCTCAATCTTCATGTGCCCGTCGATTAAGAAAGACGACTGCATCTCTACTATCGTGCCGATGTGTACACACATCGACCACACCATTCACAGCGTCGATATCATCGTCACCGACCAGGGTGTCGCCGACCTGCGTTTCAAGGATCCCATTCAGGCTGCCGAGGAGATTATCGAGAAGGCTGCACATCCGGTGTATCGCCCGTTGCTGCGCGAGTACCTCAAAGTGTGCAAGATGGGGCACGTGATGCAGAACAACGAGATGGCTCTCGCATTCCACACCGCACTCGCTCGCGAAGGCGATATGCGCAAAGCCGACTTCTCAGTAAAATAAAAAGGTAATATTACCTAAAATAGTTTATGACGCTCAGGGGATAATTCTCTTGAGCGTCATAGTTTTATTTCAAAAGGTTTAAAGAATCGGCAAAAAAGAACCGACCCCTTTTGCCGATTTTTTGAAATTAAGTGTAAAATAACCTTAAAATATTTGCATTTTACCATTAGGGTGTATTATCTTTGTGCCGTGAAAATTATTTCAAACCTTATTTCTAAAATTAAACACAAATGAACTATTTGAACCAAAGTGAGAGCGCTCAGCGTCGTGCCGAGCGCGACAGGGAATTGACCGAGCTCTATTGCGAGATTTATGACAGCCTCAAGGCTTGTCGAGTGACGAATATGCGCCGGGTGGCGCTCACCATGGCGCTCGCCAGCGGAAGTCCGCGATACCATGTGGGCTTTGACCGCGCCTACATCGTGGTGGCGCAGCTGCTGCGCGACAAGGACGCGATTGCTTTCAAGAGCAGCTGCATCCGCGACATGTGGCTGGAGATTACTGCCCGTGTGGAACGTCTGATGCGTGAGTGCAGACTGTCGATTGCCCAGGCGGTGGAGCTGGTGCTTGAGCAGTGCCGGGCCTCACGGTTCTTCCTCGCCGAGGAGCACGCATGGGTAATCATCAAGCGCGAACTCAGCAAAATGAACTGCCGACGACCATACGGGAGAGCAGCGTGAGTCGCTCGCTGCGCTCGCTGGTTTTGCCGCTCGCGGTGCTCGCTGGTTTTGCCGCTCGCTGCGCTCGCTGGTTTTGCCGCTCGCTGTGCTTGCTAGTTAGCCGCTCGCTGACGTTCGCTAGTTTGTCGCTCGCTGCGCTCGCTAGTTTTCAGTTATCAGTATTCAGTTGTCAGAAAATTCCGCATTCTGCATTAAAGAAGTCTCTAAACACTAAACTCTAACCTCTAAACTTTTTTTTAAAAAAAACCATGAAAAACAACAGTGTCACAATTTACATCGATTTTGACGAAGTTCTCAACTATGTGTATGCTCAGAGTGCCTGGCATGCCGCTTATAACGAGGGGATGAGAGTGCTCACCCCCGACAACCGCCGTATGTTGCTGCTCAAACTCAAGGAAGGCTATGCCGACATCCGTCAGCGCGTGATGGGCTACCTCACCTTCGACAACTACAACCCCAACATCGAGTCTCGAAACATCATGATGACCTTCGAGTTCAGGCACCAGCAGCCGGCATCGTTTGATGAGGCACTTCACGACACCTTGGTGGCTCTGCTGGCCAACTTCGTGCTGATGCGTTTCTACGGCGAGATTGACGCTCGTGGCTTGAAATATGGCAGCAGCATTTTCTACCTCGAGTGGCGACGCTACAAGTCGAAGCTGCTCCTCGCCTTCGCCCACGACGAGCTGTGATGGCAAGTGTTTCGTGGAGTGTTGTAAAATCAGAACACTCATCTACAATGAAAAAACGGCTTGGCACTCATCTGCCAAGCCATTTTTTTATTATGGTGTGAAACTCATCTCCCTATGTTGTCCACTTGGTCCATCAGGTAGTCGGCGCCTTCTCTGATGATTGTTTTGGCGCCTTCTCTGAGAAATTCTTCGCCGATAGGGAGAATAGATGATTCTTGGTTTTCGTTATAGATGTTTCCCTCTTCAGGAGTCGTTGTGTGCTCTCGGGGGCGCTCGCCAAACATTCTGTCGCCTATCATATCTACTAATCCATCTACCAGCATATCGTCAAGATTGTCGCCGTCGAACGAGAACCATTCGCTAATATCTATCGCGTCCTGCATATATTTGGAGATAATCTCATTCACCTTCTCGCTGAGCTGTTCCTTGTTGAAGGTGAACACATTGCCCAGAATGCCCAACGATACTCGTGACTTCTCGGCTCCGGTGTCGATATAGCCGATAGAGAACAAGCCATAATTATCGATTTGCACATTCTCATCTACAGCACTGCGGATGAGCCATGTAGATGCCGACTTCACTACTCCACCAATCAGGTTGTCGCCGCCAAAGTTGTCGATGGTCTCGTTGACCCATGCGCGCGACACGTTGGTGATCTCGCGGCAGTGGTCCTCTTTCTTGGGATTGGTTACGAAGAGAATAATGGCGAGGGTGGCCACCACACCCAGGGTCACCCACAGGCCGGTGCGGCTCTTCTTGGGCTTATAGGAACTTTGTGCTCGCGACTCACGCAGCTCTTTCCCAGTCAGCCTCCGCATCTGCCGCTTGTCCCATTGGGGCGGAGCCGAATAACTCACTTCGGGCTCTTCAATTATCTCTTCCTCATCATTGTCGGGCACGGGAGAGAGTGCTAGCACATCTCTCAGCTCGTCAATCTCGTCAGCCAGAATCCAGTTGTCAAGGCCCTTGTGCCACACAGGGGTGTTGGCATCAATTCCTATCTCACGCAGTTGGTCGATGGTGTAGGGACCGTACTGCTCATCATTCTTAATAATAAAAAATTCCATAGTACCTAAAACAATTTTTTAAAGTGAGACAAAATAATTTTAAAAGATATGTATAGAAATTTTATTGAACATTAGATGACCATTAGGCATCGAAGTTTAAAACCTCAGATACAAAAAATGTGCCAATTTTTTTGCTGATGATTCTTTTTAGGCGAATTTGTGAGTTTTGAGTAAGTCGATTTGCTAGGAAGAAAAAAACTTCTTATCTTTGCGAGGATAATGAATAACAATCATAAAACCGATAGATTATGAACAAATCAGTATTATCTCAAGTGGTCGTGTGCTTGGCGATGGTGATGCTATTCTCTACTGTTGCCGCAGCGCAGACGAGCAAGATTCCTCCCACCCTCTCGGGCAAGGCAAGGGAATATTTTGTTGACGCCCAGCAGGGCGACGAATATGCGCAGCTGGCACTCGCTGTATGTTATCAGAACGGCGACTGCGCTCCGCAAGATGGCAACCAGGCGGTGTATTGGTATCAGAAGGCTGCCGAGAAAGGCAATGTCATTGCCCAGTACAACCTTGGTGACATATATGATGAGGGTATTATTGTGCCGCAAAACTTCGAGCTAGCCGCCTTCTGGTATGAGAAGGCCGCTATGCAGGGCGATGCGCTGGCACAGTGCGGCTTGGGAAGTTGCTATTTCAATGGCGAGGGCATGAAGCAGGACTACAAGAAGGCGTTCACTTGGTTTGAGAAAGCCGCCAACCAAGGCCATGCTGTGGGGCAGCGATGTCTCGCCATCTGCTACGACGAGGGCAAAGGTGTGAAGAAGAACGCCAAGAAAGCCGTCGAGTGGTATCAGAAGGCTGCCGAGCAGGGCGACGTGATAGCGCAGTACAATCTAGGCATCTCCTACAAAGAAGGGCAGGGTGTGAAAAAGAACCTCAACAAAGCTGCCGAGTGGCTAGGTAAGGCCGCAGCTCAAGGCGACGAGGATGCCAAAGCTGAACTCCAGAACTTCAATCGATAGCTGCTACAAACAAGTCACAAAAAAGCGAGCATAGCACCAACCGATGCCATGCTCGCTTTTTTGTGTACGACGGGCATGTTATACATCTGTGGTGAAAGTCCACTCGGGGC
>CALDIG010000313.1 GCA_937904375.1 uncultured Prevotellaceae bacterium
CCAGTAGCCACCCCAGTAGCCACCCCATGGACGTCCCCAGTAAGACCAAGGATGATAACGATAGCCGCCATACCAACCCCAGTCATACCAGCTGCTGTAGTACCAAGGGCTGTGCCATCCCCACGACCAGCTGTACCAAGGGTCATAATAACGGTATCCCCAGCCCCAGTATGGTCCCCAACTCCAGTCAGAACCAACGACGAGGTTGACTGTCGGGGTGTTATCGAAATAATACTCGATAAGGTCAGGGTCGTTGCTTCTAATCACGATGTCGGGGTTATGGAAACGCTCGATGCGACGGGTGTTGGCAAACTCCTCGTCGTCAAGATAAACAGTGTCGTTCTCGTCGTAATACTCAATACGGCGATTATACTCATCAACATCACGTCCGTTAATCACACCATTGAGAGGGGTCACTTGGGTAGAAAGTTCCCCATAATAGCCCGAAGAAGGCGGCGCCTGCTTGGTGACAACCTTGACAGTCTTTGTCTCTTTGCTGCCATCATAGTAGATGTCGTCCTCATAATCCTGTGCCATAGCGCAGCCGAAGCCCACCAGCAAGGCACCCATTAGAGTCAATAATTTGTAATTCATAATGTTCTATGCTTTAAATTATTAATATTCAATTATTTCATATTTGTTTCTTAGACTATAAAAAACAGTAAAAGTTTAAATTCTACTTAGTTAAACTGCAAAATTAGTGCAAGCCGAGTGAAAAACAAAATGAAAAACGAAGTTTTTTAATTTTTTTCCCGAGGCGCAGTCTAATTTATCTAAAACTACTAAAAATTATTCAAAATAGAAACAAATTTCATGCCAAAATATAGAAAAAGCACTGAAAATTGCCATTTTTCCAACCAGTTTTCACATGCTAAACACAGACACAGCCGAAATACTGCATCACCCCTCACGATATTAACACTCTTTAACAGCCTTTCGACTCCATTTTTTTTTAATTTTGCATCAAACTTTCAGCTGAACACTATGAAAATTGGAGAATACAACAAGTTAATGATAAATCGCTTTGTCGATTTTGGGGCTTATCTTATTGACGACGAAGACAATGAGGTGCTGCTGCCTAAGCGGTATCTCACCGGCGAAGAGGAACTTGACGATGACATTGAGGTCTTCGTCTATAACGACTCCGAGAACCGACCGGTGGCGACTACCGAGCAACCGTTTGCCACCGTGGGGCAATTCTGCCTCTTGCGAGTGAAAGCAGTGAACGCCATCGGCGCTTTCCTCGACTGGGGGGTGTCGGCAAAAGACCTGCTGGTGCCGTTCCGTGAGCAGCGCGTGAGGATGCAGGCGGGACGAAGCTACATCGTCTATGTCCATCTCGACCCAAGCAGTCAGCGCATAGTGGCGAGTGCCAAGCTCGACAAGTTCTTGAGCAATACCCTACCCGACTATTACCACCGCCAGAAAGTGGACGTGCTAATCGTCCAGCAGCAGGAAATCGGCTACAGAGTGATTGTCAATGGCAAGCACTGGGGCATGATATACAATAACGAGCTGTATCAACCAGTGAACATAGGCGAGCACCACACAGGCTTTATCAAACAGGTGCGCGACGACGGCAAAATCGACGTCACACTCGCAAAAATCGAGAAGATGCGCATCGACGACGTTGCCGACGACATCCTGCGCTACCTGCAAGAAAACGGAGGCACGATGACCCTCAACGACAAGTCCTCGCCCAAAGAAATCCTCCGCACCTTCAACTGCAGCAAAAAAGATTTCAAAAAAGCCCTAGGACTCCTATACAAGCAGCATAAAGTGGCACTGGGAGACACTGTCACTCTTATAAATTAAGATAAGGTATTTTTAGCTGACAAGCTGACGAGCTAACAAGTAAACAAGACAATGGTAGTTTAGTAGCATGACATTTGTCTCGTTAGCTCGTTAGCTAGTCAGCTTGTTTGCTCGTTAGCTTATTTGCTCGTCAGCTTGTTTGCATTAAATTAATTCCCCAAAAGGATATTGTAAACCGCTGTCACGTCGGCGCTGGTGATGCTGCCGTCGCCGTCAACATCGCTTGTGGCGAGATAAGTCTCGTCGCCGTTGAGCAGGTAGTTGTAGAGTGCGGTAATATCGGCAGTTGTCACATAGCCGTCGCAGTTCACGTCGCCATAAATATGACCGCTGCCTTTGACCGCTGTTACCACCACGACAAAATCGGGGATGCTGATTTCGGTCTGGGCATCGGCTGTCGTCATCACCACATTCTTCACAGTGAACTGAGTGGTTCCAGTAAACGACTCATCAGCCTCCATGTCGATGTTCATGATTGGTCCGCTGTCGCCAGTGAAATCGGTTGGCGGGAAGCTTACTGCCACAACACGGATATCGCCATCGCTCTTGGGATTGGCGATGAGGTAATGGTTGTCGCTCATGCGGTCGGTGAGTGTCATGCTGTAGTCACCGTTGTCGGCTCTCGGGATAGAGAGTTCCTGTGGCATAGTAATATCAAACTGCACCGCAGCAATGCTGGTGATTTCGTTGTCCATCACTACTGGCACGCTCAGGATCTTGCCCGGCTCGATGCTGAAATCATCAATATAGAGGGTGTCAACAGGCACGTATGGTCCACTGGCAGTCACCACCACGGCGAAGTCATCGATATAGATGTCCTCACCATCGGTCTTGAGCAACACGTTCTTAACGTTTATGACAGTCGAGCCAGCAAACTCCCTTGCAGCATTCACTTTAAGATACATGATGTTGCCGTCATCGCCTGTGAAGGCGGCAGCTGGAGTGCAGAACTCAGAAACGTGCAGCATATCACCTTGCTCGGCGATTATCACCTGATGACCGTTGGCACGCTCGCCAAGTCTTGCCTGATTTGCCACAGTGAGTTCCTGTGGCACATCAAGGTCAAACTCGACGGCATTAACCACAACTGTCTCGTTGGTCAGCACCACAGGCACTTGGGTTGAGCGTCCTGGAGCGATGGCGAAGTCACTGATAGAGAGATTGTCGCTTGGAACATAAACACCATTGGCAGTGACGTTCACATCGAAGTCATCGATAAGTGTCTCCACCTCATCGGCACTGGTTAGCACCACATCGCTCACATGGATTGTGGCGGTTCCCGCGAAATCGCGGCTGGCGGTGACGCTGATATACATCACCTCGCCCGAGTTACCGGCGAAATCCGTCGGCGGGAAGCTGAAAGCGGCAATCGACATGGTGTTGCCATTTGCATTAGTCACCACCTGGTGAGTCTCGCTCTTGCGGTCGCTCAGCGTTGCGCCATGAGCGGTGAGACCTTCGGGCATCTCCAACGAGAGCTGAAAAGCGGCGACAGGAGTCGCCTCGTTGTCCATAATCACCGGCATTTGCAGGGTTTGACCTGGAGTAATCTCAAAATCGTTGATATAGAAGAGATTTTCGGGTACAAACACGCCGTCGGCAGTCACGGTAACGTCAAAGTCGTTGATAGTGGTGTAATCGCTGTTTGGCTCTATCAGCCTCACATTGCTCACATTGATGACTGCCTGACCCTCGAAGGTGCGGTCGGCGGCAACCTCAATATTGAGCACAGCACCCGAGGTGCCGGTAAAATAGTGACCATAGCGGCCTCTGACCACCACCTTATAACTATTGTCACTAAGAGCAGTAATCTTCAGTTCGTGATCTGTTGCTCGGTCGGTAAGCTCAAAGGCATCATCGGCGACTGTCAATCCCTCGGGAATAGTCATCTCAAACTGTATAGTGCAGAAACGGGTCACCTCATTCTCAAGCAGCACCGGCATAACAGCCTTCTTGCCAGGCTTAATGGAGAAGTCCTCGATTGTGAGATAGTCGCTGGGCACATAAACGCCATCGGCGGTCACTGTCACATCAAAGTCTTCAACAGGGCTCTCGTGAGCGTCGCTTGTGGAGAGCATCACGTTGCGGAACTCGATTGTCGCGCTATCGACAAACGATTTGCTCGCCGTGAAGTCGATATACATGATGTCGCCGCTGTCGCCGCTGAAATCGGCGGTAGGAAAACCGAATGCCACCACGCTCCAGTGGTCGCCGTTCTTATTGGCTACCAGTTGGTGCGTCTCGCCCTTGCGGTCGCTAAGGGTGAACGAACTGGCGGTTGTGGTAATACCCTCGGGCAGATACATGTCGAACTGGAAGCCAGCGATAGCACTCGCATAGTTATCGAGAACAACAGGCACTGTCTTGGTGGTGCCCGGGGCAATCTCAAAGTCGTTCATGTAGAACTCGTTGCCCAGCACGATAAAGCCTTGCGCCGTCACAGTCACCGCCAAGTCGGGATGACTGTGCTCATTGGCATCGGCAGTAGTGAGCGCGATATTCTTCACGTTGATAACCGCCTGACCGTCGAAGTCCTCAGCTGCCACCACGTCGATGGTGAGCACCGCCCCGCTCTGCCCTGTGAAATTGGTGGCGGGGAAGCTGAACGCCATCACCGTGGTGTGATCGCCGTTGACATTTGTCATCAGTTGGTGCGAGCTCGAGGCACGCTCACCCAGCTTGAACCCGCCGTCGGCAACGCTAAGCCCCGACGGCATATAGAGGTCAAACTGGAAAGCGGCGAAGTCGGTATCGGGATTCTCAAGTAATACTGGCACAGTAATCGTGTCACCTGCCTGGATCGAGAAATCGTCGATGCGCAACTCATTAGCCGCCTGAGCATGTAATGCTCCAGCCACCAACAATAGTATTAAAATATGAAATAGCCTTTGGAGCTGACGAGCTGACGAGCCGACGAGCCGACGAGACAAATGTAATGCTGTGACAACTACCATTGCCTTGTCTGCTTGTTCCTTGTAAGCTTGTAAGCTACCTTTGCCTTGTTTGCTTGTTTGCTTGTTCGCTAACATAGGTGTATCTATTATTTTACAAGCACCTTCTTACCGTTGATTACATAAACGCCAGTTGGCAGTCCTTGAGTTGCCTCGGCTGCTTTCACGCTTTGACGCACGAGCACACCGCGCATATCATAAACGTCAACGCCCTCGCCGTCGGTGCGGATATCACTGATAGCAGTAACGACAGCATTGGTGGTCACATTAGGCAGCACGCTCTCCACCTCGTTGCTCTGGGTAAAGAAGATGTCGCTTACGATAATGCCGTCGTTAGCGTCGAGTGCTGATGTGGTGTTAACCTTCAGAATGATAATGGCATCGCTTCCAGCAGCTATCTCGTTGTTGTTGAGCGAGAAGCCGAGCAGACGGATAGAGCCGTCGGGGTTGATACCGGTCATCAAAGTGTGAGAAGCGGCACGTCCTGTGAGTTCAGCACTCTCAAGTGTGAGACCCTGTGGCAGAGCAACGTCCATCTGGAAGCCAGCGTAGGCGGTAGCATTGTCAAGACTGATAGCGATAGTGCCAGTTGCATGGTCATATTCGCCAACGCTAAGCACGTCGTTGGTAGCAGCCTTTGCCGCTCTCAAGGCAGGTGCCGAAGTGTTGCCAACTGCAATATTGGCGATGGCGATAAGGTCGGTGATATTAATTGAGCCGCTGGCGTTCACATCGGCTGCCTCCTCAACAAACACCTCGGGAGTGATGCCCACGATATAGTTGGCGACGCACATCACGTCGGTCACGTTCACCTTCTTGTCGCCGTTCACGTCGCCGGGAATGACAGGCTCCTCAAAGGGCAGAGTGCCGGAGCTGAGAACCACTCGCGCATTGCCGCCCACGAAGCCCATTCCGTCTTTCACGGGGTCAGCGAGAGTGATGTTGCCCAAGTCGAACACGGTCTCGGAGGTCACCACGGCCTTTGCGTCCTGATTGGTGAGCACGTCACAGTATCCGTCCTCGCTCTGAACCCAGTTGTAGAGTCCGAAGTCGTAGGTGATGCCGGTCTGGCTGTCTTTATAGCTTGTAAGCACCTGGTTGGGGTTGGTCCACGTGTTCTTCTCGTCGCTGGCAGTATATTCGGGTACAAAACCATAGTCGAGGAAGTTGTAGATTGTAGCGGTGTTGTTGTAGCAATAGAGATATACCGGCATCGAAGCCACATCGCCGGTGCTGTAGATGCGGTCCTGGTCATCGAAGTCACACTCGTCGTAGTACATAGTGGCGTTGCTGGCGATGAACTGCGAGAACATTCCGTTGCTGTACATCGCGCCGGCGTTAACGTAGGCGTCATTGTCGGGGTCGTAATAGATGAGTGCAAGGTTCCATGTGGTGGAGATAGTGAAACCGCTGGAATTTACACGTCCCGAGATACTGGTGTTGAGAATGGTGCTAACATTCGACTCGTTAACCACATTGTTGGCTACCACATAGAGGTAGCAGGTGTATTGCTCATACTGATAGGTGTAAATGCACTGTGGCAGGAACGTGATGGTATTTGCACTCCAGTTCACGCTGAAAGTGACATCGCTGCCCTGAGCGAAATAGTTTGACACTGTAACGCGACTGGTACCGCCAGAATAGGCCATAGCCACACGGTTGCAACCTACGGTGGCTCCCGTTGAGATGTCGCGGTCCATTTCGATGTTGATGCTTGCGAGCTTCTCGGCGGTAAATGCCGAAGCCGCCCACGACATATTTGTCGTGGCAAATGCAAGCAATAAGACTGCAAATAAATGTTTTTTCATTATTTTGATGTATTTATGGTTTGGTTATTTACAAAGTTTCTTAGTTGTGATGCGTGTGCTGTTGTCGAGGGTTTTTACCACGATGTTCACGCCATGGAACGGAGTGGCACTCTCCACACCCATCATGTTGTAGTATTTCACGTCAACCACCTTGCCAGTGGTCTCAACGGTGTTGATGGCGGTTGGCACATCATAGAGACGCAAGGGATAAACAAGATACTCGGTCGAGAGGTCATCAGTGACAGGAGTGCTCTGGTTGCCATCTCTCAGAGCCGGAGCGCCACTTGTTCTTGAGGCGACTTTCCTTATTATCGCATCAAACTCATAGACATATCCATCCTCGGGACTGCCGGCAGGATAGTAATCCCAATTCACCTTCATTCCTCCGGTGAGATTGCTGGTGTTGCCGTCGCTCATAGTATAGAAATTGCCGTCGACATCGTTGTAGCAAGCCCAAGTGATATAAGCATACTCCTGAACCTTTGGAGCCACAAAGAAGTAGTGGCTATCGGCAGCATAGTAAGCCTCATTGAAGCTTGGCATGATGTAGATGTTGGGCTCGTAAAGTGAGGTCTCACCGACAGTTGGAGTAGAAGTCACAGCGATTGTGGGGTTAACCTTGTCAACAAGTGTGCCGGTAATGCTCTTGCCCTTGATGATTTTGCCAACATAGGCGTTAGCATCGCTCAAGCCGGTGAGCATCACCCAGTTGCTCTGATCAAAATCGACAACAGGCTGCAGCTTGGTTATACCCATATATTCGGCTTGCACTTTACCCAGGAAGTCAATCTGCTCGTCACTAATCTCTGACGGAAACTTATATTTGCCCATGTCCTTGGCAAAAAGCACGTCGCCCATGGTTACAGGATAATCATTGCTCGATGGACCATAACGGTTGGCATTGACATAATCCCATCCTCCCTGGTCATTATTCTGTGCCAAAGCGCTAGTTATGCTGAAATAGTTCTCGTTGTTGTCGCCTCTGCCATCAAAATCCACCACCGCACTGTAATGCACGCCATCGGTGGTCTCCATAGGCTGGCCAACAGTTGGATCCCAGCCATTAGTGTTTGCCTGACCGAGAACATAGTAGGTGGCATAACTGCCATTATTTACATATCCTGTGATCTCTTCGGCACTTTGCGACACAGTAAGGGTGTTGGCATCCTTGTCAAAATCAAGCTTGTATCTGCCCTTATTGATCATAAATGAGTTTTGATTATTGCTGACTGCCATCGGAGCACTCAGCACGCCGTCAACAGTGGCAACGCCCACAAGGTCGTCATAGACGTTGTACTCCTCGCCTACTGTGCCGTCGTTGACGATATCGACAAGGTCGGTTTTGATGATTGTCATTACTGAACGCTCAAAATACTCAACGACACGCGAACTTGAAGGAGTGTACCAATATGTTCCTTGAGCCACAACACATCCCCAAGGATCATCAAGGGTTATTTCACCTTTTTCCAAATCAATAGTGCCGTGACAATCGGCACCACCATCGTAGGCGTAATAAACTCTTTCATTATAAATAGTAGTAACACCTTGTTGATAATACTTCATGTGAGCAACCAATGTATGTTGATAACCTGTATAACCAAATTTGGTGGTCTTGCCTAAATAGGCCACACGCCAAGTGAAAGAAGCTTTGGTGTCACTTTCCCATGTTAGACTGGTGGCACTAGTTCCATAATTAATTGGCAAGTTCACAACAGCCGAGGCCGAGTTCACAACATCAGTGTTCTTATAGAAATTATTGAAAGTCAACTGCTCGTTTTCGGCATCCCAAACAACAGTAACGGTGTTGGTTCTCACCACCTCGCCATTGCGGTAATCTTCCTGCAGGAAGTCCTGCGTGAACGACTCGGGCTGTGCATTGGCGGTGTCACTTGTCGCAAGGGTTATGACCATTGCGGCAAACAGTAATGATAAGTTTAAAAGTTTTTTCATTGTTGAATAAATATTCATACATTTAATAAATTGATGTGAGAAATAATGGTCTCGCTTAAGGTGGGTTCTATAAATTAATTGAGATGGATTTTGATTTTATGTCGAGTAGATTTTTTCTTAAAGTTGAAGAATAGTAGCGGGCTACATTTCAAGAGTTTAAGTAAAAATATGCCGACAGAAAACAAAATACAGCCAACACATATTATTACTTTTTCTTAATTTATAGAACCCACCTAAATAATTATTCCCCACTATCGGCAAGAAAAGGGTGTACCAAAACGCAACCTAAGCAGCATTTTGAAACACCCTCTGTAATACCGTAATAAAATTATCTCATTATCTGCTTAGCGGTAGTCTTCTGACCGTTGCTGTATTCCTTAACCACGATGTTCACGCCGCTAAAAGGCTGTGCGCTCTCAACGCCAAGGGTGTTGTAGTAGCGAGTGTTCACCACCTGAGCATCGGTGTCAATATCGTTAATGCCAGTATTGACGCGAGTCATGTGCGAACTCTCAAAATACTCAACAACAACAGTGGCACTCATGGTGTTCCAGTTGTTATTGCCCACCACGCATCCCCAAGGGTCGGTAATGTCGATGGTTCCAGCCTCCAGGTCGATAGTGCCGTGGCAGTCCTGACCGCCATAATAGGCATAATAGCTTGTAGGATCGATAGAGTTGGCAGCGGGGTCGAAAATTCTCACAGGGCTGCTCACATGCTGGAACCTGCTAACCACAGCGTTCTTATAGTTGCGGAAAGAGCTATAAGAGAATGGCAGGTTGGCGAGAATATCGCTCTGACCCATATAGCTGGCGCGCCAGGTGAAATTGGCCTTGGTGTCGCTCTCCCAAGTCAAAGTGGTGGGACTGGAGCTATCGGTGGCGTATGCGGGAAACACAAGGTCAACCACTTGGTCATTGACCATCTCATTAGAATAGAAATTGTTGATTGTCAACACGCCGGTAGCATTGTCCCACACCACGTTTACGGTGTTGTTTCTTACCACTTCACCGTTACGATAGTCTTCCTGTGCAAACTCGGCACTAAACGATGCACGCTGTGCCAGCACATTACTGCTCCCTACCAATAACAGGGAGAACATTCCACATAGAGTAATTAATTTCTTCATTTCAATAATTTTTTATGTTAATAAAGTAAGTTGTTTTTTATCCTTTTTTCGAAAAACGAGCAAAATTAGCAATTTCCCATTTATTATGCAAGCAATAACCGTTTTTTTTGAGAAAACCACTAGTTTTTATTTATTCATATTGCAATATTTGACAAAATACAGTAATTTTGCAGCTTAATTTTTGAAAATCATAAAAAATATAATAATGAAGAAAGTTATTCTTACCGGCGACCGCCCTACCGGCAAGCTCCACCTGGGGCATTATGTGGGATCGTTGCGCCGACGCGTGGAACTGCAAAACGCAGGTGATTATGAGAAAATGTTTGTCTTTATGGCCGATGTCCAGGCTCTTACCGACAACGCCGACAACCCTGAAAAGATACGCCAAAATATCATTGAGGTGGCTCTTGACTACCTCTCAGCGGGTCTCGACCCCGAGAAGTGCATTATCTTCATTCAGAGCCATATCCCCGAACTCGCTGAGCTTACCACCTACCTGATGAACCTCATCACCGTGAGCCGCGTGGAGCGAAACCCAACGGTGAAAACCGAGATCAAAATGCGCAACTTCGAGGCTAACATCCCACTTGGCTTCTTCTGCTACCCCGTGAGCCAGGCTGCCGACATCACCTTGTTTAAGGCCGACATAGTGCCAGCCGGCGAAGACCAGAAACCGATGCTTGAGATTACCCGTGAGTTAGTGCGGCGCTTCAACAGCACCTACGGAGAGGTACTCGTAGAGCCTGACATCATGCTCCCAGAGAACGAAACCGCACGCCGTCTGCCTGGAACCGACGGCAAGGAGAAGATGAGCAAGAGCCTAGGCAACTGCATTTACCTGAGCGACGATGCTGGCACCGTTTGGCAGAAGGTGCGCTCCATGTTCACCGACCCCAACCACTTGAACGTGAGCGACCCAGGCACTGTGGAAGGCAATGCCGTGTTCACCTATCTCGACGCATTCTCTTGCGACGAGCACTTCGCCAAATACCTACCCGACTATCAGAACCTCGACGAGATGAAAGACCACTACCGCCGTGGTGGTTTGGGCGACATGAAATGCAAAAAATTGCTCAACAGCATCCTCAACGAGATGCTTGAGCCCATCCGCCAACGCCGTCACGAACTGGAGCAGGACATCCCAGAAATTTACAACATCTTGAAAAAAGGCACCGAGAAAGCCCGCGAAACAGCGGCTCAGACTATGAACGAGGTACGCAACGCAATGAAAATCAACTATTTTGACGACAAAGAGTTGATTCAGCAGCAGTCAGAATATTTCAAAGCGAAATAAGTTTTCAAGCTTCAAGTCTCGATCAATCGAGTGCTCGACTATTCGAGTGTTCGAGCATTCGATTTTTCGAGTGTTCGAGCATTCGAGCAAGCGAGTGATTTACCTTGTGATTAGGTGCAGCCCATTGTGCATTGTGCATTATGCATTTTGCATTGTGTGTGCATTCTGCATTAAGAAGAAAGGTATTGCTTGATGTATAACTCACAATTAGCAACTAGCTCATTGTACCATTCCTGTCCAAACCGTCTAATCAACGGTTCTTTCAAGAACTCATAGACGCGCATTTTCTTGCTTCTACCCAGCACTTCGGCGCTTTTGCATATTTTCCAGCGGTGGTAGTTTACCGCCACGCTGCCGTTGCTCAGCGTCTTGAGGCGCAGCGGATAGAGTGCGCACGAGATAGGTTTCATAAAGCCGATGCGCCCTTCACGATAGGCCTTCTCAATGGCACAGATGCACTTGCCACCTGCAGCATAGCACGAGAACACACAGTTGCTGTTGTCAAGAATCTGGGTCACCAGTTCGCCATCTCGGTCGTGATAAGATATTCCGTTCTCCTCTATCTCCTGTCGTGCTAGCGGCAAGAGGTCGTCCCAAATCTCAGGCAAAATTTTCTTGATTTCAGCCTCTTCTTCGGAGGTGAGTGGAGCACCAGCGTCACCGTCGATGCAGCACTGACCTAAACACGAGTCGAGGTCGCAGCAGAAGAACCGCTCCACCACATCGAGCGTGACGAGTGTATTGTCGTTTATAAGAAACATCACTGTAAGTTATTACTCAATCAAGCTAGACAAGGCACGATCCAAATCGGTACTCGATAGCTTGAGATGCATCTCGCCGCGATGCGCGTAGGAGATGTTGCCTGTCTCCTCACTCACCACAATCGCGATGGCATCGGTAGCCTGTGAGATGCCAAGAGCGGAACGGTGACGGAGGCCTAAATACTTGGGCAGACTGGTGTCGTGCGACACGGGCAGGATGCAACCCGCCGCCTTTATCTTGCCCTCATCAATTATCACAGCACCATCGTGCAAGGGGCTGTTTTTGAAGAAGATATTCTCAAGTAGGCGGTTATTTACCTCAGCATTGATGATATCGCCGGAGTGCTCATAGTCTTCGAGCGAAAAATTCTGCTTGATGACTATCAAGGCTCCAGTCTTCGACTTCGACAGGCTCATGCAAGCATAGACGATAGGCATCACCCACTTCTTGCGAGTGCCTTTAGGCTGGTTGCTATGCCAAAATTTTGCTATCGACTTCCACCCTCGCTTTGATCCAAGCTCGGTAAGGAAACGTTTTATCTGATCCTGGAAGATGATAATAAGGATGAATATACCACTGTCGATAATGCGGTCCATAATGGTTCCCAGCAGCCTCATGTCGAGAATCTTATCAACCACTACCCACACTATGATAAAAGCAAACACGCCAAAAAAGATATTCAACGCTCCACTCTCTTTCATCGTGCGATATATATAATAGAGCACCACCGCAACCAGCAATATATCTATTATATCTTTTATGCCAAAGGAAATCATATCAGTTGTCAGTTATCAGTTGTCAGTTATCAGTTGTCAGTTATCAGTTGTCAGTTATCAGTTATCAGTTGTCAGTTATCAGTTGTCAGTTATCAGTTGTCAGTTGTCAGTTATCAGTTGTCAGTTGTCAAGTCCTAATTATTCCTA
>CALDIG010000314.1 GCA_937904375.1 uncultured Prevotellaceae bacterium
TCTAAACTCTAACCACTAAACATTAAACTTTGAGCAAGTTAACAACTTGCGAAACCTAAATTATCAATTCACCAAGAGGTACAAACACAACAAAGGGGCGATTGTAGTGGCACGGTCTGTCTGCCCCATCCGTCGTAGCGGGTTCCTAAAGCAAGAGGAGAGCGACAATATTTTTGTCGCTCTCCTCATCAATAAAACTTATCTAAATTTTTTATTTCAAGATCTTAGTAGTTGAGCGTGAGCCGTCATCATAGGTAGTAACCACGATGTTTACACCATTGAAGGGCACGTCGCTCTCAACACCAGCCACGTTGTAGTACTTCACGCCAGTGACAGCCTTATAGCTCACAACACCGAAGATGCTGGTGGGGATTTGGCTGTTAAGCTCACCATCAACCTCAACCTCGGTGATGTAGTACTCATCGCCGACAGCCTTAGCGCCACTGCTCTTCTTGAAGTATACGCGAACGAAGAACTTCATTGGAATTGTTGTACTAATACTTTCAACGTCGATGGCACCGAAGGTACCTGGATAAGCTCCATTGGCATCTGCCTGATCGGCATAACCGAGCTTATCGCCTTCGCTGGCAGTTGCGGGATCATCAAACATAAACTCACCGTTGGCATCGAGTTGGGCACGGTAAGCATAAGCACTCAACTTCTCACCAAGATAGCTTGAGTCAATCTTACGCCAAGCGCGAACTTTAGCCACCTCGTAGCCTGCGGGAAGGTCAAGAGTGCTAACATCTACAAACACGTTGTAGTAACGATAGGTGTTGCCATCTGCGGTCCAAGTGTATTCACTCTTGCCCTGGTACTCAACAGCAACAGTAATCTTACCGGTTGCGGTGGTCTGCATTGGAGCGCCATAGGTGTTGTAGTCGCTGCGGCCGGTGAAGGTCTCAACAACTGGAGCATAGGTGTACTCGTCGGCATTTGTGGCATTGACAGGAACCTCGTCAACGAAGGTTGCTTGAGCAGTCTCGCCTTGTGCAACATAAACGTCGTTGCCAATGTAGCTGTCACCATTCATATAAACCGAGTAGTACTCACCCTGGTTGCTGGCTTGACCACTAGGAGAAATATCTTGCTCATTGCCGTTCTCGTCATAGCCTTCGAGGATAGCATAATTCGATTGAGTGGTTGCAGCATCCCAGCGGTAAGCGCCGTAGCGCAAAACTTCGGTCTTTGAGCTGTGCTCTACATCGATGTCAAACGATGGGGTCTCCAGACCCAGAGTGCGTACCACGTCATTCTCAATCTGCTCATCGGTGAATGTGCCACTGATAGTCGACATCCGGGTCTTGAACACCTTAACGGTAATCTCGTTACTGTGATATTTAGATGCAATATCAGCTGGAGTGCCGTCAACTACTATGATATACTTGTAGTAGTCGGGATGCTCGTTAGCGCTAACGTCGGCCTTGAAGTTATCGTAGATAGCGTCAAACACCTTGTAACCGTTGGCATTGGTAGTGACAGCAAGACTGCTTGGGTTAGTCTGATAACCATACTGATAGTCGGCTTGTGCACGCTGGTCGTAGGTGCCACCAAGTGTTGCTGCAGTAGCGCTGTTAACGGTAACCTCGGCAACCTTGGTCCATTCACCCTCGGTAGTTCCAACTACTGCCTTGCGGTAGTAGTTTACAGTATTGCCGGCAAAGTCGCCTATGTTAACATCGGCATAACCCATAATCTGCATACCGTTAGCATAGTAGTTATACTCATCGGCTGGGTTGTAGCGGCTGTAGTACTCAGCATTAGGATCAAGCTGGAACTTCTCGTATGGGTCGGTGCCCGGGATGATAAAGCTCTCCTCGTTCGACATCTGCAGACTCAAGAAGCGGGTGTTGTCCTGACCTTGGATCACGTAAGTTACCTGCTGGCCGTGGGTTTGCATAGCAACATTAACAACAAGAGTCTTAGTCTGAGCGTCGGTGGTGCCAACCAATGTGTAGGTGCCATCATCATTTACCTGATAGATATAGTAAACACCCTTGTCGCTTGGAACAAAGTCGGTCAAGTTAGAATCCCAAGTGAGAGTCAACTCATAGTTGTTCTCGTTGCCTTCATAGGTCTTCTGCTCACCAGTGATTGGGTACTGACGGATTACGTACAAGCCCATAGTGGGAGCATACTCCTCGTAGTAGTTAACAAATACATCTGCATTACCATCGTTACGACCCGACCAGTATTTCATGCGAAGATCGGGCACGAAGAACATCAGGTCGCGCACGTCTTGGCAGTCGTCGCTTATCGATTCCTTGCCATAGAGACAGAACTCATGGCCAGTATTGGTGCTTGTAGTACTGAAAGGTATTGTCTGACAATCGTGTTCAATGTTATAAGACTCCATGTTCACGAGGGTCTGATAAACATCTTTTGTATTCACTTGATTACTGAGTGAAACTGGACTCAGCTGCTCAAACATCTGGTAGAATGGTTCACGATTAACCTTTTCGCTATAGGAAGGCGATGATGCAGAACTACCACGCCATCTCAAGTTTGGAGAACCGTTAGCCCACCAGTCTTCACCAGGATTCTTGGGTGAGTTATCGGCCTTGCGCAGACGTCCTTTAGCGAGGAAGAAGAAACGGTTCATCTTGTCGCAGTCAACCTTGAACAGGGTGCCTTCAACATCGTTTTTGGTAACTCGCTTAGAATTAGGAACCACACGCACACTCTTGAACAGATTGCCAAACATAGTCCTGAGATCGCTATAAGAGTAACCAGTAGTTGAGCTTGTCTCCATATCAATGCTATACTGAGCTGTCCACTCGGTAGTAATATTGCCATTGTCATCTACCTCATTGTCTCTCATCTCCACGAGAAGCAGTGTTAAACCTTCATCGTTTGGCTTATACTCTGTGGGATCAAAATATTTCAGATGATAACTGCTGCTACTGGTACCTTCATCATAAGACTTGATAGGATATTGTTGTGCATTATTTCCAATGTTCCAGCCATAAGCATCGCTATATTCATAGCTGTATCCCACACCCGAAGTGTAATTAGCTACAATTTTACCAATTGCGGGGTATGCTACCTCATCTTCAGGCTCACCGTTGGTGTTGTAACCACGATAGAAGTTGCCAGGCAGGTTCTTGTTGGTGTAAACCTCGCGCATAAGGGCAATCATCTGGTCGGGGTCGGTAGCGATCTCGGTAAGAGGAGTGTTGGGATGCTCATTGCCCTCGGCATCGGTCCAGGTGTAGGTGATAGCGTCGTAAGCGCTTGGAGGCAGTGTGCCGGTGTCCTCGATTCCGGTGCCACGCAAGGTGTAGTCAAACTGGAAGTCCTCGGTCTCGGGGAACGAAACAACCATTGAAGTTGGACCGTATGCCTGAATTTCAGTAGGCTCAAAGTTGATGGTGATAATCACACTCTCGCCCGAAGCCAATGCGGCAGGGGTGTAAGTGGTCGAGAATGGAGCCTCAAGACCGGTGATGGTTGGGGTCACAGCATTCTTGCCATTGTTGGTGATGGTAAAGCTCCAAGTGGCAGAACCATTAACGTGGGCATCGCCAAAGTTGTGAACGCCGCTTGCCACGCTCGAAGCGATGTCGTAGTCGGCAAGCTCCTTGCCCACACCAGTCAAGTTTACTACAACCGATTGACTTCCCACGCTGATAGTGACAGTACCATTGTCGGTGCCGGCAGCTAACGGGGTGTAAACGATGTTGTAGGTCTGGCTGAGTCCACCAAATACAGGATAAGAGCTGTCCTCTACAGTAAACACATTATTATTGAATGTGAATACCGGCTGGATGTTGTCACTGCCATTGTTGCGGATTGTAACAGAGAGAGCCTTGTTTTGACCTACCATTACAGTACCGAAGTCAAGCGACTCCTCATCAACGGTGAAGTCGTAGGTCACCTCGGCGGCTGTAGCGTTAACGGTAACGGTCTTGGTCTCAGCATTCGCACTGGTAAGGGTGATAGTGCCGGTCTTGGTCTCGGCGGTCGAGGGAGCAACATAAGTCACTGTAACGGTAACGCCATTAGCAGCATCGGCAGCACTGATGGTAGTTGGGGTCACGATGAATCCGTCGCTAGCATCAACGGCGATTTCGCCCTCAAGGTTTGCACCTGTCACGGTGAAGGTTGCAGTCTTAGTCTCACCAAGAGCTGCATTGATAGTCAATGTAGCAGGGTCAACGGTGATAGTAGGAACGGTAACAGGAGCAGTTGCATCCTCGTATGAGAATGTTGCCATTGGCAAGTAATCATAAGTCTTTGCGGAATTAGTACCATATTGATACAAAGAGGCAGAGGTTTTAGAAATTGCCTTAAAGTAATAAGAATTACCATAATTTCCTGCATCAGTTTGAACGTCTACAAGAAGATTTCCTCCATTATAAACAAAACCATCATCAAAAGTAATGCTTAGCTCAGAGTCTCCCGAAACAGGAGTTACAGAACCTAAAGCATCGCCGCTAACAGAAACATGAGTTGCAGAGCTGAAAGTTTCGTTTTCTACAGTTGCAAGTCTGATGTACACCTTACCACCATAGAAATTTGTAGTTGTATTAGCATGGAATGTTATTCCTGTGATTTTCTTGCCATTCAAACTATTCAGCAAAGTAGATGGATAAATCATCTGATTGTGCTGAGCATTTTCAAAGTAATAACCATATACAGGTACATAATTGCTATATGTACCGTCTGATGGTTCTGCAACAGTTATCTCATAAGCCGCACTACCAGTCAAGTTGATAGTATATGAGCCAGCTAGACCACAGTCAATAGTCATAGTGCCTGTAAAATCACCTGCAGTAGCAGGATTAAACGTAACAGGTATTGTAACTGTTTCTCCAGTTGCAATTGACTGACCAACGTATATTGTACTAAAAATAGAATTTAATGCACCATCGTTAATGGTCACACTTGGAGTAAAAGCATTTGCACCAGTGTTTTTGAGTGTAAGGTTAAGAGTCTTTGTTGCACCTACAGCAAGCGAACCAAAGTCATAACTGTCACCAGTCACACCTGTCAGCTTAGATGCATAAGGAGCAACCTCACCTGAATATTCAAATAATGTCTTAGGCAAAAATGCTACAAGAGTACCACTTCCTGTAGAACTTGATGTCACATATTTTGCTGTGGTGTTTGTTGATGATTGTGTCTCACCATAAAACATTGTTGGATTGCTTCCCCACGAAGCTGCAGATGTTGTTTTCAACTGAATAACAAGATTGCCACCTGAATAATCATAATCTAAATCAAATGTCAATTCAGTTGAACCTGCAACTATATCAGAAACAGTTGCTACACTTGTTACACTGTAATCAACAGTAGAATAATACTGAAATTTTGTGTCTTCAGTTTCTCCTAAGGACAATTCAATTTGACCCCCAGAAAAATAAATATTCTGGGCATAGAAAGTCATTTTGGTGATTTTTTTACCAGCCATAGCTTCAAGCTCTGTAGCTGGCATAATTGTTTGGCAATGTGAACCCTGTGTATCGTGATAAGAACCATAATAAGGAGCATATTGGCTCTGATTGGTTTTATCATAAACAAGAAGTTCATCTGCTTGCGCCAGCGGCACGGAGAGTGCCGTGAGCAGCAAGCTCATCAGTAATTTTAGATAAAATTTCTTTGTCATAAATGTTTTAGTTTGGTTAGTAAAATATTGTTTGTCTCTGTTTAAATCAGTTGAATAGTAGTAAAATAGTTGACAAGTAAATAATTGGCTGCGCCTTATTTTTTTGACAGACAGCCATACTGACTTAGCGATGTTTGTTCTGTTTGTCTATAATATAGCGTCGTTGTTTATTTGTTCTTATGTTCTTTTGTTCTTTTCTTTTGTTCTTATGTTCTTTTGTCCAAAATTTTGCGTCGTTTTGTCCAATCCGCCGGTGTTTTTAGACATAAGAACATAAGTTCATAATTGGCTGCGACTGTTGTCTTTTTTTTAGACACAAGAACATAAGTTTTTGTTCTTATAAAAGTCTTTTGTTCTTTTATCCAAAATTTTGCGTCGTTGTTTATTTGTTCTTATGCTCTTTTGTCCAAAATGTTGCGTTGTTTTGTCTTGTAAATGATCTCTTTTGATTGTAGGGTGGTGCTACACAACAAGCTAGGGAGGTGCTAAATGGCTCTTCCTTCGTTATATTGCATCGTACTACATTTCGCAGTAGCTACATGATAATAATACATGTGGCACTCAATTTCTTTCTCATTTTTGCCTCGCATCAATTATTGCACTTGGCATAAAGAGTGAGAAGTTTGGTTTATTAAATTATGTGTTTCGCAAGTTGTTAACTTGCACAAATAAATAATTGTTTCAGTGAGCAAAATTATACATTATAAATATACAAACAAAAAATACAGCCTCACATTTCAACTAAATGGCAAGATTTTCGGGCAAGATAAGTTATTTCCTAAACAAAACTACGGAGAAGAAAAAGTTGCCAGCCAGCCATCTTCATAATAATCCCAAATCGGTCATCAGGCGACTATAGGTTGTTTTATTGTGTCCACTTGAAAAAGATGGGGTTCAAAAATCAAACGATTAGAAACTACCTGAATATCAGAAAACTAAAATTCGTTGAAATTAGTTTAATTAGTGTTTTTTAAAAAAGAGGCTCAGTTATTTTAGGCGTAATGGTCATTTTGCAGGATAAGAAGTGCATATAGTGGCTTTATTGG
>CALDIG010000315.1 GCA_937904375.1 uncultured Prevotellaceae bacterium
GCTTGTATTTGAGATGGTTGCAAATCACAAAATAAAAAGTGACGAAAACAGGAAAAGTTCATATATGGTGCAATGAAATCAGGCGCGCGAGCCGCAAGTTTTGAGAAGGCTATTCAGTGGCTTCATGACGCTGGACTCATTTATAAGGTTAATCGAGTGAGTGCAGTAAAAATGCCTTTAAAATTTTATGAGGAGTTTAGGGCGTTCAAGGTATTCATGCTCGACATTGGACTGATGGGGGCGATGGTTGCAGCTCCTGCCGCTGCCATGCTTGTGAAGAATACTATTTTTACTGAATATAAAGGTGCTTTCACCGAATTGTTTGTTTGTATGCAATTGCAAGGGACAGACATACCAACTTTTTATCATTCTCTAGAAAACTCAAGGATAGAGATTGATTTTGCAGTGCAGTTGGGAACGGAGGTTTACCCCATTGAGGTCAAAGCCGAAGAAAATGTGAAATCAAAATCAATGCAGACATTTATAAAGAAACATCCAGAGCTGAAAGGTATTCGTCTGTCCATGAAACCGCGCATCACTCAAGATTGGCTTGAGTGCATTCCTCTTTACGGATTTCGTGAAGAACTCATCAGAATGGACAAATAACAAAGATTTGTGCCTGAGCGCAATGCTCGTTCCTTCTCCTAGAATGAAGGATTTATTGCCACTCCCTTATTTTATCTTGAAGTCGCGATAGGTGACGTTTGGGTTGTTCTCGTCGTTAAGATGGAGGCGCAGGGTGCGGCATGGCGCATTGGTACTTTTCAGGGCGGCAATGTTTATCGACATGTAGAAGTCGCGCCACTGGAAGATGCTGTCGCCTGGGGTGCCTAGCAGGTCGTGGACGAGATAGGCGTCAACCGTTTCGCTGTACTTGGTGTCGCGGTCTATCATCATGTATAGCAGTCTGTTTTTGCCGGTGGTCTCGACTTGTCCGTATATGTTTATGAACTCGCCTGTTCGCCATGCGCTATGCAGCTTGATGGGGCGCATCGAGTAGGTGTCGAGCGGGTTGGCGTTGACACGTATCGAGTCGTTGATGATGCGTGAGTAGCCCACGGCATCGATGTTCCAGTAGGAGTTGTCGCCGGCGTGGTGAGCGATGGAGTAGGTGAGCAGCAGGCGTTCGTTTTCCTTCACTTTGTCGGGAGCTCCCACAGTGGAGTAGAGCGTCACGGCAGGGTCATCGTCACGTCCGTCAAGGCGGAATGTGGCGTGGTTGTCGTTGTCAAGACCAGTGTAGGTGACGATATCCACCACCTGCGTCTCAAAAGTGTCGTCAAGTGTCCCGTCATGGCTGCGGTCGCAAGCCATCAGAACCACGAGAGCTAAAGATATGAAAAGAATATTACGCATTATGAATTGTGCATTATGCATTATGCATTATTAAACCGTCGCGCATGTGCAGCACTCGGTCCACATTGGTGTTTCCGGCAAGACCTTCGTCGTGGGTGACGATGACAAAGGTGTGGTTAAACTCCTTGCGCAGGTCGAAGAAGAGCTGGTGCAGCTCCTGCTTGTTCTGCGAGTCGAGTGAGCCCGACGGCTCGTCGGCGAGAATCACCTTGGGGTTGTTGATGAGGGCGCGTGCCACAGCAGCCCGCTGACGCTCGCCACCACTGAGCTGTGCAGGCTTGTGTTCAAGCCTTCCTCCCAGCCCGAGGTGGTCTAGCAGCTTGCGTGCCCGCTCGTAGGCATCGCTCTTCTTGTCACCGCCTATAAGGGCGGGTATGGCGACATTCTCGAGTGTGGTGAACTCGGGCAGCAGCTGGTGGAACTGGAACACGAAACCGATGTTGCGGTTGCGGAAGTGCGCCAGTTCGCGCTGCTTGAGCTTCAGCACGTCGGTGCCGTCATACAGCACCTGCCCGCCCTGTGGCGAGTCGAGGGTGCCGATGATTTGCAGCAGCGTGGTCTTTCCTGCGCCGCTAGGCCCCACGATGGCGACAATCTCGCCATCGTTGATGGTGACCGAGACCCCTTTCAGGACCTCAAGGTCACCATAGCGTTTTGTTATGTTAAGTGCTTCAATCATTGTTTCGTGGAAGGTGGAAGGTGGAAAGTGGAAGGTGGTGGAACGTGGTATTTCGTTCTTCGTTCCACTTTCCTCGTTCCACGCGCCGAAGGCGCTTAGGGCTTCACCCCTAAGTTATACATGATAAACGACTGGATGTCGGTATATTCCTCAATCACTTTGCTCATGGGCTTGCCGTGGCCGTGGCCGGCGTTCACGTCGATGCGTATCAGCTTCACGGCGTTGCCGGTGTTGCTGGCTTGGAGCTGAGCGGCATATTTGAACGAGTGTGCTGGCACCACACGGTCGTCGTGGTCGCTGGTGGTGACCATGATGGGTGGATAGGGTGTGCCGTCGTTCTTGATGGTATGGAGTGGCGAGTAGCCCTTGAGGTACTCAAACATCTCGCGGCTGTCGTCGCTGCGGCCATAGTCGGGGGCCCAGTTCCAGCCAATGGTGAAGAGGTGGTAGCGCAGCATGTCCATCACTCCCACCTGAGGCACTGCGGCACCCCACAGGTCGGGACGCTGGTTCACCACGGCACCCACGAGGAGACCGCCGTTGCTGCCACCGTTACAAGCTATTTTGCCTTTCTTGGTGTAACCTTGGTCGATGAGCCACTCGGCAGCGGCTATGAAATCGTCAAACACATTCTGCTTCTGCATCTTGGTGCCAGCCTTGTGCCACTCTTCGCCATACTCACCACCGCCGCGCAGGTTGGTGTAGGCGCAGATGCCGCCCTTGTCGATCATGGCAAACGGAGTGCGGGCATAGCTGAAGCCCGGGTTCATCGACACGTTGAAACCGCCATATCCATAAAGGAACACCGGTCGCTTGCCGTCCTTCTTCATGCCTTTCTTATAAATGAGGAACATAGGAATCTTGGTGCCGTCCTTGCTTGGGTAGAACACCTGTTCGGTGACGTAGTCCTCGGGGTTAAGGGCAACTTTTGGTTGGAAGAACGGTGTAGATTCGTTGGTCTCGGCATTATAGCTGTAGATGGTGCTCGGGAAAGTGTAAGAAGTGAAGTTATAGAACACCTCTTTACGTTTGTTCTTGCAGCTGAAGCCCACAGAACCGAGTGTGGGGAGCTTTATCTCTTGCAGTTCGTTGCCATTTTTGTCATACAGATAAGCATGGCTGCTGGCATCCTTGTCGTAGGTGACGATGAATTTGTGGTCGCTCATCTGAATGCCGCTAAGCACCCATTTCTTCTCGGGGATGAACTCGGTGAAATTCTTGGCACCGAGGTTCTCGGCATCGTAGGCGAGCACCTTGTAGCAAGGCGCATTCTGATTGGTCATCACATAAATCTTGCCGTTATCTACGCCGATGGGACCAAATGAATACTCCCCGTCGTCGGCAATCTTCACATAGTGTGGATTTAGGCTTTTCAGGTCTTTCACGAACAATGCGTTGCCCTCGCCGGCACTCTGGAGGATGAATACGAAACGCTCATCCTCGTCAACGCCCACCTGGTGGAAGAGAAGCGGGTCGTCATAGCTGCGGAACTCAAGGTAGTCTTCGTCTTGCGGAGTGCCCAGCTTGTGGTACATCACCTTGTGCCACTCGTTCTTCGACGACTTGGCATCCTCGGGTTTGTCGTAGGCGCTGTAGAAGAAGCCGTCGCCAAGCCACTGAGCGTCGGTGAACTTAGCCCAGATGATATGGTCGTCGAGCATCTTGTCGGTCTTCAGGTCGTGGACGATGATTTCGTTCCAGTCGCTGCCGTTGCGGGTGATGGTGTAGGCGGCATAGCGTCCGTCCTTTGAGAAGTTGAGGCTCTGCAACGCCACGGTGCCGTCCTCACTCAAGGTGTTGGGGTCGAAGACCATGCGCTCCTCGCCGTCGAGCTTGTCTTTGGAGTATAGAACACTCTGATTCTGCAGACCATCGTTCTTGAAGTAATAGATTTTGTCCTTTACATAGAACGGGGTACCCATCTTGGGATAGTTGGCGAGTTCAGTGAGGCGTTTCTTCACCTTGTCGCGGAAAGGAATTTTCTTGAGATAGGCTTGTGTGATTTCGTTCTCGGCTTTTACCCACTCGGCGGTCTCGCTGCTGTTGTCATCTTCGAGCCAACGGTAGGGGTCGGCGACTTTGGTGCCGAAGTAGTCGTCGGTGACATCAACGGTACGAGCCTTGGGGTAGTTAATCTTTTGCTGAGCTGCTGCTGAGCCAGCAATAGTGAGTGCTGCGCACATGAGGAATGGTTTATAGTTCATAGTTTAAAGTTGTTAGGTGGAAAGTGGAACGTAGAAGGTGGAAGGTCGTTCCACTTTCCACTTTCCACTTTTCACTGTAAAAATGCTATTTTTTCTCAAAGGATTTCAGCCCTTGATCTTCTTGCTTGATGATTACCGGCATTCCCACTCGGGCATACTGCTCCTTGAGGGTGATGATGTCGGGGTCGTGGAGGCGGATGCAGCCCTCGCTGGCGCGGCCAGGCACTGACTCGTCGTTGTTGGTGCTGCCGTGGATGCCTATGCCGTGATGCCCGGGAGTCTTGAGGCGCAGGAACCATTTGCCGTAGGCGAGGATTGCGCCTCGTCCGTCGCCAAAGTCGTGCGTCCAGTCGCCGGCGGGCTTGATGGCATCGATAACGAAGGGTTCGCCTGGCTCGCTCTCGGGAGTGCGCATATCGCCTTCTTTCTCCTTCTGCCCCTTGTTAAGACTCAGGCACACGGGGAACTGCGCCACAGGCACGGTGTCGCCCTTGACGGGAGCATAGACGGTGAGCAGCAAGTCTTTCTTGGAGATGACGATAAAGGTCTTGCTCTTGTCGTAGTCGCCCTTGTAGATGTCCTTGTAGGCCTCTTTTTTCTCTTTCTTGACCGATGTTTTCTCGGTGTCGTTGTCTTTCTTGCCGCCACAGGCGGTAAAGCCAATGAGAATAAGAGCTGTTAGTGTCAATGTGAGTAATTTCTTCATATCGCTAGCTTTATTTTTTTATGGGCTTAGCTTTAGCGTGAGCCTTGAGTTCCCAGCCCCATGGCCCCTCGGTCTCGTTCTTGATGATAACGGGCATTTTGAGGTAGGCATATTGCTCCTTGAGGATGATGATGTCGGGGTCGCGCAGGCGTATGCAGCCCTCGCTCTGGCGGCCAGGCACCGAGCTCTCGTTGTTGGTGCTGCCGTGTATGCCTATGCCAGTGTGCCCTGGGGTGTAAAGGCTCAGGAACCAGGCTCCGTAGGCCTTGATGTTGCCGCGTCCGTCGTGGAAGTTGTGGGTCCAAGCCGAGGAGTTGCGAATGGCCTGGATGTGGAACGGCTTGGACTGTTTGCACTCAGGAGTCTTGTTGTCGCCCTTGCGCTGTTTCTGCCCCTTGTTGCGGCTCAAGCAGGCAGGGAACTTTGCCATGAGCACGGTGTCGCCTCCCACAGTGCCATAGACATATAGCCTAAGCTCGGCCTTTGAGACCACGATAAAGGTGTTCTTTTTCTCGATTTGTGGTGTTTGATAAAACACTGTCTTGTCGGTCGCCTTGGTGGCAGTGGCAGCGTCAACAATCTGCGCGCTGGCACTCATTACAAGGCTACAAAGCAGCAATAAAGTGAAAATTTTTCTCATAATTATATTATTGTTTTTTTATTATTTTCTAGCTTACAAAGATAACTTTTTTATTTATCCGTCAAATTATCGCGACATTAGTAGTGTGTGGAATGTTTTCGTCGTCGGCGCGGAAGGTGATTCTCCGTTTCACACTTAATTAGCTTGTGGAGTCATTATAACATGGAAATTGCCCTCGTATGTGATGTAGAGCTGGATGAAGTAGTTGCCATCAACATCAAACTTGAGGTTACCACCATCGTAGCTAAGGTTGTTCATGTCGCCACCCCAGTTGATTGCCCAGCCCTCATTAGCACGGAACTTGAACTCAGTGCCAGCGGGAATATCGCAATAGCCTTCCCAAGCACCAGTCTGGGTGTTGTAAGTGAGCTTAGCATAGTCGCCCGCCCAACCGTTGAAGCCACCAATCACACCAATAGTAGTGATAGGAGTGAGCTTATAGCTCAAGTTGGCAATGTCAGCCTCTACCATATAGAATCCCTCGGGAGCGTTGATGTTACCAGCACCTACTGCGAGCAAGCCCTCATAGTCATCGATAGCGTCGTCAAGACCCCAGTCAGGAGCATTCCAGTTGTCCTTACCACTGCGGAACTTGAAGTCTCCATTGAGGTACATGAAGCCGTAGTAGTCGCCATCGTTGTTGCGTGCTTCCTTCCAGCCCTTATTCTTAAGGCCGGCAGCTGGAGAGCCCCATCCGTTGGCGTTACCAGCTTGCCAAATCATCTCGGCGTAAGCCAGACCCTCAACGTCGTAGGTCATGTCGTTAGTGTTAACGGTGATGATGTACTGGGTGTAGTCGGAATCATAGTCAAGCCAAATCTCGTGGGCGTCAGCGCCCTGAGCGAGATTGCCACCTAAAACGAAACCATCGGTCTCCTCGTTGCTACCCAACTTCCCTTCTTCAAAGTTATTGAGATGAGTGAAAGGTAGGAAGTAGAAACGCATCTCACCTGCGGGAACGGTGATGGTATATTTGCCTGGCTCAACAAACTTCATAGGAACTCTCTCGTCACCTTTAACTATATACATACCTGCGGTCATCTTAACGGTGTCGTAGATATCGCTGCTAAATCTGAATGCCTGACCGTTGTCGTTGAGGATGGTTTGCACGCTGATGGGAACGTAAACCATATCTTCGGGCACACCATAAAGTGCCTCTAGAACGTCGCGCAGCTCAGTAGTCTTGACATGCCCCAAGTTATCGACGTTAACAATTCGACTATCGCTCTTGTCGGCATTGAAGATTGTAGCGGTGTTAGTTGCAGTAACACCATCAACCATATTATAATAAATCATGAATATTTGCACACTATCGGTGGTAACAGTCGTAAAATCAATGATATCGGCTGAAGTTACAACAGCACTTGCACTCTTTGGAGTTTCGCCACTGTTTATTGATTCAGCAAGACGCAGGCCTATGTTGTTGTAGCGGAAGCCGGGGTTGTCGCTACAGCGGTCCGACACTCGGCAGCTTCTGGCGAAACTGTTCCATCCACCGCCTCGGAACACGTGGTAAGAGCCATAATTAGGACCCTCGGGATTGATCTGAGCACTTGAATTGTAGCTTTCATACCAGTCCTGGCACCACTCAAACACGTTGCCACTCATGTCGTAGAGACCTAGCTCATTGGGGTACTTGGTGGCTACTGAATGAGTTTGGCTATTACTATTGCTTGAATACCATGCAACTTCGTCAATAGTATTGCTGCCACTGTACTTGTAGCCTAAGTTGTTGCTGCTACTCACCGCATGTTCCCGCTTAGAAGCAGACGACTCCTTTACACCCTTTTGTGTATCAAGAAAATAGTACAAACCGAGAATATCGTTGAAGTAAACACGATAAGTGCCAGCTTTCACTGGAATGTTTGGACCACCATTAGTACCATAACCAAGTGGGAACGCGGTAGCACCCCAGTTCACATCCCAAGAGCCGTTGGTAAACTTAAGTTCGGCATTTGCATCATAAGTAGCATCGAGATACCAGTCGTGAGTCTGAGTGTCTTTGCGCTTGCCCATTGCTGTCATTGGAGTAGACCAGACATCCCATCCCTGATAGTCACCAGGCATGGTGATTGTCAAGAAGATGCTAACCGCCTCATTGTACTTCTCTATAGTCACTTTCTTATCGATGGTGTTCATTATGATCTTGTAGTAACCAGCGTTGTTGATGCCAATAGTGTGGTAGTCGTATTCACAATCGCTGACGATGGTCAAGTCGGGATTCTCAATGTTGGTGAAGTTCATCTGCTCGCCCCAGTCACCTGGAGTTTTGATAAACTTAAACAGACCCCCCTCAGGGAAGTAGCCAATATATATAAGTGTTCCGTCACCATTTTCATCAAATGTGGTGTCAGGAACAGGAAGTAATGGAATTAGCGAATTGCCAATGTCAGATGCGCTGCCATTGGACCAACTGCCATTGCCGATGCAGTTACCTACCATGTACCACAGAACTGGATCGGCAGGCTTGAGCTCGATGTAGTAAGGTTGAACAAGGATCTTCACAACATTAGAAATGACCTCTTGAGTATTAGGAGTATTAGCTTTCACGCGAACATAGACTTCCTGCTCGGCAGGAACCTGGCCATCCACGTAGTTGCAAATGACCATCAGGGCCTTAGCCAAGTCCTGAGCGTTGATTTTAGCTTCGCATGTGCTGAAGACGTTTTCAAAAGTATAGTAGTCGCACTGAGTCTCGCCACTTTCGTCGGCAACCTCTGCGGTGTAAGGGGTAGTCCACTCGTTGGTGGCCGAAAGTTCAATAGTATATTCGGCATCAACAGGTGAACCTAAGTATTTGAATTGAGACCAAGTAAGGTTTACTGTCTGAGAATTAGCCAAGTCAATAGCTTGATTGGCATAGGCTGGAATATTCAATACAAACGAGATAGGTGACCCCAGACTCTTGCTACCGCCGCGGGCTGCATATTCCCACTCAGCCTCGGTAGGCAAGCGGAAGTTTCTGCCAGTAAACTCGTTAAGCTTAGCGATGAAGGCTTGACAGTCGTACCAAGACACAAAATCTACAGGCCGCTGAAGGTTAGAACCGCAATCCTCAGTTGAATGAGCTGAGCCATAATCGGAACTACCAAAGCCGTTGAACCAGCTTGGGTTGTTGCCCATCACAGCTTGCCATAGCTCTTGAGTCACTTCGGTCTGGCCAATGCTGAAACTACTCAATGTAACTTGATGTGCTGGTTTCTCCATGTCCCACGCATCGCTGCCCTGCTCAGCGGTGGCTCCCATGGTGAATGTTCCGCAATCGACCGGCACCATCTTGAATTTTACACCATTGACTTCATATTCTGTCGTTTCTTGAGAGTCTTCATCCAGCAAAATATTATAAATCGCAGTGATGTCGGCCGCAGTGATTATTCCGTCACCGTTTATGTCGGGGTTGACTATGTGACTGGTATCGTTGTTGAGCAAATAGTCGTATAGAGCGGTCACATCAGCCGCTGTAACAACGCCGTCGCCGTTAACGTCACCTCTTATAGTAGCATAGCTCGCAACAACTACAAATAAGATTGATAGCAATACTAATATCTTTTTCATAATGATAAGTAATTAAAATAATCTTAACATCTGAAAGGATTCAGATATTAAAATGCAAAGATAATCATTATTTATAAAAAATGAGTCTAAGTTGAAAAAAAGGGAAGAAAAAAGTCTAAATATTTTGTAGTTTTTGTAACTTTACTGCGTCTAATGGGTGTAACGAAGAAGAAAATGGAAAAAAACGAATCCAATTTCAGGCAACTGCTTCAAGAGCACAAGAGCACTATCTATTCGGTGTGCTATATGTTCTCGCAGGAGCATGACGAGGTGGAGGACCTGTTTCAGGAGACGCTCATCAACTTGTGGAACGGACTCGACAAGTTTGAGGGGCGTAGTGCCACTGGCACATGGGTGTGGCGCATTGCTCTCAACACCTGCATCACCAGCGACCGCAAGAAGAAAAAGCGTCTTGACACGGTGCCGCTGACCATCGACCGCGACTTCCTTGATGATGACAGCGTTGAGAATCGGCAGACCAAGCTTCTGCACCAGCGCATCAGTCGCCTGCAACCCTTTGACCGCGCCATCGTGCTGCTGTGGCTCGAGAATATGAGCTACGACGACATCGCCGCCATTGTGGGCATTACCACTAAGGCAGTGGGCGTGAGACTAGTGAGAATACGTGAGCAGTTAAAGAATATGAAATAGACATCAGATTTCAGACATCAGATAATAGTTGTTAAACTAAATTTAGATTTTTCACTACTTAATTATTGAGAAAATTTTTTATGGAAACAAACAATAATATGACCGAGCTTGAGCAGATGCGGGAGCAGATGAATATCTTCAAGAGCCGCCTCGACAAGCAGCAGATAGTCAACGAGCAACTGGTACGCAATAGTATGGGCACCAAAATGTCGTGGATAAAGAATTTTGTGTGGGGAGAGATTATCGTAGTCCCCATCTTCTTGCTGATATTTGCTCCTTTCCATGCCCAAATGGGACTCTCGTGGTGGCTGTTTGCCTTCCTGGCGGTGGGATTGATAGCCGATGCCATTGGCGACGTCATCATCAATCGCATCCCTAAGAGCCAGCTGCTTAGCGGTGACCTGGTGGAGACCAGTAAGCGCTTGGCAAAGATGAAGAAGCAGCGCACTCAATCGTTCATTATAGGAATCATCTTCGTCTTGATATGGTTTGCATGGTTCTGTGCTGAGCTCATAATTAGTTCAAAAGCGGGCAGCTGCGCATCTGGTCAAGGTTCCTTGTCCTATGTTGTGTTAGGCGGTGCTGCGGTGGGCGGTATAATAGGAGTGATAGTGGCATGTCTCATCTTCCGCAAGATGCAGAAGACCAATAACCAGCTCATCGAGCAAATAGATCAAATTACTAAAGAAGATTAAAAGGCAATGAAGAAGACTTTTACAATCTTATTGTCGCTGGCTGTGGGATGTGCCTTGGGGCTGACTGTCGTGATGCTTAGCAAGAGCAGTGAGTCAGCGAGTAATGAAACTGTAAATCCTGTAGTTGATGTGGTTGCGCTCATTGTTGCCGTGGTGCTTGCTTCTTACCTTCAGATTATTCTTCATGAAGCAGGACACTTGGTGTGCGGACTGCTTACCGGCTACCGCTTTGTGTCGTTCCGTGTTGGTTCTCTCGTTCTCTTCAATGATGGCAACGGCAAACTGCGTTTCAAGCGTTTCAAAGTTGCAGGCACAGGAGGCCAGTGCCTTATGTCACCTCCTGATGTGCCAATCGAAAAATTGCCTACTGGACTTTACAACGCTGGTGGCGCACTTATGAATCTGCTTTGCGCCACTGTGGCGTTATTGTTGATTATCTATTGTGACAATATGCACTTTTTCATCAGGTATTTTCTTTCGTCCACGGTAGCGGTCGGTTGTGTGTTCGCATTGCTGAACGGTATTCCCATGAAGCTTGGAGGCATTGCCAATGACGGATATAACATCCTCTATCTCAAGCGCGACAGGCAGTCGGTGAAGGGATTCTGCTCACAGCTTGTTGTTAATGAGAAACTTCAGAATGGTGTGCGTCTGTCGCAGATGCCCGATGAAGTTTTTGACTTGGGCGGCGAGATTAACTACAGCGACCCATTGCAGGCCAATGTGGGACTGATGCTTATATCTCGTGAACTCGACAAAGGAAACATAAAGGTTGCGCATGAGCAATTTAAGGAGTTGTTAAATAGTCACGGAAAAGAATTACTGTCGCTGTTCAGGTTGGAGGCAGGAAGCGAATTGATGTTCACCAGTCTTGTCACTGGTGATGAAGATGTTGCTCAAAATTCTATCAATGACAAGATGCTGATGCAATATATCACCAAGCACGCCCGAGTAATGTCGACAAAGCAGCGCGCACTTATGGCAAAAGCCCTGCTCTTTGATAATGACCGCACCGAGGCCGAGCGCCTCTACAATGATGTCGTTGCTCGCCGCGATAGCTACCTGATGCAAGGCGAGGTGAAGAGCGACATTGAGCTGATGAAACATCTGCTTGAGGCGCAAAACAATGATCAAGATCAAGTAAAATCAACAAATTAACAATTAATAATAATACAAATTGGCGTTATTTATCAATTAATAACTACTTTTGTAGGTTTAATTAATGTGATTGACAATTAAATTCTATTTATATATTCCTTAAAATTAATGTTTTCAAGTATGAAACTGAGAAAAATCTTTTTTGCAGCCATGATGCTTATCGCTCTTGGCTCAATGGCGCAAGGCATGCCACCCATCGAGAATGACCCCTCGGTGCGTACTGGCAAGCTGCCTAACGGACTCACCTACTACATCAAGCAGAACAACTGGCCTGAGCATCGTGTGAATTTCTACATCGCTCAGCGCGTGGGTTCGCTCCAGGAGGAGGAGAGTCAGCGTGGTCTCGCTCACTTCCTTGAGCACATGGCATTCAACGGCACCGAGCACTATCCCGGCAATGGCGTGATTGACTACACACGCTCGCTGGGTGTGGAGTTCGGTCGTGACCTGAACGCTTACACCAGCGTGGACCAGACGGTGTATAACATCAACGACGTGCCCAGCACACGCGTGAGTGCTATCGACTCCTGTTTGCTCATCCTCAAGGATTGGAGCAACGGCCTGCTGCTGCAGGGCGAGGAGATTGACAAGGAGCGCGGCGTGATTCATGAGGAGTGGCGCGTGCGCTCTAGCGCTATGCAGCGCATGTATGAGCGCAACCTCGAGAAGATGTATCCTGGCTCGAAGTATGGCAAGCGCATGCCCATCGGCTTGATGAGCGTGGTTGACAACTTCAAGTATGACGAGATTCGCGACTACTACCACAAGTGGTATCGTCCCGACAACCAGGCCATCGTAGTGGTTGGCGACATCGACGTGGACCGCACCGAGGCAAAGATTAAGGAGATGTTTGGTTCTATCCCCGCTCCCGCTGCCGATGCCGCACAGGTGGTTGACGTGGAGGTGCCCGACAACGACGAGCCCATCTTCATCATCGATAAGGACAAGGAACAGCAATTCAACATCATAGTCTTAAATTATAAGAGTGACCCTTATCCCGAGGATATGAAGGGCGACATGATGTATCTCATGATGGATTATCTCATTGATATGTCATGCACTATGCTTGATAAGCGCCTTGAGGAGAAATCACTAGAGCCTGATTGCCCCTACCTTCAGGCTGGTGCTGGCTATGGCAACTATATCTTCTCTAAGACAAAAGATGCGTTCCAGCTGCAGATTTTGCCTAAAGACGGCAAGGCCACCGAAGCCATTCAGCTCGTTACCGAGGAGGCTCTGCGTGCTGCCGAGCACGGCTTTACCGCTACCGAGTATGCTCGTGTAAAAGATGAATACCTGAGCAGCCTTGAGAAGCAGTACAACAACCGTAATCAAATCAACAACGACCGCTTTGGCCGTGAGTACTGCGCTAACTTCCTTGAGAAGGAGCCTTATCCCTCTATTGAGTGGAAGTACCAGATAATGAATATGGTTGCCGGTCAAATTCCTGTAGAGGCTATTAACCAGACCTTTGCTGAACTCATGCCAAAGGACGACAAGAACCTGGTTGTGCTGAACTTCAACCCCGAAAAGGAAGGTGTGACTCTCCTCACCGAGAACCAGATTAAGGGCGCTATCGACGCCGCTCAGGCCGCTAAACTTGAGGCTTATGTTGACAACGTTAAGGACGAGCCTCTCATCACCGAGATGCCCACCCCAGGCAAGATTGTGAAAGAGACCGAGAACACCTCACTTGGCTACAAAGAGCTTACCCTTAGCAATGGCGCGACAGTTATCCTCAAGCCCACCGACTTCAAGGATGATGAGATTAAATATTATGCTGAGTCGAAGGGTGGTAGCTCGCTCTATGGCCCTAAGGACTGGGCTAACTGCAAGATGTTTGACATCGTGGTCGCTTCGTCGGGTTTAGGCAACTTCACCAACAACGAGCTTGAGAAGGCTCTCGCCGGCAAGAACGCTAACGTGGACCTGAGCCTCTCTGACAACTATGAGAGCCTCAACGGTAACTCTACCAAGAAAGACCTTGAGACTCTGTTCCAGCTCAACTATCTCTACTTCACCGCCCTCACTAAGGACGAGAAGGCTGCTTCTACCTATATGTCGTTTTTAGAGACTCAGCTCAAGAACAAGAGCAGCAATCCTCAAGCTGCGTTGAGCGACAGTATTCAGACTACCATCTACAACCACGACTGGCGTGAGATGCCTTTCAATGTTGAGAACATCAAGGACGTGAACTACGACCGCGTGATTGAAATCGCCAAGGAGCGCACTGCTAACGCTGCCGACTTCACTTTCTACTTCGTGGGCAGCTTCGACGAGGAGACTATCAAGCATCTTATCGAGCAATACATAGCTTCGCTCCCGGCACAGCCTGGCGTGAAGGAGAACTTCAAGGATGGTGCTGAGATGGTGAAGGGTAACGTGAAGAATGAGTTCTCGCGCGCTATGGAGACACCTCAAACTACCTCCTTGGTGTTGTGGCACAGCAATGACGCTCCTTACACTATGGAGAACGATATCAAGGCCGACATTCTGGGTCAAGTGCTCGAGACCTCACTCCTCAAGAAGATTCGTGAGGATGAGGGCGCAGCCTACTCGCCCAATGCAAACGCTGGTATGACCATGAAGGGTGACAAACCTTTCACACAGGCGATGACCTATGTGAACATGAAGCCCGAGAAGAAGGACCTCGTCATCAATATTATGCGTGAGTCGCTCAGCGATGTCGCTAATGGTCAAATCGAGGCCGACGTTCTCCAGAAAATCAAGGAGAAGATGCTCAAGGACTATGACACCAACGCTAAGAGCAACGGTCACTGGATTAACGTGCTGAACATGTATAAAGCGTTCAACATCGACCTCCAGAATGGTTACAAGGAGACTGTAAACAAGGTTACTGGTGCCGACATCAGCAAGTTTGTCAAAGACACGCTCTTAAAGAGCAACAACTGCATCGAGGTGACTATGAACCCCGAAGGCGCAGCTCAAGAGCCTGCTAAGGCACAACCCTCTAAGAAGGCCGCTACAAAGAAAGCCGCTACCAAAAAAGGCGGCAAAAAAGGTAAACGTAAATAATTTTTGTTTCATAATTAATGCTGATTGCGCCCGAGCACTATTGTTGTGCCGGGCGCAATCTTTTTTCTCAAACTTATAGAAGAGCCTTGGATATTTGAGCAATTAATATTATTTTTGCATGCAAAAACAATTAATCATCTGTTTAAATTCTAAAGCGTATGAAGAAAATTACTCTTATTCTGATTGCTGGTTTGGTGACAATGATTGCACAAGCTGGTGTTGTAAACAACGACAAAGTGGCTAATCTCAAGGCCGCCAACGTCACCGTGAAAGCCGAAGGCGATATTGTTACTCCTCCCGATGGCGCCGAGCAAATGCTTTACACTTTTGAGGGACATGACACTTACACTAACAAAGACAAGACTTTTGAAGTGTTTGTCATTATCGATAACAATGACGTTTACATCAAGGGACTTAGTGAATACCTGACCGAAGGGTGGGTGAGAGGCACCATTGCCGATGGCGTGGCAACCTTCGCCCAGGCCTATATGGGCATTTTTGAGTTCTGGGGCGATGAATACGAACTAAACTTCGATGGCGCAGAGTTCACCATGAATGACGATGCCAGCGTGCTCACTGCCGCCAACGGTTACACGACCTCTGTTGAGGGTGAGGTGCTCGACGAGTTCATCAACGTGACGCTCACCAAGGTGCAGCCCGAGATTGCTACTCCTGCAACTCCCACCATCACCAACTTCACCGAAGACAATTACGGTCACTATGTGCTGATGACAATCCCGGCTACCGATGTCGATGGTAACGAAATCTTTGCCGCACTGCTCAGCTACCAAATTCTCATTGACAGGAATGGCGATCAGAGTGTGTATGAATTCACTACCGACGCCTATGCCTTCCTTGAAGAAAACATGACCGTAGTGCCTTACAACTTCACCGATTATTATGATATCGACGTTGCCGGCAAGCAGGTATATCTCTATGGCGACGACATTGATGCGTGGACTGCCATTGGCGTGAAGAGCATCTATACTGTGGGTGATTCTCGTGAAACTCGCGAGAGCGAAATATTCTGGTACCAGCTCAACCCCACTGCCATCAACAGTATTGGCACCAACAATGTTGTGGAAACAACCTACTACGACCTGCAGGGTCGCAAGGTTGACGCTAATGCCAATGGGTTGCTCATCAAGCAGATGCGCATGCAAGACGGTTCAACTCACGCAACAAAAGTTTTGCGTTAAGCCCGAATAATTTATATAACCCACCTAAAAAAGATAGCGTCCTTCCAGGGCGCTATCTTTTTAAATAAAATTGAAGTTTAATCATTAACTGCCACTGTGCCGAGACGCTCGTCGCGAGTTATATCGTCAGGTGTTTTTGATGCAGTTTTGTGGTGTCTTTCATGGTTGTCTTGTTAGCAACCGCTTGCGCAGACGTGAGAGAGACTCGGGAGTGATGCCTAAGTAGGATGCTATGGTGCGGTTGGTCATGCGGTTGTGGATGTCGGGGAAACGCTCGTTAAGTGCCAGATACCGCTCCTCGGGCGACTGGCAGTAGTCATTAACAGTGCTTTTCAGTAATTGATAGCACAATGCCTCGCTGAGCTTCATGCGATGTTCAAGACCTATTGCTGCATCAATCTGCTCCACAGGAAGCTGATAGATTATTGAACTCTCTGTCGCCACAATGTCGAGCATACTAGGCGCATGGTTACGCATGCAGCTATAGTTGCCCACCAAGTCGCCAGTGAAGGCAAACGAAATGATGCGCTCGCGGCCATTGGTGGCTGTGATTGAATATTTCAGCGTGCCGCTGACGAGAATCCCTAATGTTGTCGTTATGTCACCTGCTTGGCACAAATAGTTGTCTCGGCCGAGTTCCACCTTCCTGCCTGTGCCGAGCAGCAGTTGCTTTATCGCGAGATAAAAATCCCTGTCAGTGTAATCTAGATATGTCATCAGTGAAAATATATATCTGTGCAAAAGTATGGATAAAAAAACTAACCAGCATTACCCTAAATCAATATCACTCAAAATGTTGATGAAAGATAAGGGGATAGTGCAATGATTGTTGCCACACTTGCGCTTTATCAATCTTTTAGACGCAACTAGCACAACATTTGTTGCACAAAAAAGCCGCAAACTTGAAAAAACTTAACCCAAGTCAACCAAATTCCCCCAAATCGCCCCCAAATCGTCAAAAAAGAACTTATCCTTTTTGCCGAAAGGCTATGAATTTCGGTTCTTTCCGTTCAGCCAATTGATGGCCTCATCAAGCAGCCCAGTGACAAAGGTGTCGTTGCTGCACTTTTGGCACTCTTTCAGGCTTTTGATGCACAATTTCTTCTCACTATCGGTGATAACCCCGTCGGCACGTTTGCACATTTGTAGCAGTTCGGTGGCATATACAGCACCTTTGCTTGGTTTCTGCTTCACCTTTTCCTTGAACTTGTCGCAGTACATGGCAAATGTGGTCAGCCACGTGGTGTTATCATTGGTTCCGTTGTCGTCGTACCCTCGCGAGAGAACCTTGAGATTATAAAAATTGCCTGTATTATCCCCGAGCATTTCCAGCTGTGAGAACTGCTCAAGCGTGTTGCTCTTCACGTTTATAATGCTATCGATGTTTAGAGTGAAATTTCTATTGTCGCTTTTAATTCTTCTCGTCTTGCTCGACTGATAATCATCGGGCTTTTTTCCAAAGATTTTATAAATCTTGCCTATGTAACAACCGTCGTTGTCCTGTTTCCACTCAATGGCATAGCTAGTGCGGAAGTCATCCTGCCGTTTGTCCTTAAAGCATACTATCATGAAATTCATGTCGTTATCGACACCCACGAGCTCAAAGTCGTTCTTGCCCGTGCCATAGGCGATAGCGTAAGTGACACCCTCGCTGCCAGCCTTCCCCGATGCGCTGTGATAGGCTTTTCCGCTGTCTTTCGTCATGGCTTGTGTCAAGTCGGTTATCAGGTGCTTGTCGCGGCTGGTAATTCTGAACTCATTGACGAGGCACACCCCTGTGGTTTCTCCGCTCTCAGGGTCGCGGTAGTCAATAGATTTACACATAGTGTAGATGTTCTTTCCTTTCCCAATTTCTTGCGTGAAATTGTTGAAGGCTTTATTGACGTTGTCTTGTGCGGCGCATCCCATGATGGCAAATGCTGCAAGCATGATTGTGATTAGTGTTTTTTTCATATCGTTGAAGTTTTATTTACTGAGTCCACTTTAAAAAGTAAACGATAATTATTTATTATTTATCAAAAATAGTAG
>CALDIG010000316.1 GCA_937904375.1 uncultured Prevotellaceae bacterium
AATTACAAACAATTGAATATTTTTCGCTTCTTAGAGCCTTTTGACGCCAGGGCGAGGTCTCCCACGAGAAAAATATTCAATTGTTTGTAATTGTTTAATAAAAAAGCTATACCTTTGCAGCCGTAAAAAAACATAAGCAGTGGGGTGGCTTGTCGCTCGCGCCACTATCGAGCGCGGGAGGAAAGTCCGGGCAACACAGAGCATCGCATTTCTTAACGGGAAGCTGGGGGCGACCTCAGGGTTAAGGTGACAGAGAATAACCGCCGTCATGTGACGGTAAGGGTGAAAAGGCGGGGTAAGAGCCCACCGGGCGCCACGGCGACATGGCGCGCCGCACCACCTGCGAGTTGCAAGGTCAAGTATATCGGCATCTAAGGGCTGCTCGTCCATTGTCGAGGGGTGGACTGCTATATTGGCGTGGCAACACGTCAGACAGATAAATGACAAGCGGCGTTACCCTCGGGTAACGACCACATAACCCGGCTTACAGCTCCACTGCTTTTTTTATTCAAGTTTATAAAGTTCTAAAACTTTAGTAACTTGAGTTTTTTAAATAGCATTTCATCATTTTTTCTTGAATTGTCGTGAAAATTTGGTGATTTGGTTTTTTTTCATTACTTTTGCGATATAATAAAAAGCACTATTATTATGGCACTGAAATATCCATTGGGAATACAGACGTTTAAGCGACTTGTTAAAGAAGGTTTCATATATGTAGATAAAACCGAAATGGTCTATAATTTAGCCCATTCCGGCACTTATTTCTTCCTGAGCCGTCCTCGTCGTTTTGGAAAATCGCTTCTATTGTCAACCATTGATGCTTATTTCAGTGGTCAGAAAGAACTCTTCAAAGGACTTGCAATAGAAAAGCTCGAGACCGAATGGGAATCTTATCCTGTGCTTCGCATTGACCTGAATGCCGGTGATTATACTGTGGACGTTAGCAACCTGATTAATAAGCTTGACGGCATAATGCTGAATTATGAGGAGACATTTAATATCCCCAAGCAGGGAGATACCGTTGGTGACCGCTTTGGAAATCTCATCAGGAATATCTTCAACAAAACCGGCAAGCAGGTGGTGATTCTTGTTGATGAGTATGACAAACCACTGATAGCCAATATAGAGCGAGACAAGTGGGATCTTCAGGAAAAAATGCGCAACACTCTAAAGTCATTTTATGGCAATGTCAAGACCATGGATCCCTACATCAAATTCGCGTTCTTCACTGGTGTGAGCCGTTTCTCTCATGTGAGCATTTTCAGCGACATAAATAACCTCACTGACATCAGCCTAGATGCTCGTTTTAGCGCCATTTGCGGCATAAGCGAAGAGGAGTTGCACCATTATTGCGACGAAGGTGTCGCCGAGCTGGCAGATTACTGCCAAATGACAAAAGACGAGGCATATACCGAACTGAAACACATGTATGACGGTTTTTGTTTTAGTGCTCACGGCAAGGCGATGTATAACCCATGGAGCATATTTATGGCATTAAACCGCCGGGAATTTGATTCCTATTGGTATGCAACAGGAACCCCCACTTTCCTCATCAAACTTATACGAGAGAAAAGGATTGATTTGACTCAACTCGATAGCCATATTGATGCTGATTCTTCAACAATGATGAGCAATGATGATAACGATAATCTGCTTGCTGTACTATATCAATCGGGCTATCTCACGATTAAAGGTTATGACGCCAAAGCGCGAACTTATACATTAGGAATACCTAACGGAGAAGTGATGCAGGCTTTCAGCGCCAATCTGTTGCCATATTACTCTCATCTTGACCGTCCTCAAGCTGGCTCTTTGAGGGCAAAGATTTTCCGTGCGGCACAAGCAGGAAATGTCGACACTCTGCTCACCACTCTCAAAGGCATCCTTGCCGAGGCTCCTGTAGAGAGCAACGACGAGCGAATAATAGAATTGAACTATCGCAACATTGTTGCCATCGCTTTACGCATGAGCGGACTTGACGTTCACATTGAGCAGCCAACAAGCGCCGGCCGCATCGACCTTGCACTGGAGGCCGATGATTATGTGTATATCATGGAGTTTAAACGCACAACATTAGAAGCAGCGGCATTGCAGCTTGAAAGTCGCCACTATGCCGACAGCTACCTCAACGACCCTCGCAAAGTGATGAAAATAGCCATCGCCCTCGATGACTCAATCAAGAACATCTCATCCTGGCAAGTGCTGGAGTGAGTTTGTTGATTTAAGCCTCATTTCTTAGATTTGATGTGCTTGAGAAGGTCTCCTAGAACATAGAAACTGCCACCCACAAAGACCGCGTCGCTGGGCTTGGCGGCTTTCAGGGCCGCTTTATAGGCATCAGTCACTTTAGTGTAGTTTTTTCCTTTTAGACCATGTTTTGCAGCGAGTGCTTGGAGGTTTTGCGCCTTCATGGAGCGTGATGATTGCGCTTGTGTGAAGTAGTATATGGCATCTTTCGGCATCATGCCGAGCACGGTATCGATGTCTTTATCTGCCGAGAACCCCAGCACTATATGCAACTTCTCGCACTGCAATTCCCGAAGTTGCTTAGAAAGTGTTTCCCACGCTCCCGCATTGTGTCCAGCATCGAAAATCACTGTGGGTTCCTTGCCCACAACCATCCATCGTGCCATGAATCTGGTGTATTGGCACACATGTGCAAAAGCTTGTTTTACAGCCGTTTCTTTAATTTTTACACCAATCTTTTTCAGCATAGCGATGGCATGAAGCACGGTGTTAGCATTCTTGGTCTGGTAGTCGCCCGAGAGTTGACATGTGAGATTGCCATAGTAGCCTGACGTGAGTAGCAAAGTGCCGTCAGCATTATGTGAAGCATTGGTCACCAGTGGTGAATCTTGAGCCACAACAATAGGGGAGAGGCACTCTCGTGCTGTACGCTCAAATACCTCACGCACTTCGGGCTTGTCGGCCTCGCCAATCACCACCGGCACGTCAGGCTTGATGATGCCCGCCTTCTCGCCGGCGATTTCAGCAAGTGTGTTGCCCAAAAATTGTGTGTGGTCAATCGAGATATTGGTTATAACGCTCAAAATGGGAGTGATGATGTTGCTGCTGTCGAGCCTGCCGCCAAGACCCACCTCTATCACCGCATAGTCCACCTTTTGTTGTCTGAAATACTCAAAAGCCAAGGCAGTAGTCAGCTCAAAGAACGACGGCTCGCACGGCAGATTACTCTTGAGCCACCGCTCCACGAAACGGCTC
>CALDIG010000317.1 GCA_937904375.1 uncultured Prevotellaceae bacterium
GGTCGCTCATTTTTGATATGCCGGCATTGTAGTAGTCGCGGTTGAGCCTGAGATTCTCCTTGGCTTGCTCAATGCTTCGTTCGCAAATGTCGAGTTGTAGTCTGGTTTCTTCCACTTCATTCCATGATTGCCTCATGCGAATGTTGAGCAACTCTGTTTTTTCTGTCATCTGGTCAATAGCGTTTTGTCGCTGTAATTCGCTGCGCCTGATGGCATGGGAGCCTCCCCACCAGTTGCTGATGGGTATAGAAATGGTGGCAAACACCATTGCGAAGTGTCGGTCATTGTCGAGCAGATTGTGATAATTGTATCCTGCTCCCACGGCCACCGTGGGCAGATTTTGTCCTATGGCCATTTTTTTGTTGAGTTCGGCGGCTTCAATCTGCTTGTTGAGTAATTGGTACTCGGCGAGTGAAGTCAATGCCGCATCGGTGTCCACATAAGCCACAGGCTCGGCATAGATTGAATCGGGTGATACCACTCTGAAGGTTGTGTCGTTTAATCCGCAGTGCTGACTAAGCAACAGTTTGGCAATGGCACAACCATTATTCAATTTCAGCCGTTGACTCGCCAACTCATTCTGTCGCAACTGCACTTGCAACAAGTCGTTTCGCATCGCCACACCGGCACTCACCGCCGCATCCACATCCTTGTAAATGTCGGAGAGCAAAGTGTCGACGGCCTGCAATGTCAAGGTCTTTTGCTGCAGAGAGATTAGTTGCCAATAGTATTGTTCTGTTTTTAAGTCAACTTCATTCACGGTGAGTGCCAACTGCAATTTGCTCACGTCTTCGCCCACTTTGGCCAATCTGTTTCCATTAACGATTTGTCCGCCGGCAAATATAGGTTGCATAAGAGTCACTCCCGCGATGGTGCCGTTTTTCATCATGGAGATATTAATGGGGTTGCCGATTGTAGCCAGCAATTCGGCGGGTAATGTTGCCTCTAATGAGGGTAATAGCGATGAAGGCAGAATCTCTGTCGGATTCACGGTCATCGAAGCCATACCCTTGTTGGCGTTGAATGTCAATCCTGTGGCACTGACCGAGGGAAAATATTTGGTGAATGCCTCGGCGCGTTGTTGCCCGGCGGCTTCGATGTTGCGCCGTGCCTGCCCAAGAGCATGGTTGTTTTGCCTTGCCGATGCCTTGAGCTGTTCGAGTGAGTAGACGCTTTGGGCGGTGCAGTTCAATGCAGCCCATCCCAAAATGGTAATTGTGATTATTCTTTTAAATATCATCGTTTTCTTGAATTTCGTTGTAAGATTCGGTGTTTTCTTTTTCCCTTCTCACCATGCTATAACCGATAGGCAACACAGTGAGGATAAAAAGCATGGTGATGAGCGTGCCATAGAAGATGACGTTGCCCATAGGAGCCCAAAGGGTAGAGCCGCTTAAAATCATGGGAATGACTCCCATTGAAGCGGCGGCCGAGGTGAGGAAGATGGGGCGCATGCGTCGCTTCGCACTCAAGTAGATGGCTTCGCGAGGCGTTAAATGCTCAGTCTTTATCAATTCCTCGGCATAGTCATACATGATGATGGCGTTACGCACTAAGATGCCCATGAGCGAGATAAATCCCAGAAAGCAGGTGAATGTCACCTCGCCATGGAACATAATGCCCACTGCCGTTCCGAAGAAACAGAGCGTCAAGCTGAACAGCAACAATGTGGCAGTGGAGATGCGCTTGAAGTGATAAACGAGCAGGAAGAAAATAATTACCACTGCGATGACCAGTGCAGCAAGCAGTGTAGGCAGATTACTGTCATTCTCGGCTATCTCGCCGCCCCACGACAATGTGATGCCCTCGGGCAACTTCACTTCAGCCAGTTCCTTCTGCAACTCCATCGTTACTGATGTTACATTCAGCCCTTCGCGCACCTCACTCATAATGGTGGTTGTGCGCAACCCGTTGCGGTGGGCAATCTGTCCGTCCTGCCATTGTGGCGTGATGGTGGCAACCTGCCTGAGGGGCACTTGTCGCAGCCCTCCTTCGGCGGCAATCAGTTCATCGCCCAACTTCTGCCTTGTGCTCATCCGGGCAAGCGAACCTTTCAGGCAAACATTAACCGGGTAATCTCCCTGCCAGATAGTACCTATCGGCAGTCCATCAGAGTTATTTCGCATGAGCATTGATATTTCGGCTTCGGCATTCGAGATGCCCATAAGACCTGATTTAATCGGGTCGAGTTTTATCTCCGTTGCAAGCAATGGCTCCAAAACATCGTTGCGCACCAGTTTCAACTTCGAGTGGTTGCGCAACTTGAGCGTGAGCGAGTCGGTGGCCGCTTTCAACATAGCCCAATCCTCGCCTGTCAAACGCACTTCGATAGGGCTGGATTCTGCGCCGTAGTCAAGTTGCTTGAAGCGGATGTAGGCTTCGGGAAATGCCTCCTCATATTTTGGCTTATATTCGGCGAGGATTTCTTCGGTTGCATCGGGCGACAAGGTGTTGACGATAAACTGTGCGTAGTTAGAGCCTCCGAACTGGGGTGCATACACAGTGTGGAAACGTGGCGAGGCTGTTCCCTTGAATGAGGCGATAGAGACAATGCGCTTATCCTTGCGCAGGATGTTTTCCAATGTATCGGCTAGCGCGGCGGTCTTGTCAAGGGACGTTCCGGTGGGCATGTATATTTCTACTGCAAACTGGTTGCGCTCGGCGCGTGGCATGAGCCGCTGTGGCAAGGTGACAAGCATAATCGCCGACAGGATAATAGATACAATAGCCAAGGTACACACAATGATTTTATGGCCGAAGCACAGGTCGATAATCCAGTCGTAGGTGCGCTGCATCATATCAAGAAAATCAAACTTCTTTTTTGCCGATGTACCCATAGGCTTTTTGATGAGCCAAAATTGCAAGAACGGAATTACCAATTCTGCCACTGCAAGTGAGACGAGCAGTATAATCAGAATTGCCCACGGGAAGTAGTGCACCGTGTCGTTCATCGACCCTTTGGTGGTCAGCAAGAAGGGGAAGAACGTGATGGATATGGCCATCGTTGCCGTGAAGATGCTCTTGAAGAAGTGGGTTGCACTCTCAATCGAAGCCTTCCATCTGTCTTTGCCTTCGCCCAGTTTTTCCATGTAGGAGTCGATGATGACGATGGAATTATCCACCACCATTCCAAGCGACACAATGAGGGCGGCAAGGGTAACGGTGTTCAACTCAATGTCAAACGAGAAGAAGAGTCCTAAAGAAATAAAGATAGTGATGGGAATGGTGGATGCGGCGACCAGCGCCACCTTCATGGGCATCAGCAACAGCACCACAACGATGACGGCAATCACGGCAATGAGCAGTTCCTTGAGGAAATCCTTCACCGAGTCGCCGACCACTTTAGGCTGGTCGGTGATGCGGAACAATTTCACACTTGGGGGCAAAGTGGGCTCAAACCGGTCGAGCACTTGATACACCTCGGCTCCCATGTCGGTAATGCTTCTTCCAGACTTCATCTCAATGCTGAGCACGAGGCATTTCACACCATTATTGGTGACGAATGAAGACGGCGAGGGGTACTCACGTTTCACCGTCGCCACGTCCTTGAGTCGCACGACAGTGCCGCGAGGGTCGCTATAGACTACGGTCTGCTCCACATCGCTCACCATATTCAGCGGATGCCCCACATATATGGGCGAATTGTAGTCTCCATTCTTCAGCGTGCCTGCCATCGTGAAGAAGTCTTTTGATTTCAGCGTGAGGGCGATAGTCTTATCGGATATGCCATATTGCGACAACCTGTCATGGTCAAGGTAAACGGCTATCTGTTCGTGCTGCTGACCGACGACGGTGATGCGCCCCACACTTTCCACGGTGCGAAGACGGTCTTTCAACATGTCCATGTAGGTGTTGAGCTCACGATAGGTCTTGTCTTCCGACTCCATCGTGATGAGCATCGCCGATGAGTCACCGAAGTCGTCGTTGACCTGCACGGCCAGCACACCTTGTGGCAGCGAACCCTTGAACGATTCCATGCCATGCTTGAATTTTGCCCAAAATCCTTCTTTATCTTGTATGTCATCATTGAGCTCAATCTGAATGATGGCCACTGAGTTACGGCTATAAGATTTGGTTTTCACCTTATTTACGTCCTTGTAGGTGAAGATGTACTCCTCAAGTGGTTTCGTTACTTGCTGCTCCACTTCGAGTGCCGAAGCACCGGGATAAACGGCAACGACAACACCCTGGCGGATGGTGATGTCGGGGAACTCATTTTTCCTTATTCCATACAGACCATAGATGCCGAATGCTATCAGCACACAGGTTATCATGATGACTATCTTGCGATAGCGCATGGCCCACTCCACGAGGTTTATTTTACGTTTCTCTTCCATGGCTTTCACTCCGTGACTTTCATGTCGGTTGACACTTTTTGCTGACCTTCACAAATAACCCTGTCTCCCATCTGTAGTCCACTGGTGATTTGCACTTCGTCGCCAATGTTTTGTCCTAATTCGATATAGGTCTTCTCTGCCCGTCCATCGACTACTGTCCAGACAAACGGTTTGTTGTCGGCATCAATCTGTATAATCGTTGCAGGCAGGGTCGCAGCACCGATATTTTCGCTGCTACTGCTCGAAGCCATTGCCACCTCTGCAATCATGCCCGGCAACAACTCGTGATTGGGGTTTTCGATTAGCGCTTTCACCATATAGGTTCGCGACAACGGGTCGGCGACAACCCCTTTCTCGATGACCTTCGCGGTGAAGTGCTTGTGCCCCAAGGCGGCAACAGAAACAGCTATTGTTTGGCCGTTATGAATATGTGAGATTTCATTCTCGGGAATACTCACGCTCACCTTCACTCGGTTAATCTGCACGAGTTTGACTACCGGGGCACCAGGCATGACATTCTGTCCCACATCACACATTTTGGTCGAAATATACCCCGACGTTGGTGCATAAAGGCGCGTGTCGGCAACGCTTTTTCGTGCTATATTCTCGGTTGAGCGTGCGGCACTTGCATTGCTCTTTGCCTGACTGACCATGAGTTTTGCCTGTTGCAATTTGGTTTCCACTTCAATCCATTTGATTTCGGGTAGACTGCCGTTGTCGTGAAGTATTTTCATCCTGTTGTAGGCATCTTGCGCTTGGTTGAGTGCCGCCTGGGCTTGCTGCACCATGTCGTCGGCCTGCTCGGTGGCGGCATGGGAGGCATTGGCTCCGCTTGCCGTGTTACGGGAGTCAACAGTGGCGATGAGTTGCCCGCGTCCCACGCTTTGTCCCTCGTTTACATAGATGTGCGTAATCGTGCCACCGGCGGCGAAACTTAATGTTGTACCATCCCATTCTTCGATAACGCCACTGTAGGTTTGTGTGCCGGAGCAAAAAGATGCTCCCACTTCCATTGTTTTCACTTTAACAATCGTTTCATTCTCGCTTTTGCTGTTCGATGTGCATCCACACATGACGGTAGTTATGAAGAGCGATAACGCCATTAATACTGCTGATATCTGTTTCATCTGTTAAAAACGTTTATTAAAGGCGCAAATTTCCTCATTATAGTTAAGTCAGGAACATAACAAATGGCTCTTTTGCTGTTCCATATTCAACTTTGGCGAAATACGGAATATAAAAAGAGCAAAAGATATACTACTTTCGCGAAATTATAGCGAACTTTGTACTCTCAAATAATCGAAATTGGCACATTAATGATGAAACATGTAGATGTCATGGGCAACCGAAATGGGCGTATTGTCAATGTCAGCTTGATTGATGTTGATAATTCAAGGTCGAATGTCGACTATCAAGACGACGAACTGGTATTGATTGACAATTTGCGTGATATTCCCGATTTCGCAGCATGTAAGATTGCATTTAACGTGGGGCTGGTTTGTTTGAAGGGGAAATTGCAGTTTGAAATCGGAGAGAATTCGGTGACGATAAATTCAGGGCAAGCGCTATTCTCTCATAGCCATGTTTTGCTCACAAATATCATGGCAAGTCCCGATATTCAATGCCGACTGGTTGCGTTGAGTGACAGAGTCTTGAAAAACATCCTTCAATCCCAATTCACTATTTGGAACAAAGCCATGTATCCCAACCACTTTTATGTCTTAAATCTAAGCGATGAGCATCTTTCTCTCTTTGACACATTGCTCCCCACTTTCAGCAGAGCCGATACAATACTAAAGCACGAAATATTGGTCAGCTTGTTACGCGCCGGTTTCTTGCTTATTTGCGATTTGTTTTCTTCCACCGAGCCGCATAATACACACTTTGAAGGAGGGTCGAGAATGCACACACTATTTCACCGCTTTCTCAACAATCTATCACAACGGCAACAGAAGAAAGCCCCGGTGTCGGAATATGCCGAAGAACTGTGCATCACGCCTAAATACTTGACGACCATTTGCCGCAAGATGAGTGGCAAGTCGGCAATGGCGTGGATATCGGAATATGTTACCGAAGACATGGTCTACTATCTTAGAAACACCGACTTGTCGGCTAAAGAGATAGCACATCATCTTGGCTTTGAGAATGTCTCATTTTTCGGGAAATTTGCAAAAAAACATTTAGGAGCTTCTCCGCAAGAATATCGACATTCCATTTCGCAAAAAATCATGGACTGAAATCTGTCAGTGTGTGGCTATTGGGCTTGTCATTACTTCAAAATGACCGCCGGCAATCCGCAGCGCAGCGTAGGTTGCCAGCGGTGAAGCGGCGTAGATGTAGCGGAGAGGACACCGCGAGCGCAGGGAGTGGTGTCCTTGCAGCCACATCGTCAGCCGCGTATTCGGAGCCTTGCGTCCTGATAGCGAATGAAGTTCGCGGTGTTGAAGTCAAGAGGTGAAATCGGGACACAGCGAGGAGGTCTCAGCGCGAGCCGAGACCGCCGAGCGACAAGTACCCTAAAAAGTGACACTTAGGCTGAAGGCACTCGGTGTCAACATTGATGACATATTTACGGGAGTGAACTTGCCGTTACCCTTTCTCGTGTTCCTGAAGACGGTATCCATAAATTCGTTAACAGGATCGACGAAAAATGCCACAAGATGTCCCAAGAATTGACTTCCCAGGAAATGATATCCGTTAGCAACAATGCTTCGCTTGATTTTATAGAATTGCTCACCTATTAGCGAACCAATAATGGGTGTGATTATCAAGTCTTGAATCGAAGGGTATTCCATGAAGGCCTCGATGCCGTATTCCCAGAACAGGGTGGAAATGCCGAAGGAGTATAATGCTGATTGCCAACTGTTGAAACCCTGTGAACGTGCACTCATGTAATAGGCTGCCCCGCCGTATGGGTGTAGAACAAAGTTAAACACCCAGTTGTCGTGATCCCATACTGCCCCTTTCTTGACGTGCATCCACCAGCGTTCGAAGAATGGTGTCTCACGCAGTTTGGTTTTGTTCCAGGCGGTGGCATTTTCGGGCAACAGTTCGAGCACTCCAAGTGCGGTCAATCCACCACCGAAGAGGGCTATCGTGTTCTGTGTCAGCCGTCGTTTGTTTGGGCAAGACAAAGATTTTGAATAAGGAAAGTCATAAATGTTCAAGGTGGATTTATCCAGTTGATTCATCAGGCAAGAATCCACTGTGATAGCTTCATTGTCGCATGGGTAGTATTCTGGGATAGCTGAGGTATCGGGATGAAAAACCGTGTCACGCTCTATCTGAATTGAATCACGTTTTACGCAACTGAAATTCACATCTTGTTCGGCTTGTGCAAGCAAAACAAGGAGGCACATGACGGTCAAATTCTTAAGCATGGCTAATCATTTATTGTGCAGTGGCCTGCCTGTATTTTAGTGCGTTGATTTGATAAGCGACAAAGGCATCGGTTCGACTGTCGAGTGCTTGCTGATATAGCAGTTGAGCCTCAAGCAGGTCGCTCATTTTTGATATGCCGGCATTGTAGTAGTCGCGGTTGAGCCTGAGATT
>CALDIG010000318.1 GCA_937904375.1 uncultured Prevotellaceae bacterium
TCTTGTTCTGGTCGCGGACGGGTTCAACTTTGCTTTTCAAAGCAAAGTGCCCTATTAATGCCGCCGGTGCTCCAAAGAATATTCCGAGCAACACGCCCCCTCCTGCCGCTTCAGCTATCGACTCGCCATTAGTAACGGTAATAAGCCCTAACAGGAAGAATATTACAAACACTATCAAACCCATTGTCAATGCCGGTCCCAGAGTGCTCAAGAAGGTTGTTTTCTTCTTGGCGTTAGGGGCTGCCATGAACAAGAACTCCATGATGTCTTCCTTAGTAGTGGGAACCGGGAAGCTCTGAATAGCGTTCTTGATTCTCACTTGCCGCTTTTCTTTGATATACTCGGTGGCAGTAATCTCGTTAATCATGTCTGAGAGCTTCTGCACCGACTTCGTAGCCCCCACATTGGTGATTTCGGTGCCACACTGCGGGCAGCGCGTCTGCATATAGGAGATGATAGCACCGCAGGCTGGACATTTCCTCACCTTGGCAACAGCCCCTTGAGCGTCAATCTGCATCTGCTGAAGCCGAGAGTTGATGTAGATGTCCACCTCATCGGGGTCGAAGCCGTCGAGCAGTGCGCGCTTCTTAATCACCGCGCGCTCTTGCTCGGTGAGTATGCCATCAGTTAATGATGCATCTATCAAGCTATTAAGTTCTGGTGACAACATAGTAAATTCAGCTTTTATGTTAATTTTTGTTTATATTTTACTTGTTGTTTTCTATTATAAATATGTTCAAGTTTCGCAAGTTGTTAACTTGCTCAAAGTTTAATGTTTAGTGGTTAGAGTTTAGAGGATAATCAGTGTGAAAAATTGAAAATTTTGAAAAAATTTTCTTCTCTAAACGCTAAACTCTAACCTCTAACCTTCAAGTTTATAAAGTTTTAGAACTTTAGAGACTTGAGTAAACACGTTGAAAACATACGATTAATTTGCAAAAATACAAAAAAAATGGTTTTAAACAACAATCTCCCTATTTTTTATTGAAAAAAACAGCTATCTAAAATAATCTACAGTTAACGTAACTATTATCTTAACAGCAACAATATTATTGCCGAGAATTTCGTTCTATAGGTAATAACCACTTTGACGCTATGACTATAATCCAAAGAATTAGACTGATACTGCTATTTGCTGTGGTGTGGGCACTGCCGGCTTTGGCGAGCGACAACAACGACATCAGGCTGTGGAGCGACGGCCCGCTCTCGTGGAGCGACTTCCAGAAGCTGCTGCCACCCACCTCGAGCGAGGCGTCGCAACTGGAAGTGGAACTCAGCGCCACACCCATCGAGAACGGCACCGGCACCAACTCCACCATCCGTCTCGAAGCCCGCGCCATCATGCACCGCAACGCCTCGGCAACGAGCACCGCACAGAGCACACCCAAGCGTCTGCGCTACCACCAGTTGCAGTTTGACCTCCTCGAACTCCTGCGTCGCCACTTGCAGGAGGAAATCAACAGCGGCATCGATGGTGCCACGGTGGACAAACGCCTGAAATACTATCAGGACCTATATCGCCAGCGGGTGCGGCAGATTGCCCAGGAGACGAAGAACGGCACTCTCGAAGCTGCCGTGGAGAGCTGGGAAGAGAATATCGAGAGCCAACTCAGCGCCGCTGGCATGCCGCAAGTGCCGCAGGTAACTACTATGCAGGGATGCTATGGGGTATATGCCGGCGTGGGTTACGACTCGCCCACTGGCTCGCTGCGCGACAACTTTGGCGGCAGCTTCATGTTTCATGTGGGACTGACGGGAGGCTATAAGAGACTAAGGCTCAAGGCCGACGTGGCATTTGGACAGCCCTCCTATCGCAACGACAACATCTTCAACATCGCCCCCGACAGCGAGGGACGACCGCTGCAGGGCAACAACTCGAGCAACGCCACCCACATCATGGCAAGCGTGCAGCTGGGCTACACCATTGTCAGTCACGGTCGCCTGAGCATCACGCCCAACGTGGGAGGCTTCTACAACCGCTACGGCTGGGACATTGCCAACTATAGCTGGGACAAAGACGACGAAGGCCACGACGTGCGCATCATCACCAGCGTAGAGAAGCGCAACCTTCACAACTTCAGCTTCATAGCATCTATCGACTTTGACATCAACCTCAACAGTGGCGTTACTAACACCTCGGTAACGGGAGCCACTCACCGCGAGCGCTGGACCTCGTCGCTGCGCATCACCCCATGGCTGGCGCACAGCAAATTCGACAAATGCGACCCCGCCGTGAGCGGCATGCACCTAGGCATCAACATCAGCTACTTGGGACTCGCGCGCCTGCTAAGATTATAAAGGAAGAAAAAGAATCAAATGGAGGGAAAAACCTCTCCACTCTGTACTCTCCACTCTGTACTCTCCACTCTGTACTCTCCACTCTCCACTCTGTACTCTCCACTCTGTACTCTCCACTCTGTACTCTCCACTCTCTTTTATTAATTTTTAAACAATAATATTCTTGCTGTTATTAATCTTTGTTTTACATTTGCAGTCCAAAATGATGGGTAACACTTGTAGCAATCTAAAGTTTAGAGGTTAGAGGTTAGTGTTTAGAGAAAAAATGTTTTTCAAAATTTTCTATATTTCACACTGATTATACTCTAAAAATGCGATTAAGCGATACTATCAGAAGCGAGTCTGACATCTGAAATCTGACATCTGAAGTCTGACATCTGAAGTCTGACATCTGAAGTCTGAAATCTGAGTTGCCTTGCGAGTGAGAGCATTTTATCTAAACATTAAACTTTGAGCAAGTTAAAAAATTGCGAAACTTCAATAGCAATGAATAAATTAACTAAAATATTGCTGTTATTACTGTTTCTTGCACCCATAGCCACTGTTGCTCAGGCGCAAGACAACATCGAGTTGCCGTCGGTGCTCAAGCGCGCTGTCGCCAAGTGGGGGTATGTGGTTGACGAGAAAGGCGACACCATCTACAAGGTAATCATGAACAATATCATCGTCTATCCCAAAGAACAATTCAGGAACAAAGATGAGGAAGAAATATACTGGAGGACGGTGAGAGATGTGAGAAAGGCACTCCCCTACGCCAAGCTCATTAACCGAACACTGCAGGAGACCTACGAGTACATAGAGACGTTCCAAACACAAAAGGAGAAAGAGGACTATCTGAAACGTTTTGAAAAGGAGGTATTTAACCAGTATAAGCCCGAGCTGAAAGGACTCACCAAAAATCAGGGTAAGACCCTGATAAAGCTGGTGAACCGTGAGACAAACCAAAAAAGCTACTACATCATCAAAGCTTTCATGGGAACCTTCAGGGCGGGATTCTGGCAGACCTTCGGGCGCTTCTTCGGCGTGAACATGAAGGAAGGGTATGCACCAAGCAGCAACAGCAAAGACGCCATGCTCGAGAGAATTTGCGTGCGCATTGAGCAGGGAATATTGTGACGAGCCTTTCCTTGCCAGGTTTTATCTTTCATATTTCCAAGGCATTGCGCACTACAAACCACACGCAGTAGCACACCACATAGATTAATGCCAGCGTCCTGCCTTCTACATATCGTCTAAACCGTGTAAACTTTCCTTTTAGCAAAATGGCAACACATGCCAAGATAAAATAAGGCACACTGATAACAAAAAAATAATTATAAGCCAAAGCTTGCCACAGATTGCCGTGCAGCAGAGCATGGAATGCTCGCTGCACACCACAACCCGGGCAGCTATAACCTGTTAGCAACTTAACTGGACATCGAGGAAACCATGCGCCTAGTGTTGGATTGTTGTAATAATAAATAATTATTACACTAGCAATTATGACTATCAATACAATCCCAGCAACAGGTTTCTTCAATGAAGCAGGTATCATTGCCGATTAAAATGCTTTGTTAGCACCAATCACACCAAACACGAAAATCGCATACAGGACACCGAAAATAACTGAAGCTACTGCACTCCATATCGACCATTTTTTAGCATCTTCTGACGCCTCCTGAGCTCCATCATAATCACCACTGCTATAAAGACTATCAACCTTTGAAGCTTTCACGATAGCCACTATACCAAATGGCAGACAGCAGAACAATGTTGTCAAAATTGCCCACACCAGATGGTTGTCGGGTTTGGGCGGAGGATTTTGACCATATTGCCCTTGCGCATATTGAGGGTACTGTGGATATTGTGGGTACTGCGGCTGGCCATAAGCCGGTTGCTGATACTGCGGCTGGCCATATTGCGGTTGCTGCGCTGTAAAGTAACCTGCCAGTTCGGGCACGTCGCCTGCTCTTGTCCAACCTGCCATTCCGTTACACCACACCAGTGAGTCGGGAGTCATCCCGTTGATGATCAGTTGGTCTTCACTAAAAGGACCTTTGCGGTCAACTCCGTTTGATAAATAGTAATTTGCCATGAAAAAATAAATATTTATTTAAGTTGAGCAAGTTGTTAACTTGCTCAAAGTTTAATGTTTAGTGGTTAGCGTTTAGAGGATAATCAGTGTGAAATATAGAAAAATTTGAAAAACATTTTTTCTCTAAACACTAAAAATGCGATTAAGCGAGACAAGGCTAAGCTTGCTTAAAGCCTTGAGAGCGTGAGCATTTTATTTAAACTATAACCTCTAAACTTCAAGTTTATAAAGTTTTTAACTTTAGAAACTTGAGTTATTTAGAATTCTGACTCAATTTCCTCTTCCCCGGGGCCATATTTTGGCGACTCCTCATATTCGTTGGGCACTTTGTCGCTGTCGAGGCAGCACATCACTATGATAGCCACCAAGATCGCTATTGACGTTATCATGAGTCCCCATCCATAAAGCTCCATAAAGATGTTTCGTCCTTTGACCTTATAGATGTAGGTGAACGCGTTGCTCCATGACGAGAAACTCATTTCCAGAACGCGGGTGTACATCTCATTAATGACCACGGCAAACAAGAGGAACACAATTTGAATTGCCATCCATGTGCCGCTATGGTTAGTGTCGTGCAGCCGCCGGCACACGGCAGCCAGCAAAGGCAAGAAAACAACAAAAAAGAACAGTACTTGGTTTACAGTGAAATAAATCGACATCAGGTGGAAAGGTATTCCGGCAACGTAAATATAGTAAGGCCTGATGCTGAAAACGATGAAGGTCACTATTGCCGAGTAGAGCACAAACCACCACAACTCGCTGCGGCGGGCACGGTCGCTGTAGTTGAAATACTTCTTGTAGCAAGTGACTATCGAAGTGATAAATCCCATCCTGGGACGCCCAGCGACAACGGCAGTAGCGTCGGTAGCGAGGAAGTACTTGGGCGAATAGCCATGTATATTGTCCTTCTTGTCACTATCGATGCAGTAGAAGGCAACCATAACTATCGTGGCAACGAGGAGCACATAGGATAATGCCTTCAACACACTTTGCTCGGTGAAGGTGTGGTCATAGAACACATAGAACACATAGAACAGCACGAGCACTACCACAAATATCAAGAAATGGAATGCCACGCTCCACTCGCTATAGCTGAAGAACTTGCCGAGATTGAGGGTCGTGTCCTTACTGAGGGCAAAATTCTTCTTGACAGTGACGTTTTGAGTGATGTCGTGAAGGCGGCGCACAGCGACAGCCGCCAGTGGCACGGCAACAGCCAGGAAGCCCACTCCCATCGTCAACGATGTCAGAGCCACGGCAAAGAGCACGAACCACCAGAACTCGCTACGGCGGGCACGACCTTTGAAATTAGAATAATTGGCAAAACACACCCTCACAGATTCAGAAAATTCTGTGATGACACCGGCTTCATACACCGGCTTTGCCTCTACCACTACGGCACCGCTGGCTGCCAGCTGAGGCTGCTGGGGTGATGGAGGGGGCACTGGAGCTGGGGGCTGGGGCGACGGGGGTGCCTGAACCGACTCAGCGGCAGTGAATAGTGCCGACACTTCGGGCACCTCGGCGGCCTTCTGCCAGCTGTCCTGGCCCTCGGCCATAATCTGCGCTTCGGGGGTCACTCCATTATTCAACAACTCATTTAGCTCAAATGGACCTTTGTTGTGATCACCATTGGCTATAAAGTATTTTGTCATAATGAGAAGGGGCTATTGGATGGGTTCTCGGCTCATATTGTTAGAGATAACGACTTATCTGCTCGAAGTTCTTCTCTCGGGTGGCTCCCTGAATCATGAACCAGTCGATAATGGCCCAGATGCCACAACCTCCGGCTGTAAGTAGTTTGCCAATTCCCATGCCAGTGTCACCAATATAGAAGCGGTCAACACCAAGACTACCGCAGAAGATGGAGAGCAGCAGCGCTGTCATGGGGCTCTTGAACTGCATCATTGAGAGATTATTGAATGTTCCCTCATCAAGACGTGCCAGGGCTTGTTGTATAACCGGGAGTTTGTCGGCAGGGAAGTTGTCCTTGTTTGACATAATGAAGAAGTCTATTTTCTGCTTGTCGATTGTACCTCCCATGCCGGGATTCTGATAAGCACCATAGGGTGAACCGTATGCGCCATAGCCAGGAGCCGGTGCGCCATAGCCGGGAGCTGGTGCGCCATAGCCAGGAGCCGGTGCGCCATAGCCGGGAGCCGGTGCGGTTGGTGAAACCTGTGGCGCGGCAAACAGATGAGCCAACGCGGGCACATCGGCAGCCTTTGTCCAAGAAGCCATGCCCTCGGTCCACACCATAGAATTAGGTGTCATACCACTAGAAATAAGCTGATTAACGTCAAGAGGTCCCATTTGCTGACCATTTACTGCTAAATAATACTGAGCCATAATCGTTAGGATATTAAGTGATAAATATTTGTTTTGCTGATTTTAATTGCACAAAAGTAACATATTTTTCTGAAATCAACAAATTATTATTATAATTTCGGGGATCGAGGATCGGGGATCGGGAATCGAGGATCGGGGAACGGGGATCGGAGATCGGGGATCGGGAATCTTCACTAATCTCTAATCGCGCGAAG
>CALDIG010000319.1 GCA_937904375.1 uncultured Prevotellaceae bacterium
GGAGCTATGGGATGATGCTGCAAAGGCTCTGAAACAAGGTACAGAGGTGCAGACGAAACTCTCGGGCCGTGCGTTCGACTACACGTTCTGTCCACAGGACGACTATTACCTGAAAGCACACCTCTTTGGCGACATCTTCGCTGGCGACCAGCTCACGGCAGCCGACCGCGAGATAGTGACCGTGGCGGCGCTGAGCGGACTGGGTGGCGTGGCTCCGCAGTTGGCAGCCCACAAGCGTGGAGCCGTGAATATGGGTAACTCGCAAGAGCTGGTTGATGAACTCTGCGCCTGGCTCGACCATGAGGGTTACACTTTGCGCAGCGATTTCCCGAAGGGCGAGCTCAACACCGGCTATGCCCAGTATTTCATCCACGACAGCTATCTGGCACCCATCCAACCCGCAAATCTCAACGAAGGCGAGAAGACTGTGTTGCCCATCGCCAACGTCACCTTCGAACCCGGCTGCCGCAACAACTGGCACATACACCACGGCATGCACCAGATTCTCATCTGCGTTAGCGGTCGCGGCTGGTATCAGGAATGGGGAAAAGCCCCCGTCGCTCTCACACCTGGCACGGTCATCGACATCCCCGAGGGCGTGAAGCACTGGCACGGCGCACAGAAAGACTCGTGGTTCCAGCACTACACCACCCACGTCAAGACAGGTGGCGAGGAAAGTAACGAATGGCTGGAACCTGTCAGCGACGAGGTGTATGAGCGGTTGAAGTGATTGGTTCATATTTATTAGTTCATAGTTTTATAATCTCCGAACGACGATAAACGATAATTTTTATGAAACGACAATCCGCCGAAAGGTCACAGATCTTTTTGCGGATTGTTTGTTTTTTAGGTGGATTATTCACATTTTATTCATTTATAGAACCCACCTTTGAAAACTATTTGCTATCTTTGTGCCAAAGTTTAATGCAAATATGTATTTCACAGGAATTATCATCGCCATTATGACCTTTCTCACCATTGGACTGTGGCATCCCATCGTTATCAAGACAGAATATCACTGGGGCACTCGTCCCTGGGTGCTCTACCTGCTCATTGGTGTCATCTGTTGTGTCACTGCACTTTTCATAGAGAACATCTACCTGTCGTGTTTCTTGGGCGTGTTTGGTGCTTCATCACTATGGGGCATCGGCGAGCTGTTCTCGCAAAAGAGACGTGTGGAGAAAGGCTGGTTCCCAATGAACCCCAAGCGCAAGCATGAATATCGCTCAAGCAATGAGTGAGCTTATATAAATAACTCAAGTTTATAAAACTTTATAAACTTGATGTTTAGAGGTTAGAGAAGAAAATTTTGAAAAATTTTCAATATTTCACACTGATTATCCTCTAAAAATGTGATTAAGCGAGACAATCAGAAGCGAGTCTGACATCTGAAATCTGAGGTCTGAAATCTGAGTTGCTTTCGAGCGAGAGCATTTTATCAAAACATTAAACTTTGAGCAAGTTAACAACTTTCGAAACTTAAATAATATGATAGACCAGATAATTGACTATAACAAGACATTCGTAGAACAGAAATGCTACGAGAAGTATATTACCAGTAAGTACCCCGACAAGAAATTGGCTGTGCTCTCGTGCATGGACACCAGACTCACCGAGCTGCTTCCTGCCGCTTTGGGGTTGAAGAACGGCGACGCCAAGATAATAAAGAATGCTGGTGGCCTGGTAATTTCGGCATTTGATTCCGCTATGCGTAGTTTGATAGTCGCCATCTATGAGCTGGGCGTGGAGGAGATCATGGTGGTGGCACACTCCAATTGTGGAGCCTGCCACATGAGCTACGACCACTTCCACCATGAGATGATTGCTCGTGGCGTGACCGAAGAGACGCTAAGCACCATCCACAAGTGCGGCATCGACCTTCATCACTGGCTCGAAGGATTTAAAGACACGCCCCACTCGGTGCACACCACAGTAGAAATCATCAAGACTCATCCGCTCGTTCCTGAAGATGTTGTGGTGCGAGGCTTCATTATCGACTCCGAGACAGGCGCGTTAGAAGAAATAATGGAGAAGTGTGATGTGGATTAGACTTTTTGTAGCATGATTAAAGAGATGTTATATGTGGGAACAGATGAATTTATATCGGAATCGGCTGCATTAAAATCTTGCAACGTGGCTCGCTACGCAGCTTCACCTATAACTCCGCATCAGCTCAATGTAAATCCATAATCGTCTCAAATTAATTTACGCCATAACTCACAACGATAAAATATAATATTATTATGAAAGAGATAGAAACATTGGATAACGTGATAGGGGATCTCGACCCAAATAAAAACTTTTTGCTGGAAAATGCACGGCTGATGGGCTTCAATCTTGACCATAAGATGGACAAGATGAGTGAACACAAAATAAGGAAATGTTTGGCAGCAGAGATTCTGAATAATCCCAGGCAGGTACTGAGCCGGTTGCCCGACGAAGACCTGCAATTGCTGCTTATCCTTAAAGACACAGAACCGGGAATAGGGATGAAAATGCACCCCACAAACCAGATGCCTGTTATGGTGATGTTAGGTTTGGCATCTATTGATGATTATGATGAGAAACTGGATATTGTGGGTATAACAGAAGACTTCAAGGAAGCTGTAAGGTCTTGCATTGAAGAGGTGATGGAGTCTTTTGAAGTGAAATTCAGACTTGTGATAGAGCAGTTTGTCATAGGAGCGCTTAACATCTATGGTATGCTAACCAAGAGTGAGCTGAAAAATATCTTGAAAAACAGTTTTGAGCTAGAAGATGATGGTAGCGGTCTGTTTGAACAGGTCTTCCCACAGTCCATCACGCTGCAGATGCATTATTATAAAGGATACAATGGAAGAGATGACTTTTTCATTTCCCCCTTCGTGCATGACTTTGGTGTCATAATAGATGAAATCGAAAACCGCAAGGAGGTGAAAACGTTGAAATCGTTTGACATAGATGACATTAAGCAAGCAGGAGAGATGCCTGTGCCTGATATTCCAAACCCCATGAACAACAAACTAATGGATATGCTGCAAATAAAATTGGGGTTAGATGAGGAAATGGCTTATTTCTGCAAGTTCTTGTTGTGGCAAGAGGCACAAGACATGTGTAATGGACCTGCTGAACTAATCCAGATAATACTTGATGAGGTTGAGCACGAAAAGGCTCTTGATAATATAGACGTTTATAATGAAGTGATACAAACTGTGACCGACTTCCTCAACCATGCACCGCGATGGAACATGCGTGGACGCTGCCCCATAGACATGATGAAAGACATGCCGCGCATGACATCGGCACCACGCATCTCAATAGGACCAAACATGCAGCGCTTGGGATACAAAAATGACGATATGCAACGTCTTATCGACAAGGCATGGAGTGAACAGCAAAATCAAGTCAGCGACGATGACTATTACGGCTATGATTTTGACAACCTCGACTCCGTCATGCCAATCATAGCACCACCAAAGGTGGGTCGCAACGACCCATGCCCCTGTGGCAGCGGCAAGAAATATAAAAACTGTTGTGGCAGAAACAACTGACCTTTGCAGGTTTAGACTTTCGAACAGACGATACGTTGAAGGTAGTCAGAAACCTGACGCATGACACTCTTTGCTTAGAAATGAAAAAAAATAGCGTTAACATTTCAAATAATCACCACAAAGCAGTTAGAATCAAAAAATAGTTGTATATTTGCAGTTGGATTGTGGAAACAATTCAAATACATTTTGGAAAATAGAAGCGACATGCTTATTCTTGCTGATTGAAAACCTGAGAAATTTTCATATTGATATGCAAGGGAAGAGCTTGACGGCTTCCACGTTTAGGCGTGGGCTGCACTTATATCCCCTTTTTGCATATCAGGTTTTCTCAGGACCTTCAATCGGCAAAGCGTGGCATAGCAGTCCTCGCTTTTCGTGTTGTATAACGCCATCTTTGGGATTGCGAGGTGGCAAAAATCTTTCTTGCCCCATGACATTACAAGACATTGTTGACAAGTATGAAGGCGGGCTAAGAAGCGCAAAGACCAAAGCCCAAATGCCTTGTTTTGGCCAAGGCGCAAAGCCTCGACGCAATTTCTACTACGACATCAAGTATGTGCGTGATTTAGAGATGAGTGGTGCGAATGACTATGACTTACTATTTGCCTGCGTTTTCAATCGCGAACGACACTTGTGGCTGATGAGCGAAACACTTGCCAAAACTGTAACAACCACTCTTCTCAATGGTAACATCCTTGGCGGCATGTATGCTAACTTTGATGAATTGTATGATGCAGTTAGAAATCTTCTCAAAACAATAAAAAGCATTGGAGATGTAGCATACTACGACGTCTCCTTGCGCATCGGTGCCCTGAAGCGATTTCGGCTCTATCCTACCAACAAGGTGTATTATCATTCCTATCTGCGTGAAAGTGCCCGCAAACTACTTGGAGTGAGTCGTGTAAGCTCATTCCGAATGGATGTTTCTTATTTCAGATCCATTCTCACTGACATGCCGGCAATCTTCATTGAAGATTTCCTTTGCAGTATGCACGATGACATTTGCTCACCTTCGTTCACGTTTGGAAAACTACCAGCAAAATTTAATCTAACAGTCAATACTTACTTTTAATAATGAAAGAAAAAATGAAAAAGATAATATTTCTTGCATTGGCGGCTGTAGTGACTCTCGCTGCTAACGCCTACGACTTTATGGTCGACGGATTATGCTATAATATAATAAGCGAGAATGAAGTTGAAGTGACATATCAGCGAGAAGTTGCTTCTAATGATTATAATTACCCTACATATTATTCTATTGAACAAGACATTATAATTCCATCAATTGTTGTTTATAATAATAAGGAGTATTTTGTGAGATGTGTGGGATGGCAAGCTTTTCAGAATTGTAAGAACTTGAGAAGTGTGGTTATACCAAACTCAGTAACATTAATAGAGGCATATTCTTTTCTAAATTCAGGTTTAAAAAAAGTAACTTTACCATGTAGTGCATATATTGGTAGTGCAGCAACAGGAGCATTTAATAGTTGTGATATTACAACAATTGTTTTTACAGGACACGGCGCATTCCAGCAACAATATTATAGTACTTTAGTGCCTAGCCAATTCAAAAACATAATTGTTGGCAGTGGAGTAACTTCTATAGGAAATGTTGGATTCACTCCTGATTTAGTATATTGCTATGCAGAGACTCCGCCCACTTGCTCATCTGGCACTTTTGTTAGCTATGACGGAGAGCTACATGTGCCATCAGCATCTGCTGTTGCTTATTTCACGGCTGAATATTGGCAGAATTTCAACAACTTAGTTAATGACCTCACTGGTAAGGTAACTTTAGACATAACAAGCACAAATTTTATCGTTGGAGAAACGAGAGCGTTAAATGCTACAGTAATTCCTGAGAACATTGAGGTGTTATGGAGCACTAGCGACCCTAGTGTTGCCATAGTGGATCAGAATGGTGTAGTGACTTCTACTGGAGATGGCGAATGTGATATTTTTGCCTCTCTTGCATCAAATCTAGCCGTTTATGCTTGGTGCCATATCACAGTATCATATCCTGAAATATCACTCTCGCTTAGTAATGAATCACTATATATGAATTTAGGGGATGATGAGACTTTAATAGCAACAATCACTCCAGACAATACTGGTCTTACTCCCACCTGGTTATCAACCAACGAGAGTGTTGCCACAGTTGATGCAAATGGCAAAGTAACTGCTGTTGGTGAAGGTGACTGTGACATCACTGCAACAGTGCTTGATAAAATAGCAACCTGTCATGTGACTGTTAGTGGCAATGTGGTTATAAGTCTTGACATTAATGAGAAGATTATTGGTGCTGGGCAGTTGTTGACTATATATCCATCTTGCTCGCCTGACGTGCCAGTAGAATTAGTTGTCACATCAAGTGACCCAAGCGTGGCGATGGCACGTGTTGTGAACCGCACCAATGCTCCTGCTGTAGGGTTGAAGTCATTCCCCGAGAAGGGCATGGCGCTGGCAATGATGGAGGAATTAGCAGTTCCAAGTGAGAGTAAAGATCCTGCCTTGGCAAGCACTAAGGCAATAATGATTGTGGGGGTACAGAATGGCACTGCTACCATCACCGTTACTACTGCCGACGGCAAAGCCGTGCCTGCAGTCCTTGAGCTGCGAGTGGTAGATGTTGACGGCGACAAAGTGATAACATCGGGTGACATCACCGCCCTCTATAACTACCTGCTCAACGGCGACGACACCTATATCGCTACCAGCGACACAGACGGCGACGGATATGTCACCAGTACCGACATCACTGTAATCTATAACCTCATCTTGGGTAATTAAGGCAATACAAACCACTAATTCACACTAATTTCCACTAAAAAAGGATATTCCTATAATTTGCCACTTGGAGATATTTCCAAGTGGCTTTTTTAATGTCGTTTTCCAAACGTCTAAACAAGCCTGCTCACACAGGATAAGATATTTTATCCCCGAGCTTGCGAGGCTTTTCGACATCGATAGATGAAGCTTTTCGAGAGAACAAATGGAGTATAGGCATTAGTGACAATCCGTGAAATTCGTAGTTTGTCTCAAATTTCGCACTCAACTCAGCTAAAACCCGATTTTTTTTGGCATTTTAGCTAAGTTCAGCGCAATAATGAACTAAAACAGAACCGTCCCCAATTAGTTCATTTTTTAGAAAATGCGTCCAACTCAGCTAAAATGTGATTTTTTTGGGTGTTTTAGCTGAGTTTGACGCATTTTTATTATATTTGCAGTCTCAAAGAACAATCTTAAAATAAGAGAAAATGACAGGATTAATAGGCAGAAATAAGGAGAAGGCGCAGTTGCTTAGGGCTTTTGACAGCGACAGGTCGGAGTTTGTGGTTGTTTACGGTCGTCGTCGTGTGGGCAAGACGTTCTTGATTAGAGAGACTTTTGACTACAAGTTTTTATTCCAACATGCCGGTATTGCTGGCGGCACTATGCAGGAACAGCTTGCCGCCTGGAACGTGTCGATGACAAGAGCTGGAAATGATTGTAAACCACCCAAGAATTGGCTTGACGCATTTGCTCAGTTGGGCAAACTCATTGATAATTCTCCCGAGGGGAAAAAAGTGATTTTCATCGATGAGATGCCCTGGATTGACACCCCTCACTCGCGTTTCCAACAGGCCTTGGAATTTTTCTGGAACAGTTGGGCATCTTCGCGACGTGATGTGCTGCTTATAGTGTGCGGCAGTGCCACTTCATGGATAATAAACAATGTGGTTCACAGTCATGGCGGACTGCACAACCGTGTGACAGTTGAAATCAACTTGGAGCCATTCACATTGCTTGAGTGCGAAGAGATGGCAAAAGCTCAAGGTCTGAGCCTAACACGATACCAAGTCCTAGAGACCTACATGATATTGGGGGGCATACCTTATTATTGGTCGATGCTTGACCCGTCGCTGACTACCGACGAGAACATCGATAGCCTTTTCTTCTCCAACACCGGTAGGCTGCGCAATGAGTTTCAAGAACTTTATGCTTCGCTTTTCAAGAAACCCGAGAAGTATGTGAAAATTGTCACCGCCCTTTCTAAAAAGGCTATGGGACTCACTCGCAACGAGATTGCCGTCACCTGTGAGGAAGAGCCTAACGGCAACCTCACTCGTATGCTCGACGAACTTGAGCAAAGCCGTTTCATCCGCCGCTATAACCGCTTTGGAACAACAGGCAATAATGCTATTTACCAGTTAATTGACAATTTCACTCTCTTTTATTTCAAATTTGTTGCCGGCAAGCGCAATCTCGGACTATACTACTGGTCATCACTCAGTAATAGCGCGGTGAGGAATGTGTGGAATGGACTATCGTTTGAAAGGGTTTGCCTCGACCATACAGCGCAACTAAAAAAGAGTCTGGGTATTTCGGGTGTGTTGAGTAACGAATATGCCTGGCGTTCAAATTCTAAAGACCAGGAAAATGTTCAAATTGACTTGGTACTAGACCGCCGCGACAAGGTAATTGACCTGTGCGAGATGAAATTCTGGAATGACATTTTCACTATTGACAAAGACTATGACACAGCATTGCGTCGCAAGAAAAACACATTCATCGCTCAAACCAAGACCCGCAACAGCGTGAGAATTATATTGATAACGACCTATGGTGTAGCAAGAAATGAATACTTGAACAATGTGCAGCAATGCTTGACAATCGATGACTTATTCTGCTAAAATGAACTAAAACAGAACCGTCCCCAATTAGTTCACTCTCTGAAATACACGCGTTTCACTCTTGGTGAGATGCTGGTGAGGATTTCGTAGCCTATTGTGCCGCGCACTTCGGTGAGTTGGTCGATGGGGTTGTGCTTGCCGAAGATTTCGACCTTGTCGCCCACCTCGCATTGCGCGTCGGTGACATCAATCATGCAGGCATCCATGCAGATGTTGCCCACCGTGGGGCAAAGGGTGCCGTTCACCCACACCTTGATAGCTCCGTTGCCGAAGTGGCGGTCCATGCCGTCGGCATAGCCTATCGACGCTGTCGCGATGCGCGAGTCACGCTCAAGCACACCACGGCGGCCGTAGCCGATGGTGGTTCCTGTTTCCCAATTCTTAATGGAAATCACCACAGCCCTAAGCTCAGCCACCGGCAATATTGCATCTTGGCTGCCGTCGTTCATCGTCTTGATGCCATAAAGTCCCACCCCGATGCGTGCCATATCCATTTGATACTCAGGGAAGCGCACAATTCCTGTGGTGTTGAGAATGTGCTTCATGATGTGATGCGAGAAGTTTGCCTGCAACTGCCTGGCGCACTCCTCGAAATATTCCACCTGCGCATGGGTGTATTCGTCCTGCTCGGGTTCGTCAGCGACGCTCAAGTGCGAGAATACGCTCATAGGAATTATCACATCCTGGTTTAGCAGCAGGTCAACGAGTTCGGGAATCTGCTCCAGCGTGAAGCCCAGTCGGTGCATGCCGCTGTCGATTTTGATGTGTACGGGGAAATTCTTCGCGCCATATTTGCGGCCCTCCTTGATGAGCTGGCGAGCCTCCTCGATGCTGTAAACCTCAGGCTCGAGGTAGCGGTCAAACATCGCCTTGTAATTGACCGTTGATGGATTGAGCACGATTATTGGCAATGTTATACCCGCCTTGCGCAGCTCCACGCCCTCGTCCTGCACCGCCACGGCGAGATAGGTGGCTCCGCAGTCTTGCAGCGTCTTGGCAATCTCGTAGGAGCCAGTGCCATAACCCGAAGCCTTGACCATCGCCACCGTCTTGGTGCTGAAGTTGAGTTTCGACTTGAAGAACTTGAAATTGTGCGCCAGCGCGTTAAGGTCAATCTCCTCAACGGTCTGGTGACGGCGCACCTCGAGCATTTCCACAATCTGGAAAAACTCAAAGCGCGATGCGCCTTTCACGAGCACAGTCTCGTTGTCGAAGTCGCCTTGACTCATGTTCTCAAGGAAAGTGGTTGTTGACTCGAAGAACAAGTCTTTGCCCGAGTTGAAATATTTGCTGTAGCGGCACATGTCGGGACCTATGCCAATGAGCCGTGTGATACCCTTGCTCCTAAGCAGCTCGCTCACACGGATGTAGAGTTCATCGTCGCTAAACGTCTCGGGCAGCAAATCGCTCAAAATCACTGTGGTGTGCTGCTGCGAGTTGCAGCGGCGCAGCATGAAGTCGAGGGCTGGAGTTAAGGAGTTGTAGTCGCTGGTGTAACCGTCGGCGATGATGGTACACTCGTTCACGCCCTCTATCACATTGATGCGCGTGCCCACCGGGGCCAGCCACTTCACACGCTCCACAATGGTGCTGTGGCTCATGCCGAAGTATAGCAGCACCGCCACGCAGGTGGCGACGTTCTCCATGTCGCGGTCGCTAGTAAACGGCACGTCGAGGACAAAGGTGTCGCCGTCGTGCACACATTCCACCTTGGCACGATTGTTGCGTTTCACCACCTTGTTGATAAACAGCGTCTTCTCCTCATCTTTGCGTGACCAGGCTATATCTTGCGCCACATAGAGAATGGGGTCGATGGTCGTTGTCACCAACTCATCATCGGCGCAATAGACGATGCTCTCGCAGCTGGTGAGAATCTTGGCTTTCTCCTCAACCTTCTCCTGCATCGACGCGAAGCCGTCGTTATGCTCGTCGCCAATGTTGGTGATTACTCCCACCGTGGGGCGTATCATGGCTTGCAGCCTTGCCATCTCGCCAGTGGTGGATATGCCCGCCTCGATGATGGCGAGGTCGGTGTTGTCGTCGATGTCCCACAGCGAGAGCGGCACGCCAATCTGCGAATTGAAGCTGCGCGGCGAGCGCACGATGTGGTAATCCTCGCTCATCAGCTGGTAGAGCCACTCCTTGACAGTGGTCTTGCCGCGGCTGCCGGTGATGCCTATGATAGGGATACGGAATCGCTTGCGGTGGTAGGTGGCGATCGCCTGCATAGCGTCGATCGAACTCTCCACTCTGAGGAAGTTGGCCTCACGCATGGCGTTGATGTCGATGTTGCCGCTATACTCGATGACAAAATTCCTCACCCCTTTGTTATAGAGATGCTTAACATAGCGGTGACCGTCGTCATTGCTGGTGGGCAGGGCAAAGAACAGAGTCTCGGCAGGATAGGTCAACGAGCGCGAATCGGTGAGCAGCACGCTCACCTCGGCTTTCTTGTCGCGCAACTCGCTGGGCTCAATCCCCAGCACCTGCGCTATTTCTTGAATGGAGTACTTCATATTAGTTGATAGTTAGGAGTTCATAGTTTATAGTTGAGAGGGGAGATGGAAGAGGGAAGAGTTGAGACACTTAACGGACAAGGCGTGCCTTGTCACTACTTAACACTTGACACTTAAAACTTAACACTTAATATAAGGGTATTCTTTCTTTAGATTGGCGATTACTGCCTGGGTGTCGGCGTTGAAGCGTGCCACCACGTCGGGGTTGTTGCTCATAGGGCGGTGCTTGAGGCGCTTGCTCACGCGCTCGCAGCGGGCTATCGCCTGGGTGGAACGGTCGTCAAAGTAGGTCGCCTGGAACGTCTGCCAGATGTACTCTATCGCCGTGTCGCTGGGATGCACCATGTCGGCAGAGTAGAAGCGGTAGTCGCGCAAGTCATCCATCACAATCTCAAAGGCAGGGAAATACTGCACAAAGTCCTTGAACTGACGCACCACATTGTTGATGGCAACCCTAAGCACTGCCTTGCTCAGCGAGTTCATCTCCAGTCCGTCGGCGATGTGACGGATAGGGCTCACGGTGAACAGAACTTTGAGTGATGGATTGAACTCGTGCAGCCGCTGCACGGCACGCGTCAGAGCCTCGGTAATCTCCTCCACGTTCGCCAGACGGCGCGTGAACTCCTGCTGCGGCACTTTGTGGCAGTTGGTCACCACTTCGCCAGTGTCGCGACGGCGATACACCACAGCTGTGCCAAGAGTGAGAATCAGCGTGTTGCACTCCTTGAGATGCTCATGTGCCTCGCTGATGCTGGTGTTCATGCGTTGGAGCGCGGCATCTTTGTTCGCCATCGAGAACCGCGAGTGGAAGTCATAGCTGTTCCACACGCCACCGCTCATAAACAGCTCTATGCCGGCAATCGTGGCGTTGTCGATAATCTTATCCACGCCGGCAGCAATGCTCAACGGATTGAAGATAGTGCCAAAAGGGTTCACCATCACGTCAATCATCGCGTCGTGAAGCTTTGCGCCTATGTTGTCGCTGAAGCACGACCCCATGAGCAGCATCTTGTCGCTGTGACGCATGAAATGCTCGCCCTCGCGAGGATGTATCATTGTCCGGAATTCCATATCTCAAAACTTTAAGATTGCAAATATAGTGAAACATGCAGAAAAAACAAAATTTTCTTTTCATCATTCATGGCAAGAGCAGAAAAATGAGCTTTTTCTTTAGTCTTTGTGAACGCCGCGCTTGCGGCGCAATACAGCAACAACCCCTACGAACCTTCAAAAACTCGCCCCGAAAAGTGTAGCAATCTACACAAAACTCGCCCCGAAAAGTGTAACAATCCACACAAAACTCGCCCCGAAAAGTGTAGCAACCTGCACAAAAAACTCAGCGACATGGCGCAGTTATTGTTGTGCCATGTCGCTAAAAAACAATTATTACCGTATGAATGAGTCTCTTTTTTCTAATTATGATTTAAGAATTGTGCATTATGCATTAATTAATTAATTTCCCATTTGCTGACCGCCTTGTTGAGTGCCGCCTTGGCTGCCGCCTTGCTGGCTGCCGCCCACGAGGTCGTTGTTCTCGATGGTCTTGTCGGTGGTCTTCACGCGCGCCTTGAGCGAGCCGAAGCGGTAGCTGACACTAATCCTGAAGCCTCGCATCATGAAGCTGGTCTTGTCCCAGCCGGTGTAGTCGCCTTGAGTGGTGTAGCTCTTCATCGCGGCGAACTTGCCGTGGAAGAAACGGTCGGCGCTCAGGCGAACTGTCAAGCGGTCCTCCTTGAGGAACGAGCGTTGCAGAGCGAGGTTATAGAACCAATTACCGGTGCTATAGCCATAGAGTCCGTTGATGCCACCGCTCCACTGTCCCGCGCTCACGCTGAGTCGCAGTTTCCAGGGCAGCTGTTGGTTGAGCTGACCGTAGCAGAACGAGCTCCACCGCTTGTTCTCGAGGTTCAGGTCGTCGCTCTTGAATCGGTTGTGCGACACTTGTCCGTTGAACACAAAGCTGGTTTTGGGGCTTATCGTCCACTGCAAGAATCCGTTGAGTCCTATGCTGCGGGTTTTAAGAGTGTTGGCGTAGGTCGAGACGAAGATGTCGCCTTCGGTGTATTGCACGCCAGTAATCTGATTGGTGCTAAACGAGATGTTTGGACTGAGGCTGAAGGTGAGCTTAGCGCCAATCTGCATATAAGTCAATGCTATGCTGTGGTTGCGCGAGCTGCTCAGGTTGGGATTACCAAAGGAGCGTGAGGTGGGATTCTCCTCAATGGCAGGATTCAGATAGCTGATACCCGGGCGCTGGATGCTGGTGCTGTAGTTGAGCTTGAGGCTGTGAGCCCAGTCAAACTTATACTCAATGCTCAGGTCGGGTACCCAGTCGCTGAGGTTGCGGTGGTAGTTGGCCTGCTTGCCGTCGGGGAACTCGGCGTTGAGACGGCTGTACTCATAGCGCAGTCCCTCACGGGTAGTCCAGTTTCCTTTGCTGAAGGTGTGGCTCACATAGGCTGCCGCCACATGAGTGCGGTGGTTGAACAGGGTGATGTTGTCCATTTCGGGCATTCCCGCAAACTCATAAGCCGCCTCGCTCTTGTTCAAGCGGTTGATATATTTCAAGCCGGTCTCAAACTTATGGTACTTGGCAAAAGGCCTTGTCCAGTCAAACTGGAAGGTGTGTTCCACAAAATTCTCCTTGGTGTCGTTGGTTTGACCAGTGTAAGGGAATGGGCAGTTGATCATATCGCTGAAGGAGGAGATTGTCTTGCTGCCGTTGTGGTTGGTCGAGAGCATGTAGCTCAAGGTGATAGCCTCATTGGGACGGCGGGTCTTGTGCTGATAGTCGAGGCGTCCGTGCAAGTCATAGAAGTCGCCCTTGGGAGCATGACCAATGGTGGTGTACTTGTACAAGATATTGCCGTCGCGGTCGGTCATGCGGGCATGGTTCACGCCGTCACCACGGTAGTCGTAATAGAAGCCTCCAAACGAGAGCGACACGAGGTTCAAGGTGTCGGGCTCCCAGCTGGCGCTCAAGTCGCCGTAGTGAACGTTGACCTTGGCGCGCGAGTCGTTGTCGGTGTGTAATATGTTGCCCGATTCGGCGTAGGTGTGCTCGCTCTCCATGATGTTGTGGCTGCGGTGGCGGTTCTGCCCATGGTAGCCGTAGTTGAGCGATGTCACCACCTTGCCCACCTGAGAGGTGATATTGGCATTTCCGTTCATACTTCCTGTGTTGTCCACGCCCACTCCCAGCGTGCCTGTCACGCCGTTCATCTGGCTGTTGTCCAGCATCACGATGTTGAGGATGGCACTGGTGCCCTCGGCGTCATATTTCGCTCCTGGGTCGGTAATCACCTCTATCTTCTTAATCATGCTGGCAGGGATGGCTTTGAGAATCTCTTTCATGTTCTGACCGCTGAGGCTGGGGTCGGGGTGACCGTTACGGTAAACCTTGAACGACGACGAGCCTTTCACCTTTATCTCGTCCTGACCATCGACGGTGACCATAGGCACCTTCTTGAGCATATCGAGCACGGTGTTGGTCTTGCTGTCGGCATCGGCCTGCACGTCGTAGGCGAGGCGGTCGATCTCGGTCTTCACGAGCTGGCGCTGCGTGCTCACCACCACCTCTTTGAGCATGGTTGATGAAGTGGAGAGGACCACAGTTCCCAAATCGGCAACTGGGGCCTTAGTGCTCACCTCAAAGGTGCGAGTCGCATCGGCCATGCCCACGAAGCAAATCTTCATTAGATAAGCTCCTGGCTTGGAGATTTTGTGATTCACCACGCCAAAGGCGTCACTCACGTCGCTCGACACCACCGTGGCGGTATCGTTACTGTTATAAATGTAGATTGTGGCAAACGGTATTCCCTCGCCCTCGCTGTCATTAACTTGACACTGCACGCTCATGGGCTGCGCTACAGCAGCAATGGCGAAAAGAATAGACATCAATAAAATTACAAGTTTTTTCATTTTTCTCTTTTTTTCTAAGTTATTTATCCTTTAGACGCAATAGCATTGCAATTTGCTTCATTGATTTTTCCGAAAATTTCTTAACAAACGTTATTTGGAGAGATAGTCTTGATACATCTCCTGAAGCTCATTGGGTGTAATGCCCACAGCCTTAAGCTGTCCCAGGAAATATTCCATCTCGCCTTTCATGAGCTGCTCACGGCGCGTGGCGATGATTTTTTCTTTAGCGTCGGGGCTTACGAAGTAGCCCAGCCCGCGCTTGGTGTAGATTATGCCATTCTGCTGCAGGTATTCGTAGGTGCGCGCCACGGTGTTGGCGTTGACCTCAATCTCTGCCGCCAACTCCCTCACGCTGGGCACCTTGCTCTCCGGGGGTAAAGCCCCCGAGAGAATCAGGTCGCCAATGCGGTCGGCGATTTGCAGATATATCGCTTTATTATCCTTGAAATTCATAGCTTATTTCCACCATTTTAATGAAACAACATCCTTGCGCTTAAACAGGTACCATGCTGCGCCAAAACCAAACATTATCAGAATGCCTGAAGTGATAATGCTAAAAATAGTGAGTTTATCATCCATTAATGATTCAACAAACCATTCGCCCACACGTTTCATGTCGAAAGAGAAATTCACTATCACTATGAATAATGTTATTATAAACAACATCAACTCTATCGCATAGGAAGCAGCAAGTGTCTTGAGCAACGACAGACGAGGCCACAACACGCTACCCATAAAGAAGATAGCGACATTACCTAAGAGACTTAAAAACATTGCCAACCCCATGAGATGAGAAAGTGATTTTCCGCTAAAAAAGGATGATGAAGCATTGTTACTGAACATTGTGGCGAAGTTTATGGGACCAGGGACGGCTAAATTCTCGTTCTCAAAGAGCTTCAGAATGGCGAAGCGCGTCAAGTCGGCAAGTTGAGTGCAGATAAAAAACACTACAAATGTCCCTACCACATAGATTAGAATCTTCACAAGAAACTTCTCAAGGGTGGAAGATGGCGATGTGAAAAAACTTATGCGCTTTGTCTTAGTCTTTAAATTCCAGAATGCCATCGATGATATGACGATGCACACAAATGACATGATGGTGAGAACGACCTTCTGTGGGAAATAATTTTGAAGCTGCATTTCCATATAAGATGATGGAGTCACAAGGTTGCCTAAAATCATTATCATACTCAAGAAGATATAGATGCCTAATGTGGCAAACAGAATGGTGCGTTCTTTTTCTGTCACTTCCTTACGAAGAGCTGCAACGAAGCGGCTCCAGTTGAATTTTTGATTGACGGTATTCATAGTTTTATTCATTTTGAGGCGTTAAACAATTGGTTGATAGCATCGGGATTCTGAAGGGTGGCGTTGAATAGCATCTCCAGGTCAACGGCGGTCTCTTCATCGGGCTGAGCGGGAACCACAACTAGCGAGCCCATAACACTAGGCTGGACAAAAAGCGGTTGGTCGCCTTCTTGCATTGGCCGGAATGCTAGGTGACCCATCACGTCGGCAATAGAGGTGTTGAGCAGCACTCTGCTACGGTCGAGAATGGTCACATGGTCGAGGATCTCGCTGATGTCACGCACTTGATGGGTAGAGATGAGCACGAGTTTGTCGTCGGTCATGCCGGTGGTTACAAGTTTGCGGAACTGGCTCTTGCTGGGGATGTCGAGACCGTTGGTAGGCTCGTCCATAATGAGCACGCGGGTATTGGTGGCGAAGGCGAAAGCCAGGAACACCTTTTTCTTCTGACCCATCGAGAGCGAGTGAAGCTTCACATCCATGTCACCGCCCATCTCGAAGATGTCGAGGTAACGCTGAAGGTCCTCCATCGAGAAATTGGGATAGAACGGAGAGTTGATGCTCACATAGCGCTTCAATGTGAGATTAGGCAACTCAATCTCCTCGGGAATAAGGAAGATGTCACTCATTGTCTTGGGCAGGCGCTCACGCACGTTCACGCTGTCTAGTGTCACCTCGCCAGTCTTGGGAGTTAGCAAGCCACACATTAAATTAATAAGAGTGGATTTGCCGGCACCGTTCTTGCCGAGCAGGCCATAAATGTTACCAGCACTCAATTCAAGCGATAAATCATGGAATAAATCTCCAAGATGCTTGTTGTAACTGAAACTTAAATTGTTGATTGAAAACATAATAGTAGTATTTTAAAATGATTACTTGATTACCAAACTAGTGTACTACTTAACTAGTACACTGCAAAGGTATAACGGTTGTGCCGTAACCTCCAAATTTATTAACACTGTTTAATATTCTTCTTTAAATATTTAACCAATGTTAACTATTCATAATTGTGAATCGCTCAACGGTTATATTATGAATGTTAGCCTATAAGTTCCTCTTCCTTTATCGTTGGTGTTTTTATGACTAAGCTGCAAAACGCCATTGGATGTCAATATTATGTCGAGTTCAAGTGCCAAAATACATTCAGCTGCGCCGCAAACCTAATTTTCACCGACCTCTACACATTATCAGCGATGTAACCTAAAATGTACTTATCAGAACTCTGGTATCGGTATTCTTGACTACAGATTTAATAATTAAACACTACATTGCTAAAAAGAGATTTATATAATAACACTACATATTAATAATTAATTACCTGATATTAAATAAGCTAACATTTTGTTTATTACTACACATTCTTATATTTAAAAGCAAAGAACACTCATTATAATTTGCACATAAAATGCAGATGTTGTATTTTTGCATTTAAAAACTAAGAAACAGATAGGGTATGTTTGGACTGAAGAAGACAAATAAGACAATAAGTGACCTTGATAGTTTTCTAGACTATCTTGACGAATGCGTACTCACCTACAAGAGCGGTATCAAGAACTATCTTGAAGGCAACAAGAAGGATTTTGATGACAACCTTGCAAGTATCACGCGGCTGCGCGACACCACCACCGAGTTGCGCCGCACGATAGAGAACGAGCTTTATAGCTATTCGCTTGTCACCGACCAACGTGTGGAAATCATGCAGCTGCTGGAGCGCCTCGACATGATTATCAACCTGCTTCACAAGAACTTGTGGCAGTATGAGATAGAGATCCCCTTCTTCCCATCGGAGCTGAACATTGACTTCCTCAAACTCGTGGAAGTAACAGGTTTAGCGGTAGAGGGCACCATCCAGGCTTCGCGCGACTACTTCAAGGCTCCGCGTTTTGTTGGTGAAAAGACTCATCGCATCTATTTCTTTGAGAAAGAGGTGAGCAAGATTGCCCAGTCGATCAAACGCCGAGTGTTCCACGAGATGGACAACTTCAAACTCAGCCAAAAGTTCCACCTGCGCTATTTCACCCTCCACGTGGAGGAGCTTGCCGAAGAGGCTGTGCGTGTCGCCGACCACCTCACCATCATGGTCATTAAGTTGAATAACTAATCTATTAGTCATAAATCTAATCCTATGGAACTTGCATTGTCGATATTATTTCTCCTTATGATAGGAGCGTGGCTTGGATACCGGGAAATTGGTGTCAGTTTCCTGGGCATCCACATCCGCGACATGATATCTACACGCTTGTTCGGCACATTGCAGTTCTTGGTGGTGGCAGCGTTTATAGTGGGAGCCTACGTAATAAATGTCAATTTCCACACTGCACCTGACCATCCCTACAACACAACAACCATAGAGGCATCGGTGATTTTGTGTGCTATGGTTATGACTGTCGCCATAGTGCGTGCCGCCAATCAATACACCTCGGCAATCACTGCTTTTTGGGGAGCCTTGACAGCATTCGGGATAGAACATAACTGGTTTAACAACACTTCTTTAGTCGTTGCCTTGCTGCTCTCGTTGATAGCCGCGCCCATAGCCGGCACACTTCTGTTCCATCTCTACCAGAGAATATTCAACCACATTATATATAAAAGCGACCTCCACCTGCTCATCAAGAATCTACACATGAAGCGTCTGGCACTCGCTGGCATCATCCTCGGCGGCGTGGCACTTGCCGTGAATTATGCCTTGCTCACTGCCCCGATGCTCAGCAGTGTGACAGCCGAGATGAACACAGCGTCACCAGTTTCAATCGCCGTTGCCGCCATTGTGATGAGCGCAGTGATGATAATCCCCGCAGCAACCGTGCTGCACAACGAGAATCACGGCGCCAAGCGAATGCGCTGGGCGCTGCCGTCGCTCTATGCCCTCATCACGGTGCTGATGCTAGGCAATGTGGCAGGAACACTCCTATTAGGCCTTGTGCCGGTGATAGTGTCGCCGAGCCAAATCAGGGAGTGCTGCAAAATTTCGACTGGCGACCGCCACCGCACCCTCATCAACCTGGCGAGCATCACGGTAGCGACACCTGTCATCGCTTTCTTAATAGCCTTTGTGATGCTCACTGCTGTGAAGAACTCTCTCATAATGCTGATTATCACGGGCTTCGTTCTCATCACCTGCCTTCTCGTGATACAAAACTCACGACAGAGGCGCAAGCACACACAAACCGAGAAGGCGCTCCATGCCGAACTCACGCACAGCAGCGAGACCGGCGACGAGCGCAACCGCCTCGATGTCGCCGCCGTCACATCACAGTTCAACGTGATGACAAGCGCGATTGACATCAAGCATAAAGAGCTAGTAAACCTTTCATTATATATCAAGCAGCAGCGTCAGTACCTCGAAGACCTGGGCAAGAGCCTCAACGATTTGTCGCAAGAGGAAGACGTGGCATTGCTGCGCCAGCAACTGCGCGAGACAGCGCAAAAACTCAACGATAACATGCGGCTAACCGATGAGATGGATCAATTCTACAACCAAGTGGAGGACCTTCACAAGAACTTCGTGAGCCGCCTGATTATGCGTTGTGGCACTCTGTCGGAGAAGGAGAAGCGCCTGGCGATACTGCTTCGCCTGGGCTTCTCCAGCAAAGACATCGCAGGCATGATGAACGTGGAGCCTAAGAGCGTGGAGGTGAGCCGCTACCGCTTCCGCCGCAAACTCAAGCTCGAGCGCAGCGTCAATATCGTGGAATATCTGCAAATGATATAAGAAAGTTTTCAGTTTTTTAGTTTTAAAATTCTATTCATAAATATCAGTGATATAATGCAGTAAACATCTAATTTATTAACTTAAATGTTTTGTACAATGAAAAAATTATTAACTCTATCCTTTGTGCTGGCATTCTCTGCCTTGGGCAGTGTGTGGGCACAAGAAGAAGACGGGAACGTCACCTACAACCAGTATGGCGTTCGCGTTGACCGTGAAGAGCTGATCTCAGAGCAGCGTAACAACATCCTCACGTTTGAGTCAAAGAACAAGCAGTACCGCCTGTGGTTTGACAACCGCGTTCAAGTTGACGGTGCCATGTTCTTCGGCAACAACAAAGACTACAACCCGATTGGCAACAACGTGTCGATTCGCCGTGCTCGTTTCGCCGTCAAGGCCCGCCTGCCTCACAACTGGTATGGCGAGATTGACATGGACATGGCCGACGGAAAGTTTGAGTTGAAGGACGCCATCATCCAATTTGACGGAATCCCCAACGTGTCGATCAAGGCAGGTAACTTCAAGGAGGACTTCTCGATGGAGCAGACCACCTCGTCGCGCTACCTCACCTTCATGGAGCGTCCAATGGTATGTAAGGCTCTTGTTCCCTCGCGCCACCTCGGTCTCCAGATTTCTTACCTGCGCGACCACTTCCGCGCCACCGGTGGTGTGTTCTTCCAAACCGTCGCCGGCGAGGAAGAGCTTGGCTACGTTCAGGACAACAACAAGGACTTTGGTCGCAACCAGGGCTACTCATTCACCGGTAAGATAGGCTGGATGCCTTACGCCAAAGACCGCAGCTGGGGTCTCTACCTGGGTGGTAAGGCTTCTTACCGCACTCCTAAGACCGATGAGGCAACAGGAGAGTGGGGCGGCATGCGTTTCAGCACTCGCAATGCCACCAGTATCAACCGCAAGAAATATCTTGAACCGATGTAATCAAAGATGTGGACCACAAAGTGCTCTACGGTCTCGAGGGTGCCGCTTACTACGGTCCAGCCCGTATCCAGAGTGAGTGGATCAACGCCAACGTAGATGCCGCCGCAAACAAATACAACTTCAACGGCTGGTATGTTCACGCATCATGTCTGCTCTTTGGCGGCAAGCAACGCTTCAACACCGCCGAGGGCGAGTTCACACAGCCTTCCCGCGGCCGCAAGTGGGGCGACATTGAGCTTGCTGTTCGCTACGACTACCTGAACCTCAACAACAAAGATGTTTATGGTGGTGCTGGCGAGAACTTCACATTTGGTATTAACTACTGGATTAACAACAGCGTTAAGGTTGTACTCAACTACCAGTATTCCAACAACGACCGCTACGCCAACGGCAAGGGCAAACTCTTGACTGGCCATGATGCCGACGGCAAGCCTACCGGCGACTACACTAAGATTGTAGAGGCCAAGGGCAAAGGCGGCGTTAGCTACCACATGATGGGTCTGCGTTTCGAGATTAACTTCTAATTTTGTTTAACTTAATAAACGATTATAACAATGAAGACTATAAAATTAGCACTCATGCTCCTTATCGCTCTTGCGATGACCGCATGCGTTGAAGATAAAGTTTATGAGGGTCCTAACACCATCGAGGCGGTGTCGATTAACCCCGATGCACCCACTTCGTTTGACGACGTAGTGGTCACCGCCAAGGTTTCAGGTCTGTTATCAGTGACAAAAGCCGTTTTAGAATATACAATCGATGGCAACAACAACACAGTTGAGATGGCTGGCGATGGCAAGACTTACACTGCCACCATTCCCGCGCAGCCCGATGGCACTAAGGTGAGCTACGTAGTAATCATCACCAATGAGGCAGGCTACACCTCTACCGTTGAGAAAGATTATACCGTGGGTGACAAGCCCAGCGACTACACCAAGCTCGTCATCAACGAGGTATATGGTGCTGGTGCCGACAATGAGAAATATCTTGAGCTCTACAACAATGGCGACGACCCAATCAAGCTGCAAGGCGTAGTAATCCGCAAGGACGAGGCCGATGACGTTTGGGTTGGCGAGGCTGGCGAAGTTATCATGGGTCATGGCTACTTCTGCATTGTTGGTGCCAAGAACACCCTTGGCGAAGGCGGTAGTGGTCCCAACCCACGTCCAATGACCAAAGGTCTCTCGGCAAAGAAGAGCGTGCTCTTCCAAGTCTATGACCCCAACAGCACTCTCATTACCAAGTTTGAGCGTGGTGAGAAACTTGATGGATGGGGCAACCAATCGCTTACCGAGAATAAGCAGACCTGGAGCGCTGTCCTAACGGTACCGGGAGGTATATGATTGCCGATAAGACTCTGGGAACCAAGAACCCCGACACTGGTACCGAAGACGCAACTGTAGTACAGTAAACACAATCTATAAAACATCCTATGACTTGGCAGGCAGCAAGGCCTGTCTGCCAGGTCTTTTTGAAAAAACAAGCAAAAAAGTAATCCCAAATCAATAAAATCCTATAAGAAAATGGCAAAAGAAGAATTAAAGATTGGTGAGATATCTAAACCACGTTTTGAATTCCGCAGCTTCGGACGCTGCTTCTGCGAGGCAGGAAAGCGCATGGCACGCCTTAGTGCTCCCGTTCCCGAGAAAGTGTGGGAGCGTCACAGCACCGAGACCTACATCGTGAGCCGCACCAACGACGTGAACAACACCAAGATACGCAACGGCAAGATGGACATCAAGACCTTCGTTCAGGAGGTTGACGGCCTCGAGCAGTGGAACCCACTGATGAAGGGCGAGTTTCCCATCAGCGCACAAGTGCTCCGTGAGGAAGTGTTCCCCGCCTTCAAGGTAGAGGGCATGCCCGAGCTCACCAAGGACGAATATACCCTCGAGGAGTTCCTCCAGATGATTGACGAGCACCCCGACCTCCAGGCTGTGAAAGTTGAGAAAGCACGCTATGGATACATGGTCAACGACACTATCTGCGAGACCGGCGAGGTTTACATCAACGGCGCTATGGTACGCACCATCAACAGCGAGAGCACCGAGATTGAGGACATCAAGAAGACCATCGCCGACTGCGGCCTTGAAGGCGTTGAGAACATCAACTATCTGCAAGCCATCAAGCGCGTGATTGGCATGATTAACAAACCTTTGGCTAATTAAGGATTAGTTGACGCTTCGCGCGATTAGAGATTAGTTGGCGCTTCGCGTCGATTAGAGATTAGTTGACGCTTCGCGCGATTAGAGATTAGTTGGCGCTTCGCGCCGATTAGAGATTAGTGATATTAGAAATCTACTAAAAACTGATTTTAACTATGGCACAAGAAATAGAAAGAAAATTCCTTGTAAAAGGTGATTTTAAGGATGAGGCTTTCAAAGCCACACGCATCATTCAGGGTTATCTGTGCTCGGTTCCCGAGCGCACAGTGAGAGTCCGCGTTAAGGGCGAAAAAGGGTTCATCACCGTCAAAGGCATTGGCAACGAGAGCGGAGCCAGCCGCTTTGAGTGGGAGAAAGAGATTCCCGCCGACGAGGTGATGGAGCTGCTCAAGATTTGCGAGCCCGGCGTTATCGACAAGACACGCTATCTGGTGAAAGCTGGCGAGCGCACCTTCGAGGTTGATGAGTTCTACGGCGACAACGACGGACTCACCGTTGCCGAGGTGGAGCTGCCTAGCGAGGACGCCGACTTCGACCGCCCCGCATGGCTGGGCGAAGAAGTTACTGGCGACGTGAAGTACTACAACTCCATGCTCATGAAGAACCCCTACAAGAACTGGAAATAATCTATTATCATCGACTTGCAACTGGGGGTGGCGGTACCCGGCACCCCCTTTTTCAAAAACCTTAAAGAAATGGCGGAAGAAGCAATCAAACAAGAGGCTGTTTTCGATCCTCTTGACATGAATAACTACAAGCTCGAGAAACTGCCCAAGATGCAGAAGTCGGGCTTCGAGAAGATATTACAGCGCATAGGCGGTCCATTGGCGATACTTGTCTTTGTGGTCATCTATTTCTTTGCCGATATTCCTTTCATCAACAATATCGACACCAACAAGGAGACCACCGAGCTTGCCGACGGAGCCGTGAAGCGCTATGACGAGATGTACAAGAAGGCGGAGAAGAAAATCGCCGTAGTGGTAGATAAGAGCGGCAAGGAGACCAAGCACGACCTCTCTCAGGCCGAGAAAGACCAACTCACCGCTTCCACCCACGATAATTTCCTGCACATCAACTATGCAATGCTCGCAATATTTGCCGCCGCCATTATCCTGTGGATTACCGAAGCCATCCCCAACTACCTCACCTCGCTAATCGTCATCATGTCGATAGTGCTGACCGGGGTCACGAGCGACAAGGAGGCCTATGCCCAGCTGGGACACCCAGTGATGTGGCTCAACATCCTGTCGTTCATCTTAGCGAGTATGCTTGTCAAGACACAAGTTGCAAAGCGTTTCGCACTATGGTTTGTGATAAAGTTCGGCAAGAGCACAAACGGAATAATACTGAGCTTTATCGTCATCAACATTGTGCTGTCGGCATTTATCTCGGCGACCACCGCCAAAGCCGCCATCTTGCTGCCCATCTTCATGGTAGTGGCTGCCATCTATGGAGCCAGTCAAGGACATCGCAACAACTTTGGCCGCAACTTGGTGCTACAGAACCTGTTCCAAATCAACCTGGGCGCCAACTCCTTCCTCACCGGCTCGGGAGCCACACTGCTCGCGGGAGCGCTTATAGGTGGTGCGCTGGGCATAGGCTCTATCAGCTACCAGAACTGGTTTATGGCTGCATTCCCTATGAATGTCATCCTCATCTTCATTGGCTGGTTTGTGGGATCTAAGATATTCTTCCCTCTCAAGAAGGAAGAGCGAGTGCCGCAGATTGAAGGCGGCATGGACCGCTTGCGCGATGAGCTTCACAAACTCGGCAAAATGAGCGGTGAAGAGTACCGTGCAGTAGCCATCTTCGTGACCGTGCTCATTTTGTGGGCTACCGGTGATTACCACGGTATAGGCCAGACGGCAGTCGCCTTTATGGGCGCTGTGGTGGCTCTGCTGCCTAAGATTGGCATTGTGAAATGGAACGACGTGGACATTCCCTGGCATCTGCTGCTCTTCTCGGCGGGCGCCTATACTCTCGGCGCTGGCCTTGAGGCAACCGGCCTGCCAGGCACTATGATTAATGCCCTCTTTGGTGCACTTGGCATTGGCGCCAGCACACCATTCTGGGTAATTTATCTCATCCTCACGGGAAGCATCCTGCTGTTCTCGCTCATCTTTGAGTCGAAGACGATGCTCACACTCATCTTCGTGCCTATCGCCATTGGCGTGGCGCAGAGCAACGGCTATCCCATCATGAGCCTGGCGTTCCCTGTGGCGCTGCTCGTGGGTCATGTGTATGTGCTGCCGTTCAACAGCAAACCTGCCGCATTGCTTTACACCACCAACCAGTACAGTATAAGTGACACATTCAAGTTTGGCATCACCATGATGTTCATCAGCTGGCTGATGATAATCCTCTGGGGCGATACCGTGCTGAGGTGGTTCGGTTATACCGATGGAGTGTTTTTTTAAGTTTTAAGTGATAAGTGATAAGTAAAAACTGGATTTTCTAGAATTCTAGAAGTTCTAGATAATCTAGAAAAACTAGACAACAATAAACTCACAATGATTGACATCAAGCCTAAAATCCATGACAGCAACACGCTGGAGTTCAAAGTGGGTTTCCTGCCTAATGACGGGAAAACCTACGATGACTTCTACATGAACACGTGGATTTTTATCCCCGAGAGGCTTGATGTGAACCGCCACACCTATAGCAAGGAATCATTCTATAACGACACCATATCCTACCTGCGACTCATCACGCCTCGCTATGAGCTGCGTGAACTCACCGACGAACATTCGCTGCCCTTCACGCGCATCAAGCAGGCGTGCGAGAACCCGGTGAACGACAACAAGGAGTTTGAGAACGAGGTGAAGATGTACGCCTCTATCGTCAAGAGCAGCGTGCGCGACGCTTATATAAAAATTACTCGTCAGCCCAACGGGGAGGCACAACGCAGCCTTGCCTGCGACCTCGTGGAGCAAGCCAGGACTGTGGCTGAGATGTACCGCTCACTGCGCCCCACCCTTCTTGAGAGCGACGAGGGGCAGCAGGTGGTGGTTTATTACGACTTTGGCGATGAGTTTATCTCCAACATCATTGAGCAGCACTTGGGGCGCATCGTCAAGCGCCTTAACCCTCGTGAGAGAAGTGGTGAACCGCTATTGCCGATGCTCACCCAAATGCTCGACAGCGAGCATAAATACCGCCAGAGCCGCAAATATCTGGATGTGGAACCCGACAGCCCCGACGGCAACCGCCAGTTTGTGTATCACGCCAGCCAGCTCAAGAAATATATCGAGAGCAACCTCTACCTGCCTACCCACAAGCGCCGCAACACCGCTTTCCTTGAGCAGGTGGCGTTCAGCGTGGCGGCGGGCATCTCGATGGTGTTTGCCACGGTGGTGTCGTTTGCCTTCCAGCAGACCTACGGCAACTTCACGCTGCCGTTTTTCATCGCCCTGGTGATTAGCTATATGTTCAAGGACCGCATCAAGGACTTGATACGCAACTACTTCGCCCACGGACTCGGTAGCCGTTTCTACGATTACCTCATTACCATTCGCGTGGGGTTGCGCAAGATTGGCAAGGTGAAGGAGGGCTTCGACTTCGTGTCGCCGCAAGACGTGTCGCGCCATGTCAACGAAAAGCGCGCCCGCAAGAACCCGCTCGTCGTGAACCGCGGCGTGGATGAGCAGGTGATTCAGTACCGCAAGTACGTTCACCTCAAGCGCAAAGCCGTGGATCAGCTATCGGCCTATCCCATCAACGGCATCAACAACATCGTGCGCTTCAACCTCGCAGGCTTTATGCGCAAGATGGACAACCCCACAGTGCCGCTCTACGTGAACCAGGGCGACGCCGCCAATCATTTTACCGAAGGCGACAAGGCCTATTACCTGAATTTCGTGATTCAATGCAAATATGAGGGCATCAGCGAGTACAAGCGCTACCGTGTGTGCTTGCGCCGCGACGGCATTCAAGACATAGAGGAGAAACACCAATGAAAATTTTAGTGACTATAGCGACAGTGGCGACAATGGCATTGCTCCTTGTCGCATGTGACAACAAAAGCACAGTAAATATCCTCATCGCCAACGAGCATAACAGCGACACCACCAATGTGGTGGTAAATGTAGCCGTTGAGGAGATTTTGCAACATGTTGATGCTCAGTCGGTCGATTCTCTCACTCTGCTCAACGAGAAGAACCAGCCAGTAGCATTCACAAGCGACGGCAAGAACATCCAGTTCACCATTCCCGTCATCCAAGCTCGCTCACAAAAAAACTACTCCCTCAACACTGGCAACCCCAGCCTCAGCGACAACCTCTTCTCCTTCCGCACCACAAGCATCAACGTGGAGCTGTAGTGGCTTAAAAACGTTGCTTTTAGGGGTTTGTTATTTTAAACAAATGCCATTAATTGGCGACCAATGTTATGTAGCCCTTCAACAATTCTTTTGCGTTGTTTTGGGCGTGGAATCTTTGCTCCTGTGGCATAGTGGCTGAGCTGACGTTGATTTATTCCTGTTGCGCGACTGATAGCTGCCAACGAGGCGAAGCGTTCACTACTGCGAAGTAGTGCAGCGGTATCAAGATAAACATACTCAAACTCATAGTCGCCATCAACAAGCCATTGAGGCACATCGTCTCCGACTTCAATCATTCCTTGCACATGGAACTCAAGTGATTCCTTTGCTTCGCGTTGAAGCTCTTCAAAAGTATCGGCGGTAAATACTACTGCACCAGGAACGTTATCTCCAAGGCTGGCAGCAAAGTTCTTGTTACACCACGACACGTTTACAATGATTTTTTCCATGATTTATAATTTTTTAGTTTGTTTCAATTATTTCCACCCAGCTTGTTTCCAAATGCTGTTGAGAGTGAATTGATCCAATTCTTTACTCTCTTTTCCGTTAACTGTGACTTTGCCAGGTTTTGTGGGGTGCTTGAACTGACGGTGGCTTCCTCGAGTTGCAATCTTTACCCAACCATCTCGCTCTAGCATTTTTATTACTTGAATAACTTTATAAGTTTTCATCTTCTTTTTTATTTAAAGTACAAAGGTAGTAATTTTTCTACCTTTGTGCAAATTAATATCTGATTTTTTTGATGATTGAGTTGTTTTTTATAAAAAAATACTATATTTGCAGTTGGATTGCAGAGGCAATTCACCGACATTCTGAAAAATAAGAAGCGTTATGCTTATCTTGTTGTAGAAAACGTAGGACCTTTTCTAAAATGGCAAGAGTGGCACGGCGGTTCTCACGCTTTGCGTGGGCTGCATTTCCACATCTTCCATTTTGGGTTTCCTACGACCTTCTACAAGAGAGTGGCATTGTTCAGCTCACGTTTCGTTTATTAATGCCTAATTGAGTTGAAGGGCAAAAAAAGATTTGTTTATGAAAAATCGATTATTAATTGCATTTATTTATTGTTTTGCTGCAGTTTTTATTGGAAGTGCACAAATCACGACTTATGAAGACTTCAAAGCATCATCAGAAAATCTGTTAATTTACAAAAACAAGAAAAAAGACAAGATTGATTTTGAAAAAACAGCATTAGCGTTAGCTGAAGTATATGCTTTAGATAAACATAATGCAGTATCTCACTCTATTATTTACAATGTGCCAGGCAAAACGAAAGAAGAAATCTATGTGGAAGTCAATAATTGGTTTGTTCACTCTTTCGGAAGTGGTAAATCTGTAATTCAATTAAATGATAAAGAGGCTGGATGTGTTATTGGAAAAGGATATGTTGATGCTTTAGGTTCTAACTCTGGTTTTTTCAATCAAAGTGATGCTGCTGCATGGGTAATAATCCGTGTTGATATTAAAGATGAAAAAGTTCGCGTTATTGCTACTATTCAATCTTATGAAGTGACTAAAACAACAGCTGTAGGAGCTTTGCTTTTGGGAGCAAGACCATCTGCTCCAAAAGTTGTTGAATATATACCAAATGAATGTTTTCCTTATACAAAAAAAGAAAAAGGAACTGGAGCAAAAGCTTTAACTTTGGCTCATTGTTGGATTGTAACTATTTTTGACAATTTATATGATGCCTTGAATAATGGGGTAACAGGTCTTGAGGAAGATGATTTCTAAATCATAAAAGACCATTTTAATATATAATGGATATCAGATAACAACCGCCATCAAGAATTGCTTTTGATGGCGGTTGATAAAATGTGTGCAAGAATGCTTACTCTTCGAGCAATGCGTCATCAACCAGGTTGGGCATTGTGACTTGGAGGCCTGGGGTGCGCTGCATCTCGCGGCGGATGGCGTCCATTGAGCCGTTGTTGCGTGCCCATGAGCGGCGCGCGATGCCGTTGTTCACATCCCACAGGAGCATCTGGCGGATGCGGCGGTCGGCTTCTTCGCTGCCGTCAATCACCATGCCGAAGCCACCGTTGATGACCTCTCCCCAGCCAACGCCGCCACCGTTGTGGATGCTCACCCAGGTGGCACCGCGGAAGGCGTCGCCAATCACGTTGTGAACCGCCATGTCGGCGCAGAACTGGCTGCCGTCGTAGATGTTGCTGGTCTCGCGGAATGGCGAGTCGGTGCCGCTCACGTCGTGGTGGTCACGGCCCAGCACCACAGGCTTCGTGATTTCGCCACGGCGAATGGCGTCGTTGAACGCCAGCGCAATCTTGGTGCGCCCCTCGCAGTCGGCATAGAGGATGCGTGCCTGCGACCCCACCACGAGGTGGTTCTTGCCCGCCTCACGAATCCAGTGCAGGTTGTCGGCGAGCTGTCCCTTGATGTCGTCGGTCACATGTCCCATCATCTCGTCGAGCACCTCGGCGGCGAGGCGGTCGGTGACTTCCAGGTCGTGAGGGTCGCACGAGGTGCACACCCAGCGGAAGGGCCCGAAGCCGTAGTCGAAGAACATGGGACCCATAATGTCTTGAACGTAGCTTGGATAACGGAAGTGGGTCTCGTCCTTCATAATATCGGCACCGGCGCGGCTTGCCATGAGCATGAAGGCGTTGCCGTAGTCGAAGAAGTACATGCCGTCGGCAGTCAGGCGGTTGATAGCTGCCACCTGGCGACGCAGCGACTCAAAGACGCACTCCTTGAAGCGTTCAGGCTCCTCAGCCATCATGCGCTTCGACTCCTCGAGGCTGTAGCCCACAGGGTAGTAGCCGCCGGCGTAGGGGTTGTGCAGCGAGGTCTGGTCGCTACCGAGGTCCACATGTATGCCTTCGTCGGCGAGACGCTCCCACAGGTCAACCACGTTGCCCACATAAGCCATAGAAACCACACGTTTCTCCTCCACCGCCTTGCGGATGGCGGGGATGAGTTCGTCGAGGTTCTCGTGCAGCTCGTCAACCCACCCTTGGTCGTAGCGTTTGCGTGCTGCAAGGGGGTTGATTTCGGCTGTCACGCTCACCACTTGCGCGATATTGCCTGCCTTGGGCTGAGCGCCACTCATGCCGCCGAGTCCAGCGGTGACAAAGAGCGGTATGCGTTTCTCACGCTCGTCGCCCATCACTTTGCGGGCTGCGTTGAGCACGGTGATGGTGGTGCCATGCACGATACCTTGTGGACCTATGTACATATAGCTGCCGGCAGTCATTTGGCCATACTGGCTCACGCCAAGTGCGTTCATGCGCTCCCAGTCGTCGGGCTTGCTGTAGTTGGGGATTACCATACCGTTGGTCACTACCACACGTGGAGCATCCTTGTGAGAGGGGAACAGTCCCAGCGGGTGACCGCTATACATCACGAGAGTCTGCTCGTCGGTCATCTCGCTCAGGTATTTCATCACGAGGCGATACTGTGCCCAGTTCTGGAACACGGCGCCGTTGCCTCCGTAGGTGATAAGCTCATGCGGATGCTGAGCCACCGCCTTGTCGAGGTTGTTCTGTATCATCATCATGATGGCGGCAGCCTGACGGCTGTTGTGTGGATAGTCGTCGATGGGACGCGCCTTCATCTCGTAGCGTGGACGCAAGCGGTACATATAGATGCGGCCATATTTCTCCAACTCCTCGCGGAACTCGGGTAGGAGAGTGGCGTGGTGCTTAGCGGGGAAGTAGCGCAGCGCGTTGCGCAGCGCGAGTTTCTTCTCCTCGGGTTTTAGTATGTCCTTGCGTTTTGGCGCATGGTTGATTTCGGTGTCGTAGGGCATCGGTTGGGGCAGCACGTCGGGTATTCCTGCCCTGATGTCGGCGATAAATTCTTCTCTTGTCATTGGTAAAGTTATCAGTTTTCAGTTATGAGTTATCAGTTTCTAGTTTAGTGTTGTGCTTGTTGCGCTTGTTGTGTTTGTTGCGTTGACAACGCAACAGACGGGACATTTTTTGACAACGCAACAGACGGGACCTTAGAGCTTGGTCTCTACTAATGCGGTGATTTCGGCTTCCTCGGCGTTGGCTTTGGCGATGAGGGCATTAGCCTCGGCGATGAGGGCGTCGGCAACGGCGCGGTCTTTGAGGGAGCCGGCGTTAATCTTCACGTTCATGCCTGCTCCTAGCACAGCGGCACGTGCGGCTAGCACGCCCACTCCAGCGTCGCTCACGCTGTTGTGGTTGCCTTCGTTTACCATGTAGCGGCACAACTCAAACACCTTCATCGACTCCTTCATGGTGCGCAGTGGCACTTGTGCGGCATAGAGCGTGGCGTCTTGGATGGCTGCGCTGCGGGCTGCCTTGTCCTCGTCGGTCTTCTTGGGCATACCGAAGGCTGCCATGATGCGGTTAAACGCCTCGGTGTCCTCGTCAACGAGGTGCAGCAGCTCCTTGGCGATCACCTGACCCTTGTCCGCCCACTCGCTGAACTCCTGCCAGCGGTCGTCCCAACCGGGCTTGTGGCTCGAGAGGTTGGCGACCATAGTGCCCAGCGAGGCACCCAAAGCTCCCATATAAGCTGAGATAGTGCCGCCGCCAGGTGCTGGTGACTCTCGCGAAGTCTCCTCGGCAAAGCCAGTAACGGTAAGGTCCACGAGTTTCTTGGCGCTGTCGTCCTGTATCATGAACTCGATAACCTTCTCCTTGGGGTCGAAAGGCTTGAGGTCGTCAAGACCGAGCGAGTGGATGGCAATCTCGATGATGTCGCCCTCGGGGATGCCGGTGGAGCGGTGTTGCTTCTCGAGGAAGTACTTGCCAGCCTCGATGAGGCAACGCTTGGGCAGCAATCCCACAATCTCGGTGCCAGTGACGCGGATGCCGCGGTTCTGCGCGCAGCGGCTCACCTCGTCAAATGCCACGTGCAATGGGGTAGTGTTGATGTCGGTGATGTTCATCGACACCTGTGCAATCTTATATTCGTCGATATACCAGCCAATCGCCTTAGTGCCCTTGAGGGTGCCGGGCTGCATGATGGTGTTGCCGTTCTCGTCCTTCTTGGGAGTGCCGGTGATGGGGTTGCCCTCACGCACGGGGCGTCCCTTCTCACGAACGTCAAAAGCGATAGCGTTGGCACGGCGGGTGCTGGT
>CALDIG010000320.1 GCA_937904375.1 uncultured Prevotellaceae bacterium
TACGCCCCGAGTGGACTTTCACCACAGATGTATAACATGCCCGTCGTACACAAAAGCGGTTGATTTACACAACAAAGGTAAACCAACCGCTTCGACCTTTAAAAGACGAGAGTGTGTTTTTACGCAATTGCGACTTCGTGACACACCTGTAAAATTGGAGCCTGCAACGCTTCTTCTATTGCCACAACAGTATCAATAGTGAAATTGTGTGTGCCACGCATCCATTTGCTTATCTCTGCCTCGCTCTTGCCAAGCATGAGCGCTAGGTCTTTTTGCCGCAGGTTTCGCACCACAAGTATCTCGTGGATGCGGTCAACAATCTGAAATGAGAGTGCAACGCGTTCTTTCACTTCGGGGTTGACGTGTCGGCGGCGTTCCTCAATTACTTTACTCCGTTTCATCTCTGCTAAAGTTTAAATTCCCAACAATTTCTTTATCCACTAAAACTATTGTACCGTCTTTAATCCTCGATGAAATAAAGCGGCTAGTATCAATCAATAGTTTGACATAGGGAGCGAGTTGTTCGCTTTCTTCCCAGGTAGGGGCATCTTTCACACCACCATTACCAAACACCAAAATCTTGTCGGACAATCGTAAGCAATACAATCTCACTTTATTGCCAACGTCAATCGGTATTACGCCAACGCCGTCACCATAATGGCCTTCGGGACGAAAATACCGCTCCAACGCACCTCGCTCGGCAATGTTGTCGAGCCAAGATATGACTACATCAATATCTTCGTCATATTCACTTCCAACAGGGAATTCCTCGAAAAAACGCTCTAATTCAGAAAGTTCCTCGCCCTCCAAATGAATGCTGTAGAAATTCACATTAGATATTCTTCAACTAAATCTATGTAATAATGCTGTCTCATTCTTAACTTATAAGTTATCTCGGTGCAAAGATAAGTCATAGAATTAAATACACCAAATAAATTAACTTAAAAATTAAGTTTTGCAGAAATATTCTTCACTTTCGTTGTTTTTTGGAGATTTATTATTCATCAGCCGTTGGTAACTGTCCTGCGCTTGCTTGATGCCTAAAAGAAGTAAGGAGCTATTCTATGGCTTTTTGGAAACGGCAAAGTAATAAGAAGCAAACACTTTCCTCTGAAGAAAAACATTTCTCATCTCGACAGGCTCATATATTGATATTTTTGTCTATTTTTGCATCTTTAAATTGATTGCTTTGCTTGACAAGATAAAAAAACTGATTGATTATTGTTTGGATAAGTACGCGTGGTTGCTGTCGCTCGTGCTTAGAATCAATGTAGTGCGTCTCAACAAAGAAAGATACACGCGCAAGGTGGTGCATCGCTTCTGTCGTGACAACGAGGAAGAGATGTTCCGCAAGGCTCAGGAGACGTCATTGTCAAGCGTTCTCACCGACAAGCAGCAGAAGAGACAGTATAAGTCGATAAAATGGGCTTTTGGCTCGATGGTGTTTCTGATGTCGTTCATCACCTGTTTTCCCGAGAGCATCATGGGGATTGTGATTGGCTGCGTCATTGACATCGCATTCTTTCAAGCGTGTCTCTACATGGCTATGCAGCGCATCCTCCTGCTATATGGCACGCCTGACGACGAACACTCCGATGAGACCAAGACTGCGCAGAAGGTCGTGGCAATAGAGAGTTCAGGTCTAATGCTTGGCAAGTACCCACTGTTACAGAAGATGAAGAGCGCTGTGGGATGGCTGATGCGGCAGCTGGTGAAACGCATTGGCCCCAAGTATATGGCAAAGGCGTCAAGAACCGTCTTTATCGTGTTACGCCGCCAGGCAATCAAATGGTTCTCGATTGTCATCGCCAAGGAGGAGGTTGACATGCTCTTCAGCCTTATTGTTCCAGTGACCTGCGCCTTGATAGCCGGAATCGTGTCGGTGATTATTTTCATTCCCATGTGCAGCAAACTGAGAAAACACCTCATGAAGCAAACCTAGAACCGCAGGCTCATGATAAACAATTCTAAAAAAACACTATGCCTCGGCAAACACTCGGTTTTCTGAGACGTACTCGATTGACGAACCTTTCTTCAAGGCAGCTTCCTTGCCGTCAATAGTAAGTGAAATAGCCATAAGTTAAGCGGTTGATTTACTGCAAAGGTAAACCAACCGCTTTGGCTCTTAAAAGACGTTATTTATATTAGGGACTCTATTGTAGCATTGAAATCATCATCTATCAATGTTACTTGCTCTCCGTTTTGGGAAAATCCATTTATATAGTAATGATTGTCGGCCTTAAGTGATTCGGAAACACAGTCGGTGTCATTTAGCCTTGTTTCGACGTCGGAGGCATGTGCCTTAATCATATCAAAATGTGCATTAATATAAGCATCCGTCATGGCAAGGCAGACAAACCGTATTGACTGCAAATAATCCTGACTAAATTCCTTTCGCCAGTCAAAGGGAATATAGCAACCTTCAACGATGAGATTCTGCTTATTTTCAATAGCAGTCTTAATCATATCTCGAACAATTGGCCAAAGATAATCAGTGAGTGCAGCATCGTCTTCTGGGGTAAGGTTGGTATTGCCGCTGCGTATCATTCCCATTTTAAGGTGGTCAATGGAGAGATACGGATAACTATATTTCTCGAGAATCCGTTGCGCCAAGAGAGTTTTCCCGGTATGTGAAGCCCCAGTAATCAGTATAATCATAGTCTCGCTTGTATCTCTTTTTTCACTTTTTCTAAATCAGCACATGAGAGGATCGGCATGAGGCTTTCCACCTCTTCGATGCTTTTATCCCACCACTTGAATTTGAGCAACAATTCAATTAATTCATCATCGAATCGCATCTTGACGACCCTACAAGGATTGCCCACTGCAATGGAATATGGGGGAATATCTGATGCGACAACTGAGTTGGCTCCAATAATGGCTCCATCGCCAATGCTAACGCCTGGCATGACGGTCACATTTTGCCCAATCCACACATCATTGCCTACAACTGTATCACCCTTATATGGTAATTCGTTTTTCACAGGAGCCATTGCGCTTCCCCAATCTCCGCCTATCACGTAAAAGGGATAAGTCGTAACACAAGACATTCTGTGATTTGCCCCATTCATAACGAACTCAATCCCCTTGGCAATAGCACAGAACTTGCCTATAATCAACTTGTCACCGATAAAGTCGTAGAAATGTGTCACATGTTTTTCAAATTGATCTGCACCATCCACATCATCGTAATAGGTGTAGTCACCGATGATAATGCGGGGGTTCTTCACCACGTTCTTGATGAAGCAAAGGCTTGGAATCTTTGGATTCGGAAAAGCCTCGTTGGGATTCGGTCTGTTAGAAATCATCATAACAAAAAGTCGCTAACAATGTGCAAAGGTAGTATTTTATTTCTACTTGCGTTTATTTTAGTGGGATTTATTATTCATCAATCACTGGTAATCATCCTGCGCTTGCATAAGTTAAGCAGTTGAGAAACACGAAGGTAACTCAACCGCTGATTGTCTGAAAAGACGTTGCCATTTTATGCCTCTAATATTGATAGAATGTAATAGATAATAGCACACATAGTAAGAACAATGCCTTCCATTTTGGTGATCTTGTGATACTTGCGCCCAAACCGACAGAAAACCCATATAAGCGCCGCACCTACAACGAGTGTTAGGAAGTCGATTATCCCGATGTTTCCCCGATGCAACGGGGAAATCGTTGCCGATGTTCCCAAAATGAAAAAGATATTGAAGATATTGCTCCCGACAACATTGCCAAGCGCCATGTCGGTGTCCCCTTTTCGGGCAGCCATGACAGATGTCATCAGTTCAGGTAAACTGGTGCCGGCCGCTACTATGGTCAGCGCAATGATACTTTCACTTACGCCCATGGAAGCAGCGATGCCCGACGCACCATTCACCAGCCATTCGCCGCCAACTATAAGACCTGCCAGACCGATGAGGAAAAGCAGTACCGATTTCCCGAGATTGACAGCGATTGACTGCTTTTCATCGGATGCGTCATAGCTTGAGTTGATGCCGATTGTGATAGAATAGGACAAAAAAACAGCCATAAAGCAGAGCAGCACGATGCCATCACTTCGGCTGATAACGTCCTCGCTTGCGTCGAGTAACGTATCGTTGGCCATCACAAAGAGCACAATCGAAGCCAGTAAGCATAAAGGCACATCGTAGCGGATATTGCCTTTGGAGCAAGCCACGGGACAAATGATTGCCGTGACACCAACGATAGCCAACGAGTTGAAAATATTGCTTCCGACGACATTGCCGATGGCAAGGTCGGTTTGCCCTTTAAACGCAGAAATCACGCTGACTACAAATTCGGGAGTTGATGTACCGAAAGCAACAATCGTCAAGCCTATGACCAGGCTTGAGACATTAAAACGCCGGGCGATACTTGATGCACTATCAGTGAGCCAGTCAGCTCCCTTGATGATGAGCAATAGCCCGACAACGAACTTTGATATAAGAAGTATCATCTTCTATTTTGAAACAGAGGGTGTCAACTTGTGAGATGACACCCTCCCTTCATTTGTCGGTTTACAACTTGATGGCAGTTAGAATCTGCTGTGCATCTTCACCTTCCGCTACGACAAGGCCAGTGGAGGGCTTATATAAGTAATCCACAAACTGTTCCATCTGCATAGCGAGGAATTGGAAGTCCTCTGTGAAACAGATGTTTAGTTGCATATTACCGATACCGATAGCGGCGGGCAGGCCTTTGCCCTTGAGTCCTTTTTTCAAGCCTTCAATCCCGAGATTGAGCATGTGTTTAATTGCATCGCCATCACCGGGGTTGTAGTTTTTTTGAACTACTTTGATTTTGCCACCGGTCGGATTATATATGTAGTTAGTTATCAGTCCGAAGAAAGATTTTCGGACAGAAATATGCGGATTGGCGAGAAGTTCCTCTGCCATTCCAAGTCTTTTAATATTAGCCATAGTTTTAAATTGTTGATTTTTAGATGTGAAAAGACTTATCGCCTCACAAAAACGAAAGGCGATATTGTACAATCGTGAAACAAAAAACAATAGCTAACGGATGATGCGCCGCAATGCAATGACGTAGTAATCGCATGGGCACGAGAAACGGAAAGGTGCAGATCCAATGCGAAGTGCATCTTTCCATCTTTTTGACGTGAGAAGGTTATTATATATGTTGATGAAAGACCCACCACCGTATCTCCATTTTGTCGTTCCATTAGAACTCGTTGTTCTGAAAGTTCGTGTGGTGATGGTTCTAACATTGTTCCTTTGATTATTTATAATCCCGAACGGAGATTCGGCTGTCTTGAAAGAACCTAAATCACTCGGCTGATTTTGCTTTTTCTCTGCTGATACTATTTTGCCAACAGATTCAGTATGTTGCTCCAATACGACAGCTTGCAGAGAACTGAGAAAGTTCCCAACAATCAGTAAAAGAAATATCTGGAACAACCTAAGCATAGGTGTCTGTTATATTATTGTGAATGAATGTGCAAAGGTAATGATTTTTTCGTTACATGCGTTTAGATTTGGCGATTTGATATTCATCAATCGTTGGTAACTATCTGTGCCTGTTTGATACCGAGATCACCAGTGAGGGTGTTGCAAAACTAAAAGACAACTGATTATTAGATAAAATGCTCACGCTCGCAAGGCTTTGAGCAAGTTCAAGCTTTGGCTCGCTTAATTGCATTATTCAGTTGTTTATAATGAGACAGGGAGTTTTGCGACAGCTACACCAACGGCTCATCCAGGCGCTCGTTCTCTTCGAGGTCGGTATGTGCCAGCTGCTTCTCATAGAACTCCTGCGCAATCTGGCTCATCTTCTCGGTGTATTCCTCATTGTCGATGACACCAGTGGCGTAGGATATTCGAGTCTGCAGTCACGCGTTGCCCATTGCACGGTGCTTTGAGGGATGCGACCTGTCGCAAGTGAGGGGGAATGTGGGAGCTTCTTCTAAAATGCTTCATTGATGCCAAAAATAAATGCACTCTCCCCGTTCCGGCCAAATCCATAGTCTAACCTTATGTTCACATGCTTGCGTATGGCCCATCGCAGGCCTAACCCAAAATTGGGTAGCAGATGCATTGAGTTGATGTCATGAAACACCGTTCCTCCTCCTATCCATGCTGCCATACCAAGCCATCGCCACAGCTTTTGCCGCAGTTCGACCACAGCGGTAATCATGTGTTTGTCACGATAGCGGCCATGGTAATAGCCTCGCATGTTGTTGTTATCACCCAATAATGCCATAGTTGCCCAAGAGGGTGTGCCGTAGTTAAATAAACCGTGCAGATTGGCGGCAATAATAGCCCCTCGCCATGCTTTTTGATATATTGAGAAACAGAAGTCGGTGCGCGTGAAACCATAGTTTCCGTTCCACAGGAATCTTGGAAAAAACACTTGGTTAACATGAAAGTATATTCCTTTTGTGGGACCAGTAATGAAGTCGCGGGTGTCGAAGTCAACGGTGATTCCCACGCCATAGTTGTGCTGGTGTAACGATTGTCCATTGAGCAGTTCGGGTATATCAATGGAATCACCCTTATTGTATTCCCAATGAATAAAAGGTCCAACGAATAGTCCTTGTGATAACTTGAACAGAATGTTGGTATTGAACTCTACCCTGAGTTGCTTCATTAGTGTCTTGTTTTCATCGAGTCTCCCATTAGGAAATCCTATTCCCCAGAAGTATAGAGGCATGTGCTCGATTTTGAGCAGTGAGTTGATGCGTTTGCTGTCATCAGAGAGAATCATGTTGTTCTGAACCTCGACTGACCAGAATTTAGCAGTTGAGACATCACCTTTAATTAGCAGGTTTGATGGCATTAGTGGTGCTTCGCATCCTTTGAGGCGATAACCATAGTTGGCCACTATGCCCACTCCGAGCTTCGTCATGGTGTCGAAGTGTGGTCCTCCAATGATTGTGAGTCCTACTGACGACTCTTTATCACTCATGTTGAGGTCGGGAGCCAGATAAGAGAGCACCTTTTTCAAGAGTCCCTTCTTGGCTATAGTGGTGTCGTTAACGACAGATGTTACCGAGTCATTGGACTCGATAGCGTGCACCGGTGCAGTGGTCGCAATCATCAATGTCAATATTACCAACAAGTGTCTCACAATCAGGGTGGGATTATTAATTCTTCTTAATTCAAAGCGACAAAGTTAAAAATTTTTCGTCATGGTTCACTAAAATTAGCAACAATTTGTGATTTTATTGGCAAAGATGTCTATTCCTAGCTATCAGACCTGACAGGTAGCTTAGCGTCGAACTTGTCAGCCAAAGTCTTCACTATAAGCTCCAGCACTTTATGGCTATTAGTAGTGCAGATAAGCGTATCACCGAGCCATTCGTTAGCTGAGTCGTCACATTTAAAACACTACACAAAATCAACTGTGCGTACCCCAATGTAAACGCTGGTAAATAGCCACCTCTTAAACCGCTGATTTTCAGATATGACAAAATGTTAAAAAGTAAACAGAGGTAAACATTGCGTACCCGAAGTAAAACCGAACACTACAAATTGAAATATTTGAATTAATTTGAAACAAAGTTGCATAATTGATAAATAGTAACTATCTTTGCGTCATAATACATTCCTTTTTTCTATGTTGCATTCCAAGAGAATTAACGTTTTTAACTTGAATTCACATCTTTGTTGAGATATTTGTTCTACCTTTGCAGTCAGAGAGTTGAAACGGAAGCGGGCTCTGCTGAGGAGCAACCTGTCAGGGATAGACTCTCTACATTATGCCGTAAAGGCCTAGGTCTCCTTTGTGAGGAGACCTTTTAATTACGGACAATGCTCAATGCCTAAGAAAACCTTATCCGTAATAAATGCTTGCCCAACACACTTCTATTAGTGGACTTGAAGCCACAAAGACCTGTTTCGGTGGATTAGCTATTTTTCCGCACTTTAATTCAAGTAGCAGACCATAGGCTGCAAAAGGAACGCTGCGGTTGCAAATTGTATTGTTGAGTATGCTGGACAAGCTTTGTCTGTATCTTATCTAGCAGTAGACGTTTCATATCTTTGTCCAGTCCTTAGGACAAACCTTATCCTGTTGAGTACTTTTCTGGCAATCCTTATGATTGCGTTGTTCGGTTTAAGTCCACGTTTTATGTATCTGGTGTAAGCCATGCCAAGAGCCGGATCTTTCGATATGGCTCTCCATGCAGCCTCAATGATGGCTGATCTCAACATTCTTCTCCCTCTATATGAGATTCCTCTCACATAAACTGTCTTGTCGGAAGATCGCACGTCTGGAACGAACCCGATGTAACCTGCAAGATGATCTTCATCTTTAAAATAGCTCATGTCTGGCAGTTCAAGGCATATTCTTGATGCCGTGTGCCGTCCTACTCCAGGGACAGTAAGTAGCAGTTCATATTTTTCCTTGTGCCATTGGTGAACGACACTCAATATTTTTCTTCCTGCTTCTAGCGATTGCAAATGAGCAAAACGCATGTCTTCCAGCAAACTCGAAAGCCTGTAAACTTCACCGCCACCCAACTCATTGGCAACACTTTCAAGCCATGAGTTGAAAAGCCGTGTCCAATGTTTATTACTCTCGCGGAACTCTTTCGGGTAGCTTATGCCATTTCTGTATAGCAACGATTTGATGCGCTGTCTTGACTGCTGACGTTTCTTAACTGCTGTGTCACGAGCCCCCAGATAGCCTCGACCGCTGAGCTCACTTGGCGAAGGCACATAGATTGGTTTCAGTTCTCCGTTCATCAAATTACGGCATATTTTCATGCAGTCGACAGCATCTGTCTTGCTTGAACGTTCTTTTTGAGAATCGCTTATATCGCCAGGATTGAACACGATATTCCTGATTCCAACGTTTTCTAGTGCATAGTGTGTCGAGAAACCTGTGAAGCCAACCTCATAAGCTGAAATATAAGTGCCTCCGGGAAAATTGGTGGTCAGCCATTTTTTGAGACTCTCGGCTGAAGGTGGCTGGCAGAACGGTTTCATTGAAAGATCTGCCGTCCGAACACACACATGCCATTGATTCTTGTGTACATCAATTCCGATGTAAACTTTTTCTTCTTTGAAATTAATTTCATACTTTTGCATGGACATTTGTTTTTATAGTTGATACCCTACTTTTTTGAACTAATTACAAAGCTACAACTATAAAGCTTATGTCCATCTTTTTTCAGCTAAGAAAATAGATTAAGCCCTATGTTTTGCTTTGGGAATGCAAACATAGGGCTTAGTTGTCTGCGTTTGCGTCGTGAGACGTGGACGCAGGTTTTTTATGCAGAAAGAGTAATGGTGGGGTCTATAAATTATTAGAATGTTTAGATGGGTTCTTGGCTGTTTTTGTTTCTTTTCGGCATCTGCTGCGTTAAATCATTGCAACACAGCCCACTATGCCGCTGCTACTTTAACTTCGTATCTGCTCGAAAATAAATCAAAAACACCACAAGTTAATTTATAGAACCCACCTATTTTAATTCAATCAGTCAAGCGTTGGCATGAAGCACACAATTCCAAGTTAGAAATCAATATCAATTGCTGTGTGAAGCACTAAAGATTAACTTTACTTAATAATGAATTAAAATTCATGAGTCCACTTTAAAAAGGCTTCTTCCGAAATTTGGAATGATGGCGATGATGCCCATTTGTGACTAGAAGGGCTCTTCGCTTAAAATTTCTTTCGTAAATCAAGAATTTCACAAAAATATGACTAACTTTGCAACTTATTAAGAATTTAAACACAAAAACGATATGGAAACCTACAGCAAGAAACTCAAGCCACTGGCTGGCATGAACCTGCAAGAAATGCGTGAAGTAACCGCCGGGCTTGGCATGCCCAAATTTGTGGCCACCCAACTCGCCGACTGGATTTACAACAAGCGGGTGAACTCGTTTGACGAGATGCGCAATATCTCTAAAGCCAACAAAGAACTGCTTGCACATCAATACTGTGTAGGTTTATACGGTCCACAAAGCGCTCAGTCGAGCGAGGACGGGACAATAAAATATCTCTTCGACGCTGGTGGCAACAAGGCGGTGGAGAGCGTCTTCATTCCCGAGGACGACCGCGCCACGCTGTGCATCTCATCGCAGAAAGGCTGTCGCATGAACTGCTACTTCTGCATGACCGGCCGCCAGGGTTTCCATGGCAATCTCACCGCCAACCAAATCATCAACCAGGTGCTCAGCGTGCCTCAGAGCGAACAGCTCTCCAACGTTGTATTCATGGGCATGGGAGAACCTCTCGACAACCTTGAGAATGTGATCAAGGTCATCGAGATTCTAACAGCCGACTGGGGATTGGCATGGAGCCCCAAGCGCATCACCGTCTCGACGGTGGGCGTGAAGAATGCACTCAAAGTGCTGTGTGAGACCACTGGCGTCCACATCGCTGTGAGCGTGCACAATGCCATTGAAGACGAGCGCAGCCAGCTGATGCCCATCGAGAACGTTTACCACATCAAGGAGGTGATGGAGTTGCTCGGCAAATACGACTTCTCACACCAGCGCCGCCTCTCGGTGGAATACATCATGTGGCAATGGTTCAACGACGACATCAAACACGCCGAAGCGTTGCGTGAGATATTGCCCAACGAGCATGTGCGCGTCAACCTCATCCGCTACCACATGATTCCGGGCGCCGCCAAACTGCGCACCTCGAGCGACGAGCGCATGGCCTATTTCCGCGACTACCTCAATAGCAAGGGCATCACCTGCACCATACGCCGCAGCCGCGGCGAGGACATCAGCGCCGCATGCGGGATGCTTGCCGGCAAAGTGAAAGATGCCGAGAAGGAAGATGACAAGAAAACCAAAAAACAGAAAACGACTAAACAATAAAACATTTACCACGAAATGAAAACAAAATCATTACTTATCATCGTCACAGTAATCGTTGCGGCAATGAGCGCATCGGCTGCCGTGCCCGACGGATATTACAACAATGCCGAGAACAAGACTCAGCAGGCATTGCTCACAGCACTCTACAACATCATTCATAGTCACACCAAGATCAGTTACGACGGTCTGTGGGACGCTTACACCTCTACCGACACCGGCAGCGACGGCTACTACATCGACATGTACAGCACCGCCAAATACACAAGCAGCAACAAGTGCGGCAACTACAGTGCCGTGGGCGACTGCGTGAACCGTGAGCACTCCTTCCCCAAGAGCTGGTGGGGTAGCAACAAAGATGAGAAATACAGCGACATATTCCACCTCTACCCTACCGACGGATACGTCAACAATCAGCGCAGTAACTACCCCTTCGGAGTGTGCGCCAACGGCACCCGCCTACCCGATGCCAACGGTGCCCACGCGCTAGGCAAGAAAGGCACCAGCACCTACGAGGGATATTCGGGAATAGTGTTTGAACCCGACGACATCTACAAGGGCGACTTCGCACGCACCTATTTCTACATGGCGACCTGCTACAACAACCAGATTGCTAACTGGAGCAGCGACATGCTCGCGGGAAACAACTACCCAGTGTTCTCCACTTGGGCAATCAATATGCTCCTGGAATGGCACCGTCTCGACCCCGTGAGCGAGAAAGAGATTAACCGAAACGACTCCGCCTATAAGCTACAAGGCAACCGCAACCCCTTCATCGACCACCCCGAGCTGGCAGAGTACATCTGGGGCAACCAGATGGGCAACAACTGGACCAGCGATGCCGGCAGCACTCCAAATCCCGTGCTCATCGCGCCAAGTCAAGGCTCGACCATCGACTTTGGAGCTGTGGCTATCAACACCACCAAGCAACTCACCGTCGAGGTGAAAGGTAATGACCTAAGCGAAAATCTGTCATTGAGCACAACCAACTCTGCTTTCACACTCAGTACAAGCACAATCACTGCCAGTGCCGCTAACTCCGGTACATCCGTCACCATCACCTACAACGCTCCAGCTACAGCACAAGCCGCATCGGGGACTCTGGTGATAAGCAGCGACGAGGTGAGCGAAAATGTGTCGATAGCAGCACAGGCGGTTGACGGTATCCCCGCACAGGCTGCCACCGAGATAAGCACTTCATCATTCCAAGCCAACTGGACTGACGTGGGTATCGCCACCAACTACACCCTCACTGTGCTAGAGAGCAACGGCACTACTGTGGTCAGCGGCTTTCCCGTGAGCGTGAGAGCAAGCGACGAGACTTATCTTGTAACCGGTCTTGACGCCAGCACCAAGTATTACTATAGTCTCTCGGGTGGCAACCTCACCAGCAACGTGATTGAGGTTACCACACTCGACCCCACAGTGATACTCTCGATACAGACCAGCGGAGACTTCCTCCTGACATGCTTTAGAGGCCAATATAACCCTGTGCTCACGGCTCAAGTATATACTGAATATGTGGAAGAGGACATTGACCTTACCGTGAGCGGCAACTTCGAGATAAGTCTCGACAAGCAGAACTGGTCGCAAGAGCTAACCGTTGATAAAGACGGCGAGACATTCTACATCCGCTTCAGGAGCATCGACGTGGCAGGAAATTTTGAGGGACTGTTGACGGCATCTACCGCGACACTGAGCGGCACAACTCAAGAGATTGAAGGCATCATCTACAACGATGAGATAGAGACCGTAATGGAAGACTGGGAAGGCTGCACCACAGGTGGTTACTGGAACAAAGAAGTGCAAGGACACCAGTTTAAATGGTACTTCAGCAATGCCGGCATCTGGGGGGACTCAGGCGACAAATTCAACGGCACAGTGAGCTGCCGCTTCGGCAAGAACAGCAACTCTGCCATCTATATGACCGAAGATTTTGAGGACGGCGCAAGCAAGTTCTCCTTCAAGGCTGCACCGTTCGGCAGTGATGCCAGTGCCGTCATCACCGTGTCCTATTCTGTTGACGGTGGCGCACACTGGACCGAAATCCAAGACTTCACCGTAACTAGCGCAAAGGCGGGCGCGTTGAACGAGTACAGCACTCCCACTCTCAACATCCTTGGCGACGTGCGTTTCAAGCTCGAGCAGTCATCAGGCAGCCGTGTTAATATCGACGATATCGAGATAGAGGGTGCCGACCCATCTACTGCCATCGCTATCATTGCCGACCCCGAAACACCTGATTGGGATGCCTACGTCCAACATGGCAACATCATCATTGAGAGCCACAAGGCGCAACGCTTCGAAATCTACAACCTCGATGCCAAACTAATGCAGAAAATGCGCACCAACGGTCGCACATCCATCTCTCTGCCAGCAGACATATACATCGTTGTTAGCGGCAACCATTCTAAGAAAGTCATTGTGAAATAACACTGTGCGGCAGTTCCTCAACAGAGCATACAGAAGCTGTTGCAAAACTCGGGTTTAAAATCCGAGTTTTGCAACAGCCTGCGTTAGCTCATCAACATTGAACACAGGGTTTTGCAGGTGTCCCAAAAAGTGGAGACTTTTATTCCGCCAGAGGTTCTTGTAAAACTTTTGCTCTAGTCACTTGCTGCACTCCGTTGTCGTTATAGACAAAGGCGACAATCGACAAGTTTTCGGGATTCCAATCACTGGCGATGATGATAGAATGTTCTAGCTCAACAGCGTAACCTTCATTGACCGAGATGTCTTCTCCCCAATCTCCGTTGACGGCAGCACGGAACACATGATTGTGCACGAAGTCGAAGTTGCGTGTGCCGTCGGGCATCCTCTGGAAAGCTGTGATATTGTCTTCCACAACCCAAAGCTGGAATTTTCCTTGCGTGTCGCCATCCACTCCCTTAATCTGTGTATTGATTAAAATCTGGGAAATTTCGCCTACCGCTGCTTTAAGGTCAATCTCTACTGGTGCTGTCTTCTGTAACTCTTCGCGCACTAGCGTGCCCCAAGCGGTGTATTCAGTGGGTGATCCCCGGTCCACGAGTCCCACTGGCTGGTACTCCAAGTTCCAGTGCGCATAATAAGCGTCACCGAGGTCGGTGCTTAGTCCCAACAAGTTGTTTCGGGTGTGAAATCCCAAAGGTCCTGAATGAATGCCAACGGCTATGATGGCATCCTCGCCATATTGCTCAATGAGTTTCTCGATTTCCAATGTAGCAGTTGGGCAATTCAGGCACATTTGTCCGGTGAAGTCCTCAATCAAGACACTACGCTCCACTGGTGCGGGTTTCACATATATCAGTCGTTCATCTTCGTCGATGTAGCTGCACGCTGCCATCAGCAAAGCAGTCATAAACAATGTTATATAAGCCTTGATTTTCATAAGATGCTAAAGTTGTAATTGTAAGACAATGTGAAACCTCTACTTGCAGGAACATATCGGCAAACGCCTCCCGAACAGTTATATCCGGCGCGGGTGCGACCGAAGCCCAATGACACCCTATGCCCCGAGCGGCTGAAAGTGACATCTCCGTGATAATAGTGAATGTTAGTCTCGCCCACATTATACATGTCGCTCACCGAGAACATCCAGTTGGGTGCCAATGAGAACTCCAACAAGCCATAAAGCCAATCACCTTCGTCATCGGGGGTGCTAAGATATTGCAGCTCGGTGCGCAAGGTAGTTTTCTTCGACAGCTGGAACTTTGCGTCAGCAATGAAGATATTAGAACGCACCATGCCGCCATGCCCCTCAACCACAGTCTTGTTGTAGCGCTGGTTCATATACATCAACACGAGTTTCACGCTGCTCGACAGCTTGCGGGTCAAGGTCACGTCAATGTCCTGATAGAAAGTCTCGCCTTCCCAGCGCACGTGAGAGAAATTCAGCTTAAGGTTCATGCCGTACTTGCCGCCCAACTTAGTCTTGCGCTTGAAGTTGTAGCCCACCTCGGCCTGATAAGCCCACTCACCGCCCGCCAACTGTGTGGCGTAAGGATAGAGGGCAGCCAGGGCATAGGTCTGCTCCTGCGTGAATGCCGGCAAGTGGTTGATGAACGATGAGGTGCCAATCATGCTGCGACGACTGCGAAACGACATATTCTCGCTGCGCTTTGCCTGCAGCAACACACTCAAGCCATTGTTGGCGTAAGAGCCCGACAGCACCGCCGCACTACCTTTCTCGTAGTCATATCCATTGTCGAACGACGGGTCTTGCGTCTTTTGGGCATACTCAGCATGAAGGCTCCAGGGACCAGTGTTGAGCGATGCCCTCACGTCCCAGGCGTTGACAAACTTAGGAAGATTATACATGTGGGTTGGATCATAGAAGATATCCTCCTGTTTCTCATATTTGTTCACCCACGAGCCGCCAATCATCAGCTCGGTGCCACGGTCACGCATCGCGGGTATCCACTCATTGATGTTCAGCTCGGCATCGGCACCGCTAACCAAACCTTTGTTCCAGCTCCAGTAGCGGCGTTGGCGACCAGAGAGGGCTTTGATGGTAACGCCTTTGGTGGGCCTAACCACCAGTCGCGCGCCAAGCAGCGAGTTGTCGATGCCCAGCGAGCGCTCCTCGTAGGTGCGCAGAATAAGGCCCAGGCCAAACTGCTCGTAGAATGTGCCCACAGGCAACTCTGCACCCTTGTAGCGGCCTTTTACCCAGAAGTGAGGCACGCCCCACCCTTTAAAGTCATTCTCAAAGCCTGGCAAAGGATGAGCGAGATACTCAAACCTGAACCCGGCATCCACATATTTGCTTTGCAGCATAAGGTCGCCATAGGTGTTGGTCTGGAAATCTTCGGTTTTCTCGGCGCCGATAGCCTCGTCACGCATTGGCACGAGCATATCGCTCTGGATGCTACCCGTGATTTTCACCTTCTGCTTGTCTTGTTGATTATCTTCGGCAGAGGCACTAAGGCAGCAGCAGAGCAGCGCGATATAAAGCAGCGTTCGTTTCATTTACCGACGAGTTCGCGCACCTTGTCCAAAAGTTCCTGCTCGGCACCATCGGTATAACCAGTGTGCTTATACACGATATTTCCTTCTCCGTCAACAATCATCGTGAAGGGAATCATCTGCACGCCCAACGCGCGTTTGAGGTCTTCGTTGGGGTCGAGCAGCACCTCATAGTCCCATCCATGATTGCTCACCAGCGGCTTCACCTTGTGGGTGTTCTGCGCCTGGTCGGTGCTCACAGCGATAATCTTCACGCCAGTTTCTTCCTGCCACTCGTCATATACCTCGGCAATGGCGTCGAGCTCACGAAGACACGGCTTGCACCATGTAGCGAATAGGTCGATGATAAACGGCTTGCCGTCGTTAGACAGCTCGTTGATTTTCACCTCCTGACCGTCAATTGTCTTCAGCGTTACGGCGGGCAACTGGGCAAAAACATCGCTCCATGCCGCAAGGGCAAAAAGACATAAGAATAATGCTATTTTCTTCATTTTTATGATATTGTTTTTTATTGTTAGTATGAAGGATGTTGCAAAACTGTTTTGCTAGTTATGCAACATCCTTTCCTTAGACATCTAAAAATCCCGTTGGTTTATTTCGTGCTGCCTAGCAGAATATTGTAGATTATAGTAATGTCGACAGCGGTAATGATGCCGTCACCGTCCTGATCACCATTGACCACACTAGTGTAGTCATTGTTGAGCATTATGTTGTAGAGCAGAGTGATATCGACACTAGTAACCACTCCATCACCGTTTACGTCACCAGGGACAATAGGATTGCCAATAGGGAGTACAGTGAGGGTCATATCGTTAGCGTTTACACGGAAAGTATATTCGCCGCCATTCTCCAGGCGGAAGTTTGCTCCGTCAACCATTGTCAAGGGCACATTGAGAAGGTCGTTGTTAATCAGGAAATAGCCAACGCCATTCTCATCAACGCCACCATACCATGTCCAGCCGTCACCGTTAGGAGTGATAACCTTGAACTCTGCACCGTCATCGAGTGTGCCAGTTGTCTCATAAACACCGTCCTCATCGGTAGCAGTAAATACCAGGCGGCCGCCTTCCTCGGTCTGATTCCAGCCATTGAAAGTACCTACCAAGTAGAACTCGCTGGGAACCTCTGTTCCGTATGGCCTGATTGTAGTTTGTCCAGCGTTGATGATATGTCCAGTGCTGCGGTCGATAAGCAGAGCAATCACTTTAAGCAGCGACTTGTCTTGTATTACGCTCTTTGTGGTGATGTCGGCAACGTAATTGAACGGCAAAGACTCTCCGGCTTCAAATGATGTGGGAACCGAGCCGTCAAAGCCATTCATGAGGTTCCAAGCTGCAACAGCCACAAAATTGAACGTCAAACCCGAAATTGATGATCCTGCACCATACCAGTCGGTCATATAAGGATCTCCGCTTTGCGTATTATAATAGTTAGCCTGATTCCAGCCTGAGCCAGTACCGCGAAGACCGTCATCTGTAAGAACAATCGCGATACCATAGTTGGAATTGGTCATTGAAAAAGCAAACTTAGAATTAGCTTCAATGTTTATTTCTGTCATTGCCTCGTTATTCCATTGTGCCGAAACCTCAACCATACCATCGGGATGATCCTGCAAATCCTGGTTGATAGCATTAAGGATATTGGTTGGATGTGGATCAACGTCCGACACGCGGTTCACACGAGAATCGGGGAAGCCTGACACAGTGTTCATCATGGGATTATAGTCAGCTGTCACCATGGCGTCGCCGTTGTGGGCAGCAATGAGAACAACTCTGTCGCCAAAGGTCTCACGCGCGGTCTCCATAGCCACAAAGCCTCTTGGGCACCATCCACACCAAGTTCCGGTGAACTCCTCCACTACAGGCACCTTGGTGAACAGGTATGCCATGATAATCAGATTGCCATTAGCCGATGCCTCGGTAGCTGTAGCCTCATTTGCTTCGCCATTCACCTTAGTGATTGTGAATGTTTTGGTGCAGTTCATTGGCTCACTGGTATCAAAAGGAATATTCACTGTGCCAGTGCCCTTATATGGTATCGCATCCACTGCGATTGTCGTCTCAGGAGTTGTAGTCGAAGCATCACCATTGGTAGTGATAGTATAGGAAATCGAAGTGATGGGGTTGACACCGTTATTCTTGATTTTGATTGGCAAAATCGCCTCTTCATCTTTCTGGAAATAGTGAGTCCCGAAGTCATTGGCAATGGCGTAGTTAGATGGCAGCTGAGCACCTTCTACCAACAGCTGCATCGCCAGTTTGCCCTGACTTGAGAGAGTTTGCCAGTTGCTTGCGCCACTTTTTGTAGTGCGATAGTAGAATGAGTAAGTCTCCCAATCACCACCGTGGAGAATAGGATAATCTTGCTCGCTAAGCTCAATCATGTAACCAATAACAAGTTTTTGATTATTGACGCTGAAAGGAGTAGTCAATGCAATATCATTGGCTCCAGCAGTCAAGGTTGAAGGATTAATTTCCTGAGTGTAGAGAGCACCTTGCATGTTGGTCTTCAGAGAGGTATTTATCCAAAATGTCAGTTTTGTGATTTTTGGAATTGTAGTCTCATTAAGCCATAAGCGCACAGCATTAATGGTTGCAGAGCCCACAGTGGGGCTGTTTTTGGGGATGAAGATAGCTGCCTCATAGTTGACCTGCTCATCCAGTCCCATTGCCGCGTAGTTATCGGCGTTGACATCGCTGTCGGCGAAATATCCCCACCACACTTCACCAGCGCCAGGGGTGATGGAACGCTGTTGTGCAAAACTCGATGTTGCCAAAAGCATGACAAACATCAATAATAGTACTGATTTTTTCATTGTCATTGAGTTTTTATGTTAGTTAATCAATTACCTAGAAGTATGCTATAAACAGTGGTCACATCACCGGCGGTGATATTGCCGTCACCATCCTGGTCACCATTGACGAGATCACTGTCATCATCATTAAGAATATAGTTATAGAGTGTTGTCACATCGGCAGCTGTAACACTGCCATCGCCGTTAACATCGCCAGTAATCGGCTCTTCTAGCTCACCGTTAGTGAATTTAATCTTTACAGTGTGAGTCTCTGCACCAATAGTGGCAGTGAGCGTGGCTAGCAGATGACCCTCACTCTGGATATCCTCGGCATCGAACTGCACCTGACAGATGCCATTTACCACATTAAAAGATTTTGTAATTGATGTGTTGTTGCCAAACATCATGCAGTTGCCACCCATGCACCATAATACTCTTGATGGATTAAAAGTATTCTCATCGATGGTCATGGTTGCACTTCCTTGTGTATTGTTGCCCGAGAGCACTTGCAGGACAAGGCCATTGTTAGGGTCGGAACTCGGATTAGAGTAGCAGCACATCTCTCCAAATCCCCACTCGTCTTCCTCAGCGGCAATGGTCACAAGCGCGCCATCAGTTAGAGACTCGCCATGGTAGCGAAACTCAAAACTCTGTGCCATAACAGCCGAAATAGAGAAAAGAAACATCACTGTGATTGAGAGTAATTGTTTTGTCATAAGCAATATTTTAAGGTGGGTTCTTTATAACTGATTTCAAGTCACAATAAAGGCAGAACCCTTCAACCACTATCATGCTTGTAATTTATCGTCACAAAGTTACAATTTTTTGACAAAAAACCAAATCATAAGACTCTCATTTAACGAATATTTACTTTTTTGGAGAAAAATGTAACTGTTCAGCGATTATGTTTTGTACTCGCATTAACATCAATACACAATGTAGCAACAATGGTTTGTCGAAATTTTTTAGAGGAATTATTACTCTAGAAACATCAGTAGAGTTACCATGAGTTCATATTACATAAAAACGATGCACACATCTTTGCGTGTGGCAAAAAGATGTGTGCATGATGTTTCAGATTGATGCTATCGTTTTCGGTTCCTTACCGAGCGGCCTCCACCTTGGCTGCTCTTGCTCTGTTTGGGCTTTTGAGCTTTCTTCTTAGAGCTCTTTTTCTTGTTGTCATTACTATCGCTGTTGCTGCCGCGCTTGGTCTTCACGCTCTTGCCGGAGTCTTTCTTCTCCTCCTGAACAGTGGCTTCACCTTCCTCAAGCGACTCGCCACGTTGCTCTGCCTCGAGACGGCGTTTAGCCTCCACCTGCGCCTGAAGCTCTTCTCTCGAAGGTGCCCACAAGTTCTTGTCGAAACGGTGCAGTCGCTCCTCGATGGAGTCGCGTGCATGCTGTAGTGCCACCGAGTCGGGGTACAGCTCCATAAGTGTCTTGTTGCGCAGACTCTTGGTCTTGTAGATGTCACCGGTGTACATGTTGAGCTTGAAGAAGTCGTCAAGATTGTACTTGGTGAGGTTGTTGTCGTCGTCGGTAAAAATGTACTGTTGAGCGATATAAGGCCTGATGTCGTTGAGCTTCACCCAGAACATGGGGAACGGTATGACATTACCGTAGCCATCATCGCGGTGGAGCACAGGGCACAAGGCGTCGACACGAGAGCGCATGGCATTGGTGCGAGTGTCAAACTCCCATTTCTCGATGATGAAGTAACTCAGGATTTCGTTTCCCGGGATGTCGGCATCCTCAATGGCATATTTGGGATTTTTCTCGGTACTTCCCTTTGCCTCGCTAAACAGCACATGGAAACGGTCGAGCATCTCGGCGACCTTGATTTTATACTCATCGGTAAACATCTCGCGTCCATCAAGATACTCGTAGGCACTGATTTGGTTGTTGGCAAGCAAGCGCATGATGATGAAGAACATGCTCTGACCATCCTCGTTGGGCTCCTCGGGATAATAGAGGGCGGGGTTCTTGCCTTTGGTGAGGTCGAGGATGCGATACACCACTTTTGTCCATTGCAAGTCGGCCTCGCTTGGCTCCCGCTGCTCATAGAAAGCCTGCTGGCGGTCAGAGACCTTAACACTGCCATCATCCTTCTTGTCGCGACGGTCACCATCGTTCTTCTTCACTACCTGCGCTGTGGCACCGGCAGTCGCAAAAGCGACAATCAGTCCCAGCACTATATATTTAAGATACTTCATTATGATATGAATTTTTTGTTTATAGTTCTTAGTTTCTAGTTTATTGTTTTGAATCTTGGTTTGAGTTTCTAAACTCTAAACTCTAAACATCAAGCGAAGCTTGATCACTTAGTTCACAACCACTTCCATTGGCGAGATTTCTCGTGTCACACCATCGGGACCGGTGGCTTTGATGCGAGTGATGAAGAATCGTGTGCCTCGTTTCATGCGGCGGAAGCTGGTCTTCTGGCGCTCTGAGAATGCGCTACCCTGCGATATCTCCGGGATAGCCTCGCCCATCGAGCCGAAGGTGAGGGTCTCGAAACTGACAACAGTAAACTCGATATCGAGCAGACCATCGTCGATGGCAGCGTGTAAGTTGTTAACGCCCAGCAGAGTGCCCTTGGCAATGGGCTTACCGCCCTTGTAGCGGTTATCGCCACCTAGGTTGATATATGGTGTCGGGTCTGGAAGTTTGCGGGCCTTAAAGGTAAATGTGCCCACATTTGACCTCACGCCATCGACTTCAACCGATACCGAAATATCACAATTCACTCCCACTTGCGATGGGCGAGCCACCCAACTGTCACCACTACGCGTGAGTGTACCGTTAGTCATAGTGGCACTCACAGTGCCATTATCGATTCCTGGCACCGAGATAGATACCGGGTTGTCGATACCTGTGTAGAACACGTTCATCATAGTGGCACTCACGGTAGCGATAGGGTCAATAACAGTGTAGCTCGACTTGAAGTCACGCTTTATGAGCTGTCCGTCTTGTCCTACCACTTCGATATAACCAGAGTAGTCAAAAGTGCCCGAATGACTAGTGGTAACCTCATAAAGTCCCTTGGTGTTGCTCAGCCGTGCACCATTGACATATACCACCGGGCGTTGTGTGGAGTCGATGGCAGCGAGCACAATCTGCGACTGATATTTCGAGCCACGCATCACCACTCTCGACTGCGGAATGACAAATGCGTCAACCCAGTTCACCTTCAGGTCGCTGAGGTCTTCCACATTGGTGAGCTTGAGCAGGTGATTGAGCACCTCGCCCTCGGCATAGCGCACATCGTTTTGCAGCTTGCTAAGCAGCGAGATGGCCGCCACGGTGGGCATATTCTCAAACATCGACTCTTCCCAAGTCTTCTTGTTGCTGATGTCGGCATTAACCTTAAAAGGCTCGGTGGATAGTGCCTGCTCAATGTTGCGCAGCTTCTCGGGGTCATCCACAAATTTAGAGATGAAGTTCTTGAAGTTGTTGATGCGATTGCGCAAATCTTCTCCCCGCTTGGTGTCGGGAGAGAGCATCACCACTGTTGCCGCGTCGAGGTTGTCGCGGTTCTTGATGTGATCCACATCTGCTGCCGGACCGTCGGCCTCCTTTACAATCATCAGTTTCAGGTCGTCGATATAGTAGTAAAGGCTGTCGGTGACATTTCGCACTTCGTTACCTGAGTTTATCAGTGGCAGACCGTGTTCCGGGTCGTCGTTATAAAAAGCCTGGAGTTGAGCCATTATCTGCATGTTGCGCGCGGTGATGGTGCGGTTAGAGCGTTTCAAGCCCTCTTCCACTTGGCTGAAGCCGTTGAGCACATCGTTCGACACATTGAGCGCAAGCATGGCCGTCAAGACGATATACATGAGGTTTATCATCTTTTGGCGTGGCGACATCTTCGCCAGTGACTGATTTTTTCCAGTAGCCATTTGCTAAAAAACTCTTTATTATTCTACATTATTGTTGGCAAATAAGCCGTTAGCGTCATCGGGTTGAGGCATTTGAGGCATATTGCCTGGCATGGTTGGCATGGCACCGGGCATAGGCTGGTACATATTCACCGTCATAGCCTTGATCATCTTCTCATATACCGAGTTGAGTTGCTTCATGTAATGTGCCATTTTCTCGGTCTCGTCGCAATAGCGTGCGCTCTCGGCTGCCGATTTCTCGTACATGTCACGTATGTCCTTCAAGCCGCTGTTCACGCGGTCGATGCTGTCGAGTTGCGACGATATGCTCTTGAGCTGTATCTCATAGATGGTGTTAAGCCCGGTCACATTGCGGTTCAAGGCCTCCATCTGCTCCACATAGCCCGTGGTGTTCTCCGAGATATTCTGGCTGTTGCTAGTGATGGCCTCATAGCTGCCGAGTAGCTGCTGCTGCACCTCGTTGAGGGCGGTAGTGGTCTCGCCCAGACGCTGCATCTGCTCGCTGATGGTAGCCATCTGGCTCAGGTATTGCTGTGTTGCCTCGGTGAGTTCAGCCATCTTCGAGAGCTGGTCGCTAGCGGCGTTCATGCGGGCGATGCTCTCGCTCAGCGACTGAGTCTCTTCGTCGGTGAGCTGAAGGCCTTGTGGCAGTCCCATCACGGCTTTCACATCTTCCTGACTCATGGCAGCAATAGCCTCGGCTACCTCAGGACTGGCAACCACAGCCGGAGCATTGGTGTCAGGCAAGTCGCCAATGATAACGGGCGTTCCTGACGCAGGTGCTGCGCCGCCATTGCCCGAAGCGCTGATTTTTATCTCGGCACCCTCGTTGTCGCCTGCCGCGCCGCTAATGTCGCCGGTAATGGAGATGTTTCCTCCGGGACCTCCAGCAAAGTCGGGACGGTCCTCGGGGTCACCGCTGTCGAGAATAGGGAACACGTCCTCCCAATGATACTCTTTCTCGGGACGCTCAAAGGCGGTGATGATAAACATAAGCACCTCGGTACCCATACCAATCGTCAAGAGCAGGTTGCCCATGGGGAGGTGCAGAATTTTGAACAGCGCACCCCATATAACGATAGCCGCACCGATACTATAAGCGAAGTTGAAAAAGCGCTGTGTCACCATCTGCCTTTTCCTCTTGCGCTGAATTTTGGTAGTTTGCTTGTCAGTAGCCATATTATTGCTATGTTATGAGTTATTTCATTGATTTTTTAGTCGCAACAGTTGTTTTTACGTTTCGACTTCACATATCCCACCTTGGTTCTTACGCATCGGAAGCCAATGTAGGAACGTTGCTCGTTCTGATATTCCCACATGCGGATATCGCTGCGGATGTTGTGTGCCACATCTTTCCACGAGCCGCCACGCACAATCTTGCGCGACATCTTGTAGGGGTCTTCCTTTGCCACGTTGTAGCGGTACTCGGGGTTGAGGTCGTTAGTCATGCGGTCGATGCTCTCGGTGTAGCTCGTCGAGGTCCATTCGCTCACGTTACCTGCCATGTCAAAGAGTCCGTTGTCGTTTGGCTCGTATGTCCCAACGGGCGACGTTATGATGCTTCCGTCTCGCACATAGTTGCCTTCATTTGGCTTGAAGTTGGCATAGAAGCAACCCTCGTCCTCGGTGAGCGGTATGTTGCCGTCCCACGGGTAGATGTTCTCGTTCTTGCCAGCACGCGCGGCATACTCCCACTCGGCCTCGGTGGGCAGACGGAAGGGCTCGATATACACACCTTCCTTGCCCAACGACTTCTTGAGGAACTCGGTGCGCCAGTGACAGAACGCGTTGGCCTGCTCCCAGCTCACACCCACCACAGGGTGGTTGTTGAAGTTGCCGTTGGCGAAATACATGCGCACATACGGCTCATTGTAGCTGTTCTCAAAGTCGTTGATCCAGCAGGTGGTATCGGGGAAAATATTCACGATATAGGTGTTTACGAAGTCATACTCGCTTTGTAACGGGCGGGTGATGGTCTGGCGGATGATGCGGCCATCGTCATCAACAAAGGCAGTGTCCTTGCTGATAGTGGGATTGGTGGTGGGCACTGCGTGGTCGGTGTTGTAGTCGCGGGTTGCGGGGTCGAAACGGTTGCGGCGTTTGGCGGCCTCGGTGAGATTATACACCTCATAGCGGTAGTTCATCTGACGTGGGTCAAGCTCTTTTTTGCCGGTGATGGGGTTGATGCGGTAAACGCTCTCTATGGCGCGCTCCTCATCCTCGCTGGGATTCTTCCAGGGGATGTTGCGGTTCCAGTTGAGGTGAGGCTTGATGGGATTGCCCTCTTTGTCCTCCTCAATCTTAAACTCCTCGTTGCCACCGAAGGCAGGGTCGGCGAGACGCTCACGGATGATAGAGTCTCTAACCCAATACACAAACTGCTTGTATTTGCTATTGGTCACCTCGTTCTCGTCCATCCAGAAGGCATCCACGCTCACGCCCCTTGCCGTGGAGTCGATACCCCACAGTGAGTCGCGCATGGCGGGACCTTCTTTCATTGAGCCACAGTCGATGAGAACCATGCCGTAGGGCGTAGGCTCATTGAAGGTGACGGCTCCCACGCCGGTGACCTCACCACCGCCGCTGTTGATAGACTTGCGAACTCCGCTGCAAGATGCCAGCACTACTATCGTAAAGAAAAAAATCAATAACTTTTTCATATATACTTATAGAATGTGTTATCTATTTTGAATGTGTATTTTTATCAATTTCACTTTTTCAGAGTATAGTGTTTAGAGGTCTCTAAACTCTCCCCTCTAAACTTCGGCAAAGCCGACTGTTTTGAGCATCACATGATGCGGATGCTCTTGTGCTTGTTTTTGTTCACTTCGCCCAGGTTAAGCTTCACGTTGTAGTTCAAGAACAACTCGTGACTGCCGTGAGTGGCCTTGTTCATCGCCGAGATGGGGAAATCATAGGCATAGCCTACAAAGAAATTCTTGAACTCGGCGCCAAACATGGCACACACCGCATCTTTGTGCCTATAGGCGACTCCCGCCGATAAGAACTTGTTGTAGCGAAAACGGGCGGTAGCCTCGTATTGCCAAAACTTCGTGTCGGTCTTCACCATTATCGACGGCTGTATTTCAATTAACGTATTTTTAATAGGAATATTGCTACCTGCCATCAAATAAAAGTTGCGGCCGGTCTCAAACTGGTATAAGTTTTCTTCATTTTCACCGGCTTTCATATTGATGGTGGGAGCGGTGAGATGGGTGCCCGAGAGGGCAAGCCAGAACCACTTGTGGGTGAATGTTACACCGGCTGCAACATCGAAAGCCTTGCCGTTGACTACGCCATCAGGAATGGCGTCATCGGCACTGGTGTGAGCCATGTCGGCATCAGTCATAAGGACACTATCGCCCTTAAAAGTCTGATTTATGAGTCCCACTTGTCCGCCCACGCTAAGCGTGCCGCCAAGCATCTTCTTTTTCCAGGCGATTTGCGCGGCAATAGTCTGTGAGCTGAACAGACCCACGTTCTCCTGCTGAACCACCAATCCAGTAGCCCAGCGCTTGCCCAAGAACTTGAAAGGCATGTCGGCAAGTGCCATGAAATCCATTGGGGCATGCTTCACGCCTATCCATTGCAGCTTGCTGCCAGCGGTGATGTGGATGAAATCGACATTGCCTATCGAGCTGGGGTTGTAATAAGACGGCAACGCCCAGTACTGGGTGAGCTGCGCGTCGATTTGCGCCGCGGCATTAAAGCCGCTGGCGGCAAGCACCAGCGAGATTGAGAAAAGCAATGTTCTGATATATCTTCGCATATACATCGTTATTCAAAATAAAACGTCACAACCACCATGTTGTTCTTGATTTTGCTCACACTCTTGGTGAAAACCTCCATAGCTGGGTTGTCCTGAAGGTCGGGGCGATTTGTCTCAAGCAAGTTTCGCAGTCCGAAGCAGAATTTCACCTCGGGGCACAGCTTGAAGAACGGCAAGTAGATGTCGCAACCCATGCCCACCGTGAGCATCACGTCAAAGTCCTTGAGGCGCAGTTGCTCGGGGCGTTCCTTGCTCAAGTCGTAGAGACCCGTCACGCCGGTAGTTACGTAGGGACGGACGTTATGATAACGCTTTGACGAAATCTTCAAGTCAAGAGGCACCACAATGTAGGTGGCCTTCACGTTCTGGCTCTGCTTCCTGATTGTGGGATCAACGTCATCTTCTGATGCCATAGCGTTATAATACTTCACCACCTTGTTGCCAAAGTACATGCCTGGCGACAGCCTGAGGTTGAAATGCTCACCCAAGCGCAGGTCGGCAAGCACATTCACGCAGAAGCCAGGTGAGTGGTTGGGAATGTCGGCAAACCATGACTCGCCATTCTCGCTCACATATCCATTGTTGGTTATAAGCAAGTCCTGAAAATTGGCCCCCCCCGAGAAGCCGTAGTGAATGCGTTTCATGTCGGCATACTGGCGGTTCAAGATTTTATCATTATCTTGAGCCACAGCGCAAAAAACGGTCAGCAGCAGCGCAATGATTGCTATATGTCGGTTGTTGTGAATACTCATTTACCTTATAATAACGCAGTTTTTTCGCTCTTATTGCAATTTTTGAATAAAATGCTCACGCCAGGCAATGTTCAAGCAAGCGTGACACCGCTCTCGCTTAATCGCATTTTTGCGGTTTTTGAACATTTATCCTCCTTTTCAACACCCTATTCACCACCCATGCAGTAAATATAAGTAGTGGCAGGGTGCAAGCGAAGCTGTAGTCATAAATAAGCACGCCGTAATGCCCGAAAAGCGGAGCCACGATGTAGCAAAACGCGTTGTTAATAAACTTCTGCAATAGATATACCTCGAAGCTGATGCCGCCAATCCACAATAGCGGCTTGAGGGTAAGCATTTTGCCTATCAAGCCTTCCTGACCGTTGATAATGGTGCACGTCACGAGGAGCAACGACACCGGAAGCCACCACAGTGCAGAGGTCTCTAACTGCAGCGCAACGACATTGCCACTGGCATGTAACATGATAAAGGCCGAAAGCACTACCAGAGACACAATTTCATGGAGTGTGGCTTGAGTTACTGACATGTGGCGAGGCATGACGCGTTCCCTGAGCGTGATACCGAGCATCATCCCCAAAGCATAATCTATCAAGCGAGTGGCGGGGCACACATACATGTAGTTGTGCCACTGCTCACTGGCAATAATGTTCACAGCTGTCACCACCGCACAGGCTGCGATCACCACGCCCCATGTAACCTTGCGGCTTATAGTGCCGAAAAACCTGAGTAACAACGGAGTAGCTAGCACACAAAACAACAGCGAACTCAAAAACCACGAATGGATGCTGTAATTGTAGAAAACTTCCTCTTTAGGAATCCAAGACTGCAACAGCAACAGATGCAAAGGCAAATCCCAGCCGTAATGGAACTTGTGCATAATGGCGATATCGAGCAGTATCATTGCCGCAAGCACTAACCAATGCAAAGGAAAGATGCGCTTCACCCTTCGCCAATAGAACTGCTTGCAGGAGTCGAGGCTACTGTGCTTGTGAGCGACAAGAAAACCACTAAGCATGAAGAAGAACGTCACTCCAGCGTAGGACATCTGGTCAAAAGCGTGCATCGCAAAGTGAAAGCACACGATGCAAATAGCAAAAATGCCACGCCAGGAGTTGAGGGTCTTAATCATGTAATTGATAGAGTTTTATAACAGTAGAGTTTTCGAGTAATCGAATATTTGAGTAATCGAGCAATCGAAGCGAAACACTACATGATTGATGTGTAATTGTTCTTCCTCATGAACAGTCCCTTAATCTTGTAGTAGCAGTTCACAATGGGTCGCACTAGCACCATAACTGGGGTAGAGAAAAACAGTAGCGGCAGGTGAAGCAGGTAGCAGTTGCGGAACGTGACGAGCATCGATGGCAACCAAGTAATCAGCAATATCAACGCGACCATAATGATAACCGCTATGTTGGTATAAGCTAAAGCAATAGCCACAACAATAGCCGCCAATCTCAGGTAATAAAGCAGCGACATGAACGCCTGAGTGCGAAACTGAGACTTGTGTCTCACAAAATGCGAGGTAAAATCGCGGCGCGTCTTGAGGGTGCCGAAAGCGTGGGGCAGGTCATCGTAGTGCGCCTCCATGAAGCTTGCGGGAAGTATCTCCAGTCGAGTGTTGCGGGCGGTGGAAATCTCGCTGATGAAAATGTCGTCGTCGCCCCATTTCATGTCGAGCGACTTCGAGAAGCCTTTGTTCTTGTAAAACAAATCTTTGCGGTAAGCGAGGTTGTCACTTGTGCCACGATAGGGCTTGCCCTTGACCGCACTCAGCAACCATTGCATCGAGGTGACCATGTCGTCAAATATGCGATATGTCTTGCCCAACCTATTGTCTTCGCCATGAGCGAAATGCGAATATCCCAGCACTACATCGATGCCAGGCCCGAAGTTGCGCATCATCGCCATGAGCCAGCGCTCACTGTGGACCAGGCAGTTGGCATTCGTGGTGAGCACTACCTCGTGCTGAGCCGCTTTGATGCCCAGCATCACTGCGAGTTTCTTGCGCGAGAGAGAACGTGTCTGGTCGGGAACTGTAACAATCTTCAGGTGGTCGTAGTAGGCCATCATCTCGCCAACGAGGTCTTTGGTACCATCAACCGACGCGTCATCAAGCACTATAACCTCGAATGGCGCAGGATACTTCTGGCTCATCAGCGTGGGCAGGAACTTGTTGAGCCAGGTCTCGTCATCATTGGCAAACACCAGTATCGACACCGAGGGCAAATCCTCGGGCATCAGGTAGCGACGGGTGCGCTCTTCAACCTTCATAAACTTCAACAGCCTCATGCTGCGGCGGTTATACCACACCACCCACACCAGCGACAGCAACAGTGCCACTGCAAGAAGTGACCATATTATATAATATATTTCAAGCGAGAAAAACATAACCTCGTTTAACCTAATTGCAATAGTTTCTCAAATTTTGCTGCAAAGGTACATAATAGTTTTCAGTTAGCGGTTATCAGTTGTCAGTTTTTTATTCTCTGTGACGCAAAAGAAAGAAAAAATGATTACCTTTGCAATCTATTGATGATACTTATGTAACAACCATTTTACTAACAATTAATAATCTACAATTATGAAACTCTTCTTAACAAGAACAATCCAAGTGCTGAGCATTTTAATGCTTATGGCATGTGCAGGGGCATTTTTGACCTCTTGCAAGAACGAACAAAAGAGCAAATCCGACAAGGAGCAGCAAAAAAACATTATTGACAAGACGGCTGCAGCGCAAATAGTTTTTTATGAGACCTATCAATACAATGATATTGCTCAGTATATCATCAAGTTGAGCGAAGCGGCAGGCGACCAAATTCTGATTAAGAATATAGCAACTTACGGTGAAAGCCCCTGTGTTTGCTATGCCCCCCAAAGCGACACAGCAGCTATTAACGCCATCATCGAAAAATATGGTAAAGACATTTTGCCCGCCGACCTCAAGCTGATGTGGACACAAAAAACAGAGCATGATTATTTGAACCTTATAGCACTCAAGACCGACGCTTCGGGAAAACCTGCAATGACAGGAGAGTCAATTGTTGAAGCCGAAGTGACAGAACAAAAATACAATGGATATGTAACAGGCATTGCAATTTCCATAGCTCTTGACGAAGAAGGAGGCAAACAATTCTCCCGTCTCACAGCTCAGAACATTAACCGCGCTGTTGCTATCGTTTACAAAGACAAGGTCTATTCTTATCCTATAGTTAATTCTCAAATTGATGGCGGAAGGTTGGAGATTACTGGCAATTTCACCAAACAAGAAGCTAAGGATCTTGTGAATGTTTTATACGGAAAGAAATAAAGGTGGGTTCTATAAATTAATTGAGATGGATTTTGATTTTATGTCGAGTAGATTTTTTCTTAAAGTTGAAGAATAGTAGCGGGCTACATTTCAAGAGTTTAAGTAAAAATATGCCGACAGAAAACAAAATATAGCCAACACATATTATTACTTTTTCTTAATTTATAGAACCCACCTAAATAATGTGAATTCGTCAATAATGTATCAAGAGGGTGTGTCAGTGGCGAGACGGCGGTGAAGCTGCTGCAAAACTCCAACTCACAATATAAACAAGTTACAACTTTCGGATTTTCAGGACTTGTGCATTATTCCTTGCGCTTTCTCAACTGCCAGAAGGCGACTGCCGAGGCGGCGGCAACGTTGAGGGAATCGACGTTGTGGCTCATGGGGATGCGCACCACATAGTCGGTCTGCTCTATGGTGTCCTGGGGCAGACCGTCGCCTTCGGTACCCATCACTATCGCCAGATGAGGCTCGGCGGCGAGGGCGGGGTCGTCGAGAGAGATGGATTTGTCGGTCAACGCCATCGCCACAGTCTTGAAACCGAGACTGTTGAGACTTTGAATAGGCTCTTCAATCCAAGTCCATGGCAATAGGAACACCGAGCCCATCGACACCCTTACGGCACGGCGGTTCAGCGGGTCGCAACTGGTGGGGGTGAGAAGCACCGCGTCAATGCCAAGTGCCGCTGCCGAGCGGAAGATGGCACCGATGTTGGTAGTGTCGGTCACGCCGTCAATTACCACAACACGTCTAGCGTTGCGGCACACTTGCTCCACGCTTGGCAGCATGGGTCGCCGCATGGCGCACAACACGCCACGGGTGAGAGTGTAGCCTGTGAGTTGTGCAAGCAGTTCGCGGTCGCCAGTATAGATTGGCACATCTCCACACCGCGCGATTATAGCTGCGGCATCGCCCTCGATGTGCTTGCGCTCACAGAGCAGCGATAGCGGTTCATAACCAGCACTTAATGCCACATCAATCACTTTGGGACTCTCGGCGATGAAAATGCCTTTCTTGGGTTCCAGACGGTTGCGCAGCTGCGCCTCGGTGAGAGTGCCAAACACCTGCACCCCCTCATGGTCAAGCGATGTTATCTCAATAATTGCCATTATTTATGATTTTTAGCCACAAAATTACAAAATCATCGCTTAACGGCAAAAAAGCGGGCATCATTTTGGCGATTTCAAAAAAAGGCTGTAATTTTACACGTTCTTTTAAAACGATAATATTATGGCACACACCTGTGAGAATTGCAAATTCCGAGCTCATTACGACAAGAATCCCAAGTCGTTGCTTGGCCGCTTCTGGCGCTGGCACATCAACTTCTGCCCCGGTTGGAAGGCGTTCTTTACCTGCCAAGGAGAGGAAAAGAAGACCGAGCTAAGAGAGAAGTATAAATTCAATAAGTACTAATCTCTTCAATGTGATTATGAACGATAGCAATATCATTATATATCAAACTGAAGACGGGCAGACTCAAGTTGATGTCCGCATGGAGAACGACACCGTTTGGCTCACACAAGCCCAAATGGCTGAGTTGTTTCAGAAAGACCAATCTGTAGTTGCGCGGCACATTGCAAATGTTTTTAAGGAAGGTGAACTGGAAGAAAAAAGTAATATGCATTTTTTGCATAATACTCTGTACAAGTATAGACCAACCAAAATCTACAGTCTTGACGTTATAATATCAGTTGGTTACCGCGTTAAGAGCAGGCGTGGTACCGCTTTCCGTATTTGGGCAAGAAAAGTCCTGAAAGACTATCTCATCAAGGGCTATGCAATCAACGATCAAATCCGTCGTGAGCAAATCGGAGAGTTACGTCAGTTAGTGCAAATGGAAGGGCGCACACTTGAGCATAAGGAATTCTTATGGGGGCTTCTATAAATTAAACATTTGGCAGTCAGGAAAATAATTCGTAAATTTGCAGCAA
>CALDIG010000321.1 GCA_937904375.1 uncultured Prevotellaceae bacterium
ACTTAAAATCCCTTGGCCATTGCGGCTGTGTGGGTTCAAGTCCCACTCCGAGTACAGGGCAGGGGACTTCAGCTTCTTGAAGTCCTTTGCTTTTTTAATAGCAAGAAAAACATATTCACAATAAAAATTTGTTGACAATGAAAACAAAACCTGATTTAAGTACAGCGAAATTATGGAATATTAGTTTTGGTTTCTTCGGTGTGCAAATAGCTTATGCGCTCCAAACTGTAAACATCAGTAGAATATTCCAAACTTTAGGCGCTGATCCAAAAGCATTGAGTTTCTTTTGGATATTGCCACCTTTGATGGGATTGATTGTTCAACCCTTTGTTGGTCAAATGAGCGACAAGACATGGACCCGCTTTGGACGTCGAGTTCCTTATCTTATCGTGGGGTCGGCATTGGCAGTTATTGTTATGTGCCTGTTGCCTAACATTAGCAGTTTGAGTAGCGTGTTCTGGGTTGCCATGCTCTTGGGCACAATCATTTTAATGTTGCTTGATACCAGTTTGAACATGGCGATGCAGCCATTCAAGATGATGGTGGGCGACTTAGTGAACGAGAAACAGAAAACACGCGCTTATTCAATTCAAAGCCTCCTTGTAAATGCTGGTCAAGTGGTGGGATGTGTGTTGCCATGGATACTCGCCAACACTGTTTTCTCGAGTGAATCAGGCGGTGAAACCACAGGTATTCCTCAAAATCTCACTTGGTCGTTTTATATAGGAGCTGCTATCCTTATCCTTTGCGTTATCTACACTTGTGTAAACGTAAGGGAAATGCCTCCAAAAGAGTTTTCAGAGTATCACGAGAAACCAGCCGATGGAGAGCAAGCGAAGGAAAATATGTTCTCGCTTTTGAAAAAAGCTCCGGCAGCATTTTGGCAAGTTGGTCTTGTCCAGTTCTTCTGCTGGGCGGGGTTCTTGTTCTTGTGGAATTATTCTACAGGCGCAATCGCCGAAACTGTATGGGGAACAACCGATGCAGAGTCAAAATTATTCCATGAGGCAGGCGATTGGAATGGTATTGTACAAGGTATTGAATCGATAGCTGCAGTACTGTGGGCGATTGCCATTCCAAGATTCAAGAATCGTAAACAAGCTTATGTGGTGAGCATTTTATTAGGTGCTATAGGTTTCTTGTTGATACCGTTCATCACCAATAAATATATCCTTATCCTGCCTTATGTAATGATTGGTTGCACATGGGCAGCAATGCTTGCTTTGCCATTCACTATCGTCACCAATGCACTTGAGGGCAATTCTCACATGGGAACATATCTTGGCTTGTTCAATGGAACGATTTGTATTCCTCAAATTGTTGCAAGTATATGTGGTTTTGGCTTTATGTGGGTATTTGAGAAGCTCGGAGTGGGTAGTCAAAGCACAATGATGTATGTATCAGCTGTCTTACTCGCGCTAGGAGCTTTATCAGTAAGAAAAATAAAGGAGAAATAACACTATTGCACAACTTAGGCACTTGCCGCTGGCAGGTGCCTGATTTTTTAGATTTCTATTGCGAGGCTGACGCTCGCAATACTCTAACGCCAACCCCAAGCAAGAGTAATGGAAGACAAGAGGAACGACCAGAGGAAGCGGTGGGCCGAGAGTCGCCCTGAGGTTCACGCCACGCGGTCGATGAAGCGCCGCAAGGCGGGTCACGACTACCGCTCGCGCTGCATCTACATGATCACACTGGTAACTGACGGCCGCAAGCCGTTGTTTGGAACCTTGTGCGGCAGTGATGACACTCATGAGCATTGCTGGATAAGAACCACCGCACTGGGCGAGGAGATTAAGAAGGAATGGAAGAGAATACCACTACATTACCCCCAAGTGAGAATGCTGGCGCTGCAGCTCATGCCCGACCACCTGCATGGTGTGATATTTGTCACCGAGCCGCTGCCGCGTCATCTGGGCCATGTGATTAACGGCTTTAAAACAGGTTGCAACAATACCTGCAAGGTCTTGAATATTAATCCTGGGAACCTTTGGGAATGGGGATACCATGACAGGATATTGAGAGGGGAAGGACAGCTCCACACGATGCTCAGCTACCTCAGGGACAATCCCCGGCGGCTGTGGGTGAAGCGCAATATCCCTGATTACTTCACTAAAATTGATGGAATAACAATAGGAGACACTGCTGTAACAGCTCTTGGCAACCGTTTTTTGCTTGACTATCCTTCAAAGATTCAGGTGCAGTGCTCACGGTCACTTACCGAGAGAGAGATTAAGGAAAAAGGTGATGCCATTCTTTCACAAGCTTGCTATAACGATGCTGTGCTGGTGTCGCCATGCATCAGCCCTGGCGAGAAAGAGATAATGCGACGAGCTTTTGAGGCTGGATTTCCACAAATCATTCTTTTAGAGAACGGCATCTCTCCCATGCAAAAGCCCAGTGGCAGGCAGTTTGACGCCTGTGCCGAGGGTAGGCTGCTGCTACTCAGCCCGTGGGAGCATCACGGCGACCACCGCGCCATCACCCGTGAGCAGTGCCTGCAACTCAACGCTCTCGCAAGCAAGATTTGTGAGTGAAGCGTCGTGGGAGTCTAAGTATTGCGAGCGTCAGTCTCGCATAACCCGCATAATTATGTTAATTTTCCAAGAAAACATTGTCATTACACAAAAAATGTGTATATTTGGAGAAATTTTCATATATTACCATAAAAGCGCGTTTTAAGACTATAACACATTAACATCAAAATAGAAAAAGCATGAAGAAGAAATTATTACTTTTAGCCGCCGCTGCGCTGCCGCTCTTGAGCATGGCTCAGGGCTGGCCCGACAACTATGGCGGCGTGATGATGCAGGCGTTTTCTTGGAACTCCTTTGGCGACACCCGTTGGGTGAAACTCACCCAGCAGGCCGACGAGATTTCCCAGTATTTCGACCTCTTGTGGATTCCCCAGAGTGGCTGGACAGGCAGCAGCGGCTCGATGGGATATGACGTGAAGTACTACTTCAACCAAAAAAGTGCTTTTGGCACCGCTACCGAGCTGCGCGAGCTCATCAGCACCTACAAGGACAAAGGCACCGGCATGATTGCCGACGTGGTGGTGAACCACCGCGGCACCCTCTCCAACTGGGTGGACTTCCCCGTTGAGACCTATAACGGCGTGACTTACCAGATGACGCCAGCCGACATCTGCAAGAACGATGACGGCGGCGCCACACAAACATGGCTCACCCAGCAGCAGACACAAGGCATCATCGACGCTAGTGTCACCCTCAGTGCCGAGCTCGACGAGGGCGAGGACTGGGGTGGCATGCGCGACCTCGACCACAAGAGCGAGAACGTGCGCAACGTCATCAAGGCCTACGTGAGCTTCCTTGCCAATGACCTGGGTTACACCGGCTTCCGCTACGACATGACCCGCGGCTTCTGGGCAAACCGTGTCGCCGAGTACAACGCCACCGCTGGCGTGCAGTTCTCGGTAGGCGAGAATTGGAGCAGCCTGAATGAGATCCAGACCTGGATTGACAACTGCAAGTGGAACGGCGTGAACATGAGCGCCTCGTTTGACTTCCCATTCCGCTACACCGTGCGCGACGTGATACGCGGCAATGACGACAGCGGCAGCAAGAAGACCTGGAAAGACCTCAACATAGGAGGCTTGATGGCTTCGCCCAATTTCAAGCGCTATTCAGTGACCTTTGTCGAGAACCACGACACCCAGTATCGTGACGAGAACAACCAGAACGACCCGTTGCGCGTCGATACCCTCGCCGCCAACGCCTACCTGCTCACCATGCCTGGCACGCCTTGCGTGTTCCAGCCTCACTGGTTGGCTTATAAGCAGGAAATCAAGAACATGATCGACATTCGCAAAACGGTGGGTGTGACCAACACCAGCACAGCTCAAAAATACACAATTTCGAAAAGCTATGAGATGTCGGGCTTCAAGTCGAGTGGCGCCAACGGCAGGTCGATGTATTGCATAGTTGGCAAGCAAAAGTACCTCAAAGACAATGTCATTTCTCAGTATTACGCAACTATCCTCAACGAGGCAGTGGAGGTGACCAAGGGCTACGGCTACCGCCTGTATATGTCAAAGAACTGCGAGATGGCGTGGTGCGACAAGGCTTCGGGAAAATACAATGAGGCGTTTGACGCCAAGCTCACCGCCGTCTCAGCAACCAGCGGCGCACAGCTTGTATATACCCTCGACGGCACTACTCCCACCGCCAGCAGCACTAAGGTGGAAAGCGGCAGTACCGTTCACATCACCCAGCCCTGCAGTCTCACCGTGGGCTTGCTCAAGGGCAGCGCAGTGAGCGGCATCATCACCCGCAACTATGACTTTGCCGGTCAAGGCAGCCCTCACACCATCAACGTCTATGTGAATGTTGATGAAGTGGGATGGAACCCCTTGCGCTACTACACCTGGGACCAGGACGACCAGCAGCACAACGGCAACTGGCCTGGCGAGGTTATCAGCGATAGGGTGTCGGTTGGCGGCAAGATTTGGTATGTGAAGCAATATACTCTTGCCAACGACGACTGCTACATGAACTTTGTGTTCAACACCGGTACCAGCGGCGCACCACAAACTGTTGATGTGCGCTATGCTACCACCGACAAGTTCTACACCATCTCGGCGAGCTTAGACCCTGATGAGAGCAAGAACATGGTGAATGATGTCACCGACGAATATGCCGGACTTCCAATATATCCCGCGGCAATCCCTGGCGATGTGAACGGCGACGGCACAGTAACTGCCGCCGATATTACCGCCCTCTATGACTTTATGCTGAACAATGATTCCAGCCACATCGTCAATGGCGACCAAAACGACGATGGCGAGATCACAAGTGCCGATGTCACAGCAGTATATGGCATCCTGTTAGGAAGTTAAAACTCATGTTTCTAAAGTTTTAGAACTTTAGAAACTTGAAGTTTAGAGGTTATGGTTTAAATAAAATGCTCACGCTCTCAAGGCTTTATGTAAACTTAGCCTTGTCTCGCTTAATCGCATTTTTAGTGTTTAGAGAAATAATTTTTTCAAAATTTTCTATATTTCACACTAATTATCCTCTAAAAATGCGATTGTAGGGACACGGCATGCCGTGTCTGTGTTGTGGCGCACAGGCGGTCAGGGCATGCCCTGACCCTACAGCTTGCTCAAAGCCTTGTCGAGCGAGAACATTTTACCTAAACATTCAACTTTTAGCAAGTTAACAACTTGAGAAACTTAAATTTTAAAATTTCGCCTAGAATTTCTAGAAATACTAGATAATCTAGAAATTCTAGGTTTTTTATTCTCTTTTTATGAAAATTATTTCAATAAAACATCTTATTACTGTAGTAATTGTGGCGGTGGCGGCGCAAGTGGCAAGTGCCAATGTCTATGATGTGAATGGCGACGGGGCGGTCACCGCAGCCGACGTGACGGCTCTCTACGACCACCTGCTCAATAACGACAACACCTATCTCGCCACCAGCGACGTGGATGGCGACGGTTTCATAACAAGCGCCGACATCACCGCCATCTACGACGTGCTGCTCAACGGCATGCCTCCAGAGCCACTACCCGAGCTGCTGATGGGCGGCGACATCTCGATGCTCACAAAATATGAGGAGGGCGGAGCAATCTACAAAGACCGCAACGGCAACACAATAAGCAACGTCCTGTCATTCTTCGGCGAGCAAGACTGGAACGCCATGCGCGTGCGTCTCTTCGTAAACCCCGAGAATGCCAGCGAGACCGCCAAAAAGGAAGGCGTGGTGCAAGACCTCGCCTACGTGAAAGCGCTGGGCAAGCGCATCAAGGATGCCGGATATGTGCTGGTGCTCGACCTGCACTACAGCGACACCTGGGCCGACCCGGGAGCGCAGACCGTGCCTGCCGCATGGCAGAATTGCAGCTTTGCCGACCTGCAAGACAGCGTGTATAACTACACCAAGCGCGTGATGCAGGAGATGATTGCCGCCGGCGCGCGTCCCGACTTCATACAGCTTGGCAACGAGATCACCGGCGGCATGCTGTGGCCCACAGGACAGGTCTATCCCACCGGCGGCGCACCTTCAGGTGGCTCGTGGGAGAACTTCGCAGCCCTGCAGCACAGCGCATCAACCGCCGTGCGTGAGACCAGCCCCACCACCAAGATTATCCTCCATGTGGAGATGCACAACTATACTCAGCCGGGAGCCTTCTTCACCAACTGCGAGAGCTATGGCATCGACTATGATGTCATGGGACTAAGCTACTACAGTGCCTATCACGGCGACTTCACCTATCTGAATGGAGCTCTCGTGAGGATGGAGGCGGCATCGAGCAAGCCCATCATGATTATGGAGTGCGGCTACGGTTACGCCTGGGCACTGCCTGGCACCACCAACGACCTTAGCGGCACCTATCCTTACAGCAACGAGGGGCAGAAGAATTTCACCATCAACATGATTGCCAAGCTCAAGCAGCACAGCCGCGTCAAGGGACTGTTCTGGTGGTGGCCCGAGGCCAACGAGAACGGCATCAACTGGCAGAACTCTGTCACCAGCTCATGGTGGAACGGCAGCCTCTTCGACAACCGCGACGGCAAAGCCCAAGACGCACTCTATGAGATGCAGCGGTTCCTGGAATAGGAGTGGCTAAGAGTGACTAGGAGTGACTAGGAGTGGATAAGATCGGAAGAGC
>CALDIG010000322.1 GCA_937904375.1 uncultured Prevotellaceae bacterium
CCCAATCCCCAATCCCCAATCCCCAATCCCCAATCCCCATATATTTTTTTATATAAATAATTTTCAAAGTGATACTTAAAATATAATATTTATAATTATTATTAATTTTTCAAAAAAAATATAACTATAAATATGAAAAGGCATGATACCCATAATGTTTCCTCAAGTGAAGATGGACATAGTTATATTTTTTCATCTCAAACCCCAAGTGAATATAGTAAAACAACTAATGAAAATAAAATAATTATTAATAAAAACAAAGAAAACTTAGATTTAAATAAAAATGAAAAAAATGAAAAAATAAAAGATAATGAAATAATAAGAAATAAAAATGAATCAGAAGAAAAAGGAATTAATAATCAAGAAAATGAAAAAAATATTAATAATATTAATAATAAAGAACCAAATAATGGACGAGAGAAAATAAAACGAAGTGAAAAAGAAAACAAAGATAAAAAAAATGAAAAATCAAAAGAAAATAATAGTGATAAAAAAAGTAGTAATTCATGTGGTATGAACGAACAAGATGATGAAGAAATGAATCATATAAAAGCATTATCATTAAAAAAAATGCGTTCATTTGAAGATAATAATCATCCAGAATTAGAAAATCAAAAAAGCACAAAAAATATAGTTAATTCCCAACCAAATTTCAAAAACAAAAAAAAATCACATAAAAATAGATTACCTAAAATAAAGCGTTGTTTCTTTACAAAAAAAGATAGTATAATATTAATAACTAGAAACATTTATAAAGAATTTTTCGCGAATTTGAAAAATATTGAAGTAACCACAAGTGAATTTGTGACCAATATAAGAAATGAAGAAATGGGAAATGAAAACGACAATATAAGTAATAAAGAGGAGGAAGAAAATAATTACAATATAAATATTAATAGTAAAAATGAAGAAGAAAAAAATTATATAAATAATAATTGCGAAGAAGCAAAAATTAATATTAATGTAAATAATAGTAATAGTAATAATAATAATACAATAGAAGGTAATTATTATAATTCAAAAGATGAAAATATTAATACAAATATTAAAAATACTGATAATGTTGAAGATGAAGATAATAAATTAATTTCAAAAATTAAAAAAAAATTTAATAAAAAAAGTAAGGATATTAAAGAGTTTTCAAATAGTAGAGAAAATCAAAATCAAAGCAAATCAAAAATAAAAATATATAAACGAGAAAATAATAATAATAATAATAATAATAATTCAAATAATAAATCTTTTAAAAAAGATAATAAAGATAATAAAGATAATTTAAAAGAGTCATATAATCAAAATATTCCAAGTAATATAAAAAGAGTGATTAATTCAAATTCGCAAATATTTAATGTAGAAAAGAAAAAAGATTCAAAAGAAATAAGAATTCTAAAATTTAATAAAAATAAATCTCTCATTAAAAATAAGGAAATAAATGATAAAATTAGAATAAACAATAAAAATAAAAAAAATCAAAATAAAAAAGCTTTATCTATAAATAATACTCCTAAAAATATACTCATTTTGAAAAAAAATGAATCAAATAAAAATTTTAAATTAAAAACTTCTAATGATAATGATAAAAAATATCAAAACAAAACATCAAATATAAAAGCAGAAAAGAATTATATAATTAGTAATAATAGCAATAATAAAATTAAGAAAAAAGAAGGAGAAAAGAGAAAAATTTTAATTCTTGAATCAAAAAATTCCAAACAAAAAGCTGGTATTAAGAATGAAAAAAGAAATCAATTATATCCTAAAAATAATATAAATATTAACCAAAAAACATTTCCAATTTCTTTGGAAAAAAATCCAATAAATATTGCTAATAAAATATTAAAGAAAAAAATTAATAAGAATAATAAAACAATTGAAGAGATAAAGAACAATGAAAAAATAAAAAATAAGCAAAAAAAAATAAAAAAGAATTATACAATTAAAAACAAACTAAAAGAAAAAGAATTGTTAACAAATAAGCTTAATTATACAAATCGAGAAACTACTATTATTAATAATAAAAATGAGAATGAATATAAAATATTAAGCCATAGAACTTTTCACAATGCTAAAAATTTAACAAAGCATAAATTTCCTCAAGTTTTTATAAATAAAAACAAAAAAACTTTTGAAAATAATACAAATCCTAATAATTATAAATTAGACTTATCAAATTCTGGAAGAAGAAATAAAGAAAAAATAACTTTATCTAAAAAGAGTAGATTTAATGCTCTACAGAATTATATGAAGGCAAAAAGGAATAAAAAATTAACAAAAATAAATAATATATTTAAAGAAAATGAAAAAACTAAAAGGAATAATATTACAGGATCTAATATAAATAATAACAACAATAAAATCAATAATGATAATACAATTTTCAAAACAATAGAAAAACAAACTATATTTCATATAAAAAGAATAAAAAAGGAGCGTCGTAATATTTTAAGTTTAGCTCAATTTCAAATAAAAGAAAATAAAAAGAACAATGAAGATATAAATGGCCAAAAAAAATATATTAAAAAATTAAATAATTTCCATATAAACCGAGTAAAATCGAGTTATTTTGATAAAAGAACTTTACCTAATTTTAAAGATTTTGAAACTAGAATAAATATTCTGAAAAATAAAAGAAGTAATTCTATTTTTTTATATACTAGACATTATGGAAATCATAATAAATGTCCTTTGTGCCAATCTATGGAAATGAAAGCTGAATTTTCAAAAAGTAAATTAGGACTATATTTAAAACATATTAAAAATGATAATGAAGAATCAAAACTTTGTTCAAATTACTCCTCAATTAGAAATAATCGTTTTATCTCTAGTGCAAAAAATATAAAAAATATAAAAGATTCAAGAAATAATACATTTAAAAAAGAATTATCACCTATTAATATGAATTCAACTAATGATAGATATTTTCTTCATTCTAGAGAACAATTTGTTTATAATATATTGAAAAATAAAGGGAAAATAGATAAATTGGAAATAAATGATTTCCCTGTTTTTAATAAATATTTCAATTCTTAATTTCCTTTATAATTATAGTTCGAAACAATAATAATATAGATAGGTATGACCATAACTATACATATTAAAATTTTTTTATTATATATTTATTAGACTGATATTTTGTATAATTTAATAATAATTGATTTATAATAGTACAAAAAAAATTCTTTATTCTTTTATGAAATGGTCGAAATGGGATGTTTTTTTACAGATAGGGCTAAATGCGTTATTTTTTTGTTGCAACCCTCTGTTATTATTGTGGTTATGGGTGGTGTGGCAAAATGTGGATAAAAAAAGTGCTTAAATAGGCTGTTAATTGCGGAAAAATCACTATATTTGCAGTCTAATTATTCTATAAAACATAAACATTAAAATATCGTAAACATAAACATCTATTATGAACAAACAAATCACTCTTGAGCAAGCTGTCGAGAAGGTACAAGATGGAATGACCATCATGTTCGGCGGCTTCCTCGGTGTGGGTAGTGCCACACAAATTATCGACGCCATCGTAGAGAAGGGCGTAAAGGACTTAACAATCATTGCCAACGACACCGCTTACGACGAGGTGGCTCACGGCAAGTTAGTGACTAACCATCAAGTGAAGAAGGCTATCGTCTCGCACACCGGTACCAACAAGCAGACCGCGTTGCAGAAGAACGAAGGCACTCTCATCGTGGAGTATGTTCCACAAGGCACACTCGCTGAGCGCATCCGTGCGGCAGGTGCTGGTTTGGGCGGCGTGCTTACCCCAACTGGCATGGGCACCATTATGGCCGACGGCAAGGACGTTGTTACCGTTGATGGCAAGGATTACCTGCTTGAGAAGCCATTGAAGGCCGACATCGCTTTCCTGCGCGCCAACATCGTTGACGAGTTCGGAAACATGGTGTTCTTGGGCACTACCAACAACTTCACCCCCTTGATGGCGACTGCTGCCGACTATGTAGTGGTAGAGGCCGAGAAGCTCGTGAAGGTTGGCGAGATCAAGCCCGAGCACGTTCACGCTTCGGGAATCTATGTTGATGGCATCTATGTTGAGAAATAATCAGCGTTATGGAATACAGAACAAAGATTAGACTGCGCATGAGCGCAAAGGATGCCCACTATGGCGGCAACTTGGTTGACGGTGCCCACATGGTTCACCTCTTTGGTGATGTGGCTACCGAACTTTTGATAATGCGTGACGGCGATGAGGGTTTGTTCCGTGCCTACGACAGCATCGACTTCCTCGCACCAGTTTATGCCGGCGACTTCATCGAGGCTGAGGGCTGGATCGATAAGGAGGGCAACACCTCGCGTCACATGCAGTTTGAGGCCCGCAAGGTGGCGATTTCTCGTCCCGACATCTCGCCATCGGCTGCCGACGAGCTCGACGAGCCCATCGTAGTGTGCCGCGCCAGCGGAACATGTGTGACGCCTAAGGACTGCCAACGCAAAGGATAGCTTACAAGCTGACAAGGAACAAGCTGACAAGGCAAAGGTTGTTTCTAATCGTTTTTGGTCGTTTGACTTTGCACTTGCCTCGTCTGCTCGTCAGCCCGTAAGCTTGTTAGCTTGATAAATAACAACTAAAAACTTATCAAAATGGATAAACTGATAATTACTGCCGCGATATGCGGTGCCGAGGTTACTAAGGAGCAGAATCCCAATGTGCCTTATACCGTTGAGGAGATAGTTCGTGAAGCCAAAAGCGCAGTTGACGCTGGCGCTGCCATCGTTCACCTGCACGTGCGCTGGGACGACGGCACACCCACTCAAGACCGTGCCCGCTTCCAGGAGTGCGAAGAGGCAATCTTGAAGGTTTGCCCCGACGTGATTTTGATACCATCCACCGGTGGCGCAGTGGGCATGACTCCCGACGAGCGTCTGCAATCGACCGACACCACTCCGCTTCCCGAGATGGCGACCCTCGACTGCGGAACCTGCAACTTCGGCGACGAGATTTTTGACAACACCATGCCCACGATGCGTGCCTTCGGCAAACGCATGATGGAGCGTGGCATCAAGCCCGAATATGAGTGCTTTGAGATGGGACATCTCGACACCATCCTCAAGATGGCGCGCAAAGGCGAGGCTCCTGGAGCTCCCATGCAGTTCAACTTCGTGCTAGGCGTGCCAGGCTGCACTCCAGCCACCGTTGCCAACTTGTGCTGGCTCGTGAATGGCATCCCCGCCGGCTCTACTTGGACCGTTACTGGTGTAGGCCGTCACGCTTTCCCGATGGCTGCCGCCGCCATCGCTATGGGTGGCAATGTGCGTGTAGGTTTTGAGGACAACCTCTACCTCGAGAAAGGCGTGCTCGCCAAGTCGAACGGTGAGCTAGTGGAGAAAGTGGTGCGCATCGCCAAGGAACTTGGCCGTCCCATCGCCACCAGCGACGAAGCCCGCGAAATCCTCGGCCTTCCACCACGCAAATAAGCCTCAATACAAAAAGCAAATAAAATAAAAAGAGTATAAACATTAAAACTAAACAAAAGACAATGCAGAAACATGGAAATAGATTCGGTACACACCGAGTAATTGAACCCGTAGGCGTACTGCCACAACCAGCCAACAAGCTTGACAACAACATGGATGAGATTTATGACAACGAAATTCTCATCGACGTTCAAACTCTTAATATCGACTCGGCTTCGTTTACCGATATCCACAACTATGCCAAGAGTCAGGCGAAGAATCCCGACGATGAGGCAGAGGTGATGGAGGAAATCAAGAAAGAGATGTTCCTCAACGTGGAACTTCAGGGCAAGCACCGCAACCGCCGCACCGGTTCGGGTGGTATGCTCCTGGGTACTGTAGAGAAGATTGGTGACGCTTTGAAGGGCAAAATCGACCTTAAAGAGGGCGATCGCATCGCCACTCTCGTATCGCTGTCGCTCACTCCACTGCGCATCGACGAGATTCTCAACATCAAGGCCGACGTTGACCAGGTTGATATCAAGGGTAAGGCTATCCTCTTCGAGAGCGGCATCTATGCCAAAATTCCCGATGACATGCCCGAGAAATTGGCGTTGAGCGCACTCGACGTGGCAGGTGCTCCTGCTCAAACTGCTAAGCTGTGCCAGTATGGCCAGAATGTGGTTGTTCTTGGTGCTGGCGGCAAGAGCGGTATGCTGTGCTGCTACGAGGCTAAGAAACGTGTGGGCGTTACTGGTAAGGTGATTGGTCTCGCCAACAGCCCCAAATCTACCCAGCGCATCAAAGACCTGGGCTTCTGCGACGTGGTAGAGAGCGTTGCCGGTATGACTCCTGTTCAGGTTTACGAATTGGTGAGCAAGCTCACCGACGGCAAGATGGCCGACGTTACCATCAACTGCGTTAATGTTCCCGACTGCGAGATGACCGCTGTGCTCTGCACCCGCGACGACGGAGTGGTTTATTTCTTCTCGATGGCAACCAGCTTCACCAAGGCTGCTCTTGGTGCCGAGGGTATTGGTGCCGACACCAATATGATTATTGGTAACGGCTACACCAAGGGTCACGCCGAGTTCACTCTGCAAGAGCTGCGTGAGTGCCCCGAGCTGCGCAAGATTTTTGAGGAACTTTACGCTTAATTAATGCACAATGCATAATGCATAATGCACAATTCATAATGCATAATGCACAATGCATATAATGTAAAATGCACATTTTGCTATCTGAAAACTTATAAATCATGGCAGAATCAAGAAGAAAACAACTCTTTCCCGATGTTACCGACGAGCAGTGGAACGATTGGAAATGGCAGGTGCGCAACCGCATCGAGACTCTCGAAGACCTGAAGAAGTATATCAGCCTCACGCCCGAGGAGGAAGAGGGTGTTAAGAAGACCCTCTCCACCCTGCGCATGGCTATCACTCCTTACTACTTGAGTCTCATCAATCCTGATGACCCCAACGACCCAGTGCGCAAGCAGTGCATTCCCACAGGTCTTGAGACCCATCAGGCGGCAGCCGACCTTCTCGACCCGTTGCATGAGGACGAGGACTCGCCAACACCCGGCTTGACACACCGTTATCCCGACCGTGTGCTGTTCCTCATCACCGATATGTGCTCGATGTACTGCCGCCACTGCACCCGTCGCCGCTTTGCCGGACAGACCG
>CALDIG010000323.1 GCA_937904375.1 uncultured Prevotellaceae bacterium
AAAACAGGGTTCTGCCCTCAATGCGGCTCAAAAAACGTATTTATAGAACCCACCTTATTAATCCAAAGAATTAACTCAAAACATAATAGCAATGAAAAAAATCTTAACACTAGTGATTTTAGCTGTCTTGGCGCTGGGTGCTAATGCTCAGCTCAAGAAAGTCTATGACGAGACTATCAACCCTATGGAGCAGATCGACAAGGCAATTGCTCAAGCTGCCGAGCAGGGCAAGTTTGTGATTTGCCAGGTGGGCGGCAACTGGTGTCCCTGGTGCTTGCGCTTCGCCGATTTCATCACCACCGATAAGGAAATTGCCAAAGTTGTTGATGACAACTTCGTATATATCCATGTCAATTACAACCCACGCAACTCGAGTAATGAGGCGCGCGACAAAGCCATGCTCCAGCGTCTGAAAAATCCAGGACGGTTTGGCTATCCAGTGTTTGTGGTGCTTGATGCTAAGGGCAATGTGCTTCACATTCAAGACTCTAGCTTCCTTGAAGAAGGCAAGGGCTACAACAAGGAGAAAGTGCTGCGCTTCTTCAACGCCTGGACCCCTCAAGCTGTTGAAATGCAGTGATATGGATATTGAGCAAGTAAGAGAATTTGCGTTAAGTCTCCACAAGCAGGTTACCGAGGACTTGTTTGCAGAGAACTGGGTGTCGTGGCGCATTGGCGGCAAGTGGTTCATGCTCATGCAGCTCGATGCTCCCGAGCCGCGCGTCGCCGTCAAGTTGCCTCCCGAAGTGGGAATAGAGCAGCGTGCCCTCCACAGCAGCGTGCGTCCTGCCTATCACATGAACAAGACGCACTGGAATGACTTGTACCTTAACGACCTTCCTGCAAGCCTTGTGAAAGACTTGATTACAGAGTCTTTCTCTTTGGTAGTAAGCAAGTTGCCCAAGAAAGTAAAGGAGCGACTATGATTGAGAGGCAAATCATAAAGACCAATGCCGATGAAGCGCTGAGGCGCCTGTATGAGACGGCATTTCCCGAGGAGGAGCAGATTCCCTGGGACGACTTGATGCATCTTGTCGATGCCATGCCGCTTGACTTCACTAGCTATTATGATGACGACAAGCTGCTTGGGTTTACTGTCGTCTATCCTCGCAAGTCGTTCAACTGGTTCTGGTACTTTGCCGTGCCTGTGGAGTTGCGTGGTAAGGGTGTAGGGCAGAAGATTCTTTCACGACTGATTGAGAAATACAAGGGCTGCACCACTATACTCGACATGGAGAGCCCTGAGCAGGTGTGCGAAAATCAAGCGGTGCGCCGTCGCCGCCACGCTTTCTACCTGCGCAACGGCTTCCGCGACACTGGAGTTGGACGCTCGTTCGGCGGCATAGACTACACCATTATGATAATGGGCGAGGGAACCTTTACCATGAAAGATTACGACGACATCATCGCCGAACTTCGCTCGTTCTGGGACGCGATGCCTAAACCTGAATTTTAACATCTTAAGCGAGATAGTGGTATGAACATCGAGGAATTTCGTGATTATTGCCTCTCGTTGCCCGATGTGACCGAGGCTACACCCTTTGAGAAATTCTCGAGGGGAAGATACACCATTCTCGTGTTTTATGTGGTCGGGCACATGTTCTGCTACTTCAACATCGACGATTTCAGGTTTATAACCATCAAGTGCGACCCTGATCAGATGGCAGAGCTTAAAGAGCGATATCAGGCAATTGGCGAGCCATTTAACGGTGACAAGCGCCACTGGATTAGCGTGGAGGTGAATAGCGACGTGAGTGACGATGAGTTGCGGGAACTGGTGCAAAAATCTTATGAACTGGTAAAGAAGAAGCGAACAAAGTGACGTTACTTGACGCTTACTGCCGCTTGCGTGCCACCTTTCCTGAGTCTAATGTGCTGATAGAGTTAAAGGTAATGTTGTGTGGCATCTCGGCGCGGGTGAGGCGGGAATGAAGCCAGGTTTTCATTGCATCGGCAGTTAAGGTTGAGTCGGGAGTGAGTTCTACATTGGCGTTGAGAATAGTCCCGAATTGCGGGTCGGATGCCGGAAAGACAATCGATGTCAAGACCTCATCGTGACTGTTGATGATTTTCTCTACATTCTCGGGATAGACATTCTCGCCGCCACACACTACCATATTGTCGCTCCTGCCGCGATAGAAGTAGCAGCCCTCGGCATTGCGATACATCAAGTCGCCCGTGTCTTGCCATTTATTCTTAAGGCTTATCATTGCCCAACCAGAGCGCACCCACAATGCGCCAACGCCATGACTATCGGCACTCTCTATCTTACATTCCACTCCGCTTATGGGGCGACCAATAGGCACCTCCTCGTTAGTTGACAGATCGTTGGGCGTGGCAATCATAAAGAATCCTGCCTCGGAGGTGCCGAAGAGGTTGAAAAGCACATTTCCCAGATATTTGCTTGTCACATCCACCCATTTCTTGTCGAGTCGGTCTCCGCCGCTGATGATGCACTTCACCGTTTTCATCAATGTGGGAGAATCTTCTGCTTGCCACAATCGTGCGAGCATAGCAGGTACTACAGGCACGACTTCGATTCTTTCTTTTGAAATGATTTTCAGTGCTTTATCGGCATCAAAATGACTCATTAGGCACACCTTCTTACCCATCACCAATGACATAATCAGTGTGGCGAGTCCAAAGCCATGATACACTGGAAGTGAAAGGAAAACGCTGTCACGCTCGTCAAGGCGAAGCTGTTCGAGCAAGGCATAGAACGGCGGCAAGAACTGGCCAACAGACATCTTTCTCGGAGCCTCTTTGCTCCTACCGCTTGAGCCACCAGTAAAAACAGAAATCTCACCCCCTCGCCCGATGGGTGGTAGTTTTACGTCAAAGGTTTGGGCATTGCCGATGATTTCTCTGTAAATGTCCTCACTCTCTCGCATTTCGAATGGAAGATGAGTAGGGATGCGTTCTTCCTTCAGCTCAGCGTTATAAATGAGCAGATTAATGTTGTTCCTCTTCACAAGTTCTTTTAACTTTGTGGGGGCGATGTCGGTGTTAATCAGTTTTACTCTTACCCCAAGTCGTGACAATGCAGGAAGCAGCAATGCCATTGTTATGTGATTGTGGCACAGAACTCCAACGCACATGCCCGTTTTGAGGCCATAGTCACGATATAGCAATTTGGCAAGGCATTGGGCAAGCTCATAAATCTCTTTGTAAGTGAGTCGTTTGTCTTCATAGACCAATGCACAACGCTCTGGATAATACATTGCCGAGAACCGCATCAGTGCCATTAGCGAGATGCCATCCCTAATGAAACTACCGAGCAGCTTGCAGATCCCTCCGGGAGTGATGATGTGCAGTTTTGCTAATTTTGAGAATATGGTCTTGTTCATAATGCCCACCACGGTTTATAACGGAACTTGTTGCTCATCGCCAGCTTCAGCAAAATACACGCAGCTTCATCGGCAGAATAAGCTGGCAGTTTTTTATAGGTCTCATTCACATCCGACATGGGGGTGTGAACTAGCGGCATATAAGCCACCTGGACTTTTACCCCAAGTTTCTTACGCTCTCGGCGGGCAGTGCGGCACCACACATTGGCGGCACATTTCGAGGCATGATAGGCCGACCAGCCTGGAGCGAATGGGTAACGGCTGCTCACAGAAGATGTATAGATTATGTGTCCGCTGTTTTCTCGCATTGACGGCATCAAGGCAAGCGATAGCGCCACCATCGAACGATAGTTCAGGTCCATAGTGCGGTCAAAATCATTCATCCTGTCAATGGAAGAACTGATGCTTCGCTTTATGGATTTCCCTGCATTGCAAAAGAGGAAAGACACGCTGGGCAACTCATCTCTAAGTGTTTCGCACCATGAGTCCAATTCCTGACGTTGCCTGAGGTCAATGGCTTTATATCGCGCCTCGCAGCCATTGTCACGAGCCTTGTCGCACAAGGACTTCAGCTTCTCCTCGTTACGGGCAATGAGAAACAGATTAGCTTTAGCACCTATCAACCTAAGCGTCAATGCCTCACCGATTCCCGACGTTGCCCCAGTGACAACCAGCCACTTGCCAGCAAATGCCTCACTCAACTTCTTGTGACTGACCGATTTGGTGGGATAAACGATATGCTTTATGATGCCCTTCAACATGATTCATTGTATCATCGCTGCAAAATTACAGAAAATCTTTTGATGAAATCGAGTTTTTACTCAGTTTTTCTAAGCTCTTGTTGGAATGAATATGTCTAATAAAGATTTCTGATATATTAGTATTTTATTGGTTTGTTATAAGATGTTTTTATTAATAAAATACAGAGAATCAATTTGTTTTTTGTAAATATCTTCTACGAAAACTTTAAGCGAAATTAACAAAAAAAGTTCTTTTCTCCAGCTATTTTTTTTGACCTTTGCGGCATCAGGTAAATAATTATTAGCGATAAAATGATTACAAATTTTGATGTCAATAAGGTATATATTGCCGAAGGCTTATCTTCGCTTTTATATTCGGATGCCTCTAAGTGTCTTGTCACTCTTTTTGAAGAACTCAGTATTGAGTGGGAACATCTTCCGTTCACAAATTCACCATTGCATATATGGGCGCGTGACTATATGCCTGTCCAGGTGAGTAGCGGCAAGTTTGTCAAGTTTCGTTATGACCCCGATTACTTGAAAGACTATCCCGAGTATAAGCCTGATATGGATAGTGTTTTGAACTCACTAGGCATAGAGTTGTTTCAATCGCCAATTAATCTTGATGGTGGCAATGTTATAAGTTGTGGAGACAAAGTCATTTTGACCGATAAAATATTCAAGGAAAATCTGGAATATAGTTGCGCCAAGCTATTAGATCAGCTCACCGTCTTGCTTGAGGCAGAACCTGTTATAATTCCATGGGATAAATATGAGATATATGGTCATGCTGATGGCATGGTGAGATATATAGGGGCGGGAAGGGTTCTGCTAAACAATTATTGTGATTTTGACAAAGCATTAAGGAAGAAGCTCTTGGCTGCTTTGAGTCCTCATTTTGATGTTGAAGAGTTGCATTATGGTTGCTATTCTGACAACAGCTGGGCATATTGCAATTTCTTGAATGTTGGGAATCACATTTTCGTGCCAATGCTTAATGAGAAAACTGACTCAATGGCATTGACTCAAATCGAAGCAGCATTTCCACATTGCAAATGTCATCAAGTGTCTGGCTGCGAAAAGATTGTTAAAGATGGTGGAGCCTTGAATTGCTCGACGTGGAGTGTTTTAAATGATTTTCAGGAAAAAGAGGAACTCGAAGAATCGTTAAAAGAATAAGGCTCTACCAGTGATGGCAGAGCCTTATTATCAGTTATCTTTCTTATGTATATTGGAGAATCTTTCCTTTTCGTAATTTCTTGTCCGTTCTTTGTATTCGCCTTGTTTTGTATTCCAAACAGTCCTCTCCGATGCTTTTTCCCAATTCAAATTGTCAAGATAGAAACATAATCTAAAATCGTCTTTCTCTTCACGCTCTCTCTCAGCTTTGTCAATTCCAAATCTAACAGCGGTTTTTAATTCGCATTCTTTTCTCTTAGTGACTTCTAATTCTGCTAATTGAGGAAGGTGATTGACACAAGAATTTAAAATCAAATTTGCACAATATTGAGGACCAGCATGTAGTTTAGTGGTTTCCTCATCTTCTTCTAAAACACTTCTTATGAGAATACCGCCAAATTCTACATTATTATCCTTAAAGATGCTTTGAAAACAAATGTCCACACCGCTATAGTGGAAGAAAAGCTCTCCTGCATTCTTGTCGCGAGGGTATGTCACCTTATTCCATTTTTCAACCCATTCCTCATCCAAGTTACACCTTCCACCTTTTTTGTAATAATAAAATTCAATTTCAGCAAATCTGAAAGCCTTTGTGTCGCTTTTTAAACAATAATTTTCAAAAAGATTTTTTGCTATTTCCATGAATCTCTCCTCGACATCTGTTAGATTTTTTGGGATTAATCCTCTCAAAGGATTCGTAAGCTTTTTCTTTAATTGTTCTATTGATTTTTCCATTGTGTCGTATCAATTTAATGTGAGTTAGACAAATTATAAAAACAAAGGTAGTAAAATTCCTGCAAACGGAGGTCATTATCATGCATAAAAAATCATCAAATCGGCAAATTTTCCAATAAAAGTTTGGAAGTTTGTCTAAAAATGTCTATTTTTGCAATCTTAAACTTACATTATTGATATGTTATATGATATTTGATGTATAAATTATCAAATTAGAATAGTTATATATGGATGATTATTCTGAATATTCAGCACCAGAGTTAGTAAGGATGCTTGGCGGTCGATTTAAGGACTATCGACTGAGGGCTAACATGACTCAGAAAGAGGTGGCAGAGATGGCGGGGCTATCTGTGCTAACTGTCTATAGGTTTGAGAATGGCTCTGTTACGAACATTGCTCTCAGTTCGTTCTTGCTTTTGTTAAAAGCTGTTGGTTGTATCAACGATCTCAGCGAACTGATGCCTGAACAGCCTGAGTCACCTTATCTATTTAGAGAGAAAAAGAAGATTCAACGAATAAGACATAAAAAGGTATGAGGGGAGTTTTGAAAGTATTCCTATGGGGTCAGGAAATAGGACGCTTGGCATGGCATGATGCCCGAAAAACGTCATTCTTCATGTATAATCCAGAGTTTCTGAAAGGGACTTTGGATGTGGCTCCATTAGCCGCATCCATCCGTAATCCGCTCAGTACCCGTGCCATCTTTGGTGAGGCAGAGCGTATCTACCAGAAACTGCCTTCGTTCATAGCCGACTCTTTGCCAGATGCTTGGGGTAATCAGCTGTTTGAGCAATGGCGAAAGAACAATAATCTGACAGAGAGAAATGTGACTTCGCTTGAAAAGCTGGCCTTCATAGGTAAGCGAGGTATGGGGGCATTGGAGTTTGTGCCTGAGATAGAACGTGTCGCAATAACTGGAAATATCGACATTAAGGCATTGGCAGATTTGGCAGAGAAGATTGCTGTGGAGCGTGAGAACGTAAGGATTCTGCCAGATGAGTCTTTGACTTTGCAGTCGTTGATAGCAGTCGGCACTTCGGCAGGTGGTCGTCAGCCAAAGGGAATAATTGCTATTGACAGAGATACTGGCGAGATTCGCAGCGGACAGATTGACGTGGAGCCAAACTTGGACTATTATATTCTGAAGTTTGGTGATAAAAACCGTTCGTCAGCAGAATTGGAGCAGACCTATTATGAGATGGCTACAGTAGCAGGTATCAATATGATGGAATCTCGGTTGCTTGAGGTGGATGGAGTAAATCATTTCCTCACTAAGCGATTCGACCGTAATGAAACAGGCAAATTGCATACTCAGACATTGGCAGCAATGGATCCTGAGGCTGATACTTATGAGAAACTATTTACCGTGTGCCGTAAGTTGCATCTGCCCGAAGTGGATTGTCAGGAACTCTATCGTCGTATGATTTTCAATATCCTCGCCAATAATACGGATGACCACCACAAGAACTACACGTTTGTGATGAACCGACAAGGCACATGGCGATTGTCGCCAGCCTATGATATGACCTATATCTTCGATACAGGTGGTTATCTGCCCAACAAGGAGCACTGCCTGATGATTGGTGGCAAGTTCCGTGACATCACACGAGACGATGTCATTCAGTTTGCTCGTGACAATGGTATTCGAAGACCAGATGCCATCATCCGTGATGTGGTTGCGTCATTAAAACAATTCCGTACCATCGCCACGAAATATGGTGTGTCAGAGCAATGGACGGGTAGGGTAGAGGCAACGATTATTGACCATCTGAAATCATGGGGCGAATGGGAAGAAGTCTTTGTTACGTCAGAACAGATTATCAACGGTCATACTGTTTCCAATATCCGTATCGAGCAAGCCTACAAAGGCAACTTCCACCTCCTCGCCACCATTGACGGCCAAGAGCGCAAGTTCGTCATAAGCAAGAAAAAAGAAGATTTTGCATTGATAGCGAAGACAGGTATTGCTAATCTCTCGGATGAACAACTCAAAGCAATGGTGGAAAAGTGTTTCAAACTATGACAAATGTATAGTGATTGTTACTATTATGCTACTTGCGACTTGTTGTTTGTCAATTACTTTCCCACGCAGAAGTGGGCGAAGATTTCTCCTAGGATTTCGTGGGTGGAG
>CALDIG010000324.1 GCA_937904375.1 uncultured Prevotellaceae bacterium
AGCCAAATGTGGCACGTTTACCGCCTCAGTGAGAACACCAAGAGCGATGAATTTTTCTTCGCTCAGCCCATCAAGGCGTTACGCTATTGTTTCCTATTGCGCAAGCGCAGCGGTGCAATCCTGCCCAAAGCCATTTACACGAAGTTAATGGCGGACGTGAGCGCAAGCAAGGCACAAGCCGAGCCGAGCGCAGCGCAGGAGAGCGCACCCGAAGCCGAGCAAGCAAGCGAGCAAAGCGCACTCGCAAAGGAGTTTGAGAGCATGAAAGCACGTCACACGGACGCAGTTTTGCTTTTCCGTTTGGGTGAGTTTTACGTTTCCTTTGCTGATGACGCAAAGATTTTGAGCGAGGTTTGCGGTGTTACGCTCACTCGCAGAAGCGCAAAGGACACACTGCCCAACAAGCCGCTTTTCCTGCCGCCGAGCTCGACACATGGCTGCCCAAGTTGGTGAGAGCAGGTAAGAGAGTCGCCATTTGCGATGAGCCGCTGAAGTTCACCGAGAGCGCACCCAAGAAGAAAGCCACACGCAAGAGCGCAAAGAAAGAGAGCAAGTAAATATAAGTTTAACAAGGTGGGCGGCTTTCGCTCGCCCACCACAAAACACCAAGCACTATGAAAAGAGAATTGAAAAAAGCGATTTCAACAATCCGCAAAATTCAGGACGCAGTTTTTAACATCTGCACCGAGAGAAGTATGAGCATTGACTGCACGAACTATGAAGGCCGCCAGTGGTGGACAATCTTTGCACACAACAAGAGCACAAGAGAGAAGTGTGAAATGTGGCAAATCCACGAAGGCGATGACTATGAGAGAATTATTTCCGAGATTACTAACTATCTTAACAAGCAGTAAAATGAACAAGAGAGTAAAAAAGCAGGTTGAGCACATTTGCTACAATTGCAAATTTGCAGCCGCTTGCGGTTGGCACTTATGGCACTGCACCAAGCACGATGAAGTTACAAGCGAGCAAAGCACCTGCCCCAATTGGGAAGAAGATTGAAGCACCGCCCACCACGTTACGAGAGAGCCGCCCCAAAGCGGTTTTCTCGTTTGTGGCGGAACTGGGAACTCAAAAAAGACAAAAAAAGTCACAGTCATAATGCGTTGAGAACTATAAATTCTAACCTCATTGCATGAAACAAACCTCGCAGCACGTTCTTGGTCATTCCAAAAAAGGTTTGTAACTTTGCCGTTGTAACAATCAAAAAGTTAGTATTATTCACTTTTAAACATTTTGACAATGAAACGTGTAGACTTAAATTTTGCTCAAAGTGCGCAAGGCTTCATGAAAGTCCAAGCTGAGGCAGGAACTGCCTGCGGTAGCGCATGTGGAACAACCGACAAACCAGCTGAGGAGAAACCCGCTGCTTGTGGCAGTGCTTGTGGTGCAACAGACAAGCCGGCTGAAGAGAAGCCCGCCGCTTGCGGCAGTGCTTGCGGTGCAGCAGACAAGCCCGCAGAGGAGAACCCCGCTGCATGCGGTAGCGCTTGCGGAACAGGCGACAAATAAACCGCACGCTATGGACTACTTCGCATTTCAGTGGCATATCACAGACAAATGCGACCAACGTTGCAAGCACTGCTATATCTTCTCCTCGCCCAACCGCCCCAAGATGGTGGAGATGCCGTGGGAGAGGCTTGTGGCGGTGCTTGCAAGTGTTGAACGGATGTGCGAGCGCATGAAGCGATTGCCCTACCTGTACATTACGGGTGGCGACCCCATTCTTCATAGCCGTTTCTGGGATTTTCTGGAATTGGTGCACAAGCACGGCATCCCGTTCACCATCATGGGCAATCCGTTCCACCTGACCGACGAGGTGTGCCATCGCTTGAAAGCTCTCGGTTGCCGCAAGTATCAGTTGAGCATTGACGGCATGCGCGAGACGCACGACAGTTTCCGCAAGCCCGGCTCGTTCGACCGCACGTTGGAAGCCATCAAGACCTTGCGCCGTGCCAATCTGCACTGCGCCGTCATGACAACGGTTTCGGGAACAAATATCAATGAGATTCCCGACATCATCGACCTTGTGGTGGAGCACCAAGTGGACATCTTCGCCTTTGGGCGTTACTGTCCCACGAGCCAGGACAAGGCTTTGCCAGACCGAGGGTGGCATATCACCCCCGAGGACTATCGCTCTCTGCTCGAAAGTTGCTGGGAAAAGTATGAAAAATACAAGGACAGCGGCACGTCTTTCAATCTCAAAGACCACTTGTGGACGCTATTTCTCTATGAGAAAGGGATTTTCAAGATTCCCGACGGACTTGACAATGATACAATATATGGCGGCTGCAACTGTGCCAACTGCCACTTCACCATCACCGCCGAAGGGCAGTTGATGGCTTGCCGTCGCTTCGAGAGTTATGTGGGAACGGTAGATGAAGACTTGCACGATGTGTTTCATGGCGAGCGCATGGAGCAATACCGCCAGCATGAGCGGTTCGAGAAATGCAAGAAGTGTGAGCTGCTGCGCTTCTGCCGTGGTTGCCCCGCGGTGGCTTTTGGATACACTGGCAACTTCTACGCCCCCGACCCGCAATGTTGGAAAACAATAGAATGACAATGAAAGCGATTGTGATAAACGGCTGTTGCAGTGCCGAACAACTGCAAGTGAGCGACATCCCTGTTCCGCAAGCGAAACCCGGCTGGGTGCTTGTGAAGATTTATGCCGCCGGACTGAACCATAGCGAAGCGTTGTTGCGCACGCATGAGGCCGACAACGACTACATCAACACACCCATTGTACCCGGAATCGAGTGTGTAGGCGAGATTGCCGACGCAAGCGACAGCCATTTTGCCGAGGGCGACCGCGTGATTGCCCTCATGGGAGGTATGGGGCGGTCATTTAACGGCAGCTATGCCGAGTACGCCTTGTTGCCGACAAAGAACGTGTTCAAGGTGAGCACCACTCTTGATTGGCTCTCGCTTGCCGCCGTGCCCGAAACTTATTTTACCGCTTTCGGCTCGCTCACCGAGTGCTTGCTCCTGCAAGGCGGTGATGTGCTGCTGGTGCGCGGGGCGACTAGTACGGTGGGGCAAGCCGCCATCCAACTGGGCAAGGCCATGGGGGCGACAGTGATTGCCGCAGCAAGGCGAGAGAGCTCGTTTGCCCAGCTGACATCAATCGGTGCAGACCATTGCGTGATTGATGACGGACGCATCAGCGAACAGACGCTGCCTGATCGCCCCAACAAGGTATTGGAACTGATTGGTCCCAAAACCCTGCGCGATTCATTACTCATGGTGTCGCGCCCTGGCTATGTGTGTCAGACCGGACTATTAGGCAACGTTTTCACCGTGCCGCAATTCGATGCCATCAAGTACATCCCTAACGGAGTGTTCCTGACAGGCTTTTTCTCCAACTTCCCGTCGCAAGCGGTGATTGACCGCCTGATGGATATAATCGAAAACGCCCACATCTCACCGTTATATAAGCGAGTATTCTCTCTCGACCAAATCGTCGAGGCTCACACATTGCATGAAAGTGGTGGCGCGGGCGGCAAATTAATCTTAAAAATACGATAAAGCTATGTTCAAGAGTACGATTATAGACCCTGTGTTCCCGAATTGCCCCATTCGCAACGTGTTGTCGCGCATCAGCGACCGATGGACAATCCTCATCATGCTCACACTTGAAGCCGAGGGGAAACCAATGCGTTATACCGACCTGTTGGCACGCATTCCCGACATCTCGCAAAAGATGCTCACCGTAGTGTTGCGCAACCTTGAAGCCGACGGACTGGTGACGCGGCAAGCTTATGCCGAGATTCCGCCACGAGTGGAATACTCTATAACCGACAGGACAAGAACCCTGTTGCCTCACATCAACAATCTGGTGAACTGGGCGACTGAGAACCTTGACGACATACTTAAAGACCGTCAGGCTTTCGCCGAGAAGAAATAGTCAACAACAATAATAATAACAAGCATCAGCCACTTCAAAATGAGGTGGCTGATGTTGTCTTTTGCCGACCTATGGCGGCAAAGTAATTTTGTCCCAAGAAACAAACAAGGCAACCACTATGGCAGTAACATTAGAAACCGAATTGCAGAGCTTGATGTTTTCCTCGCAAATTCCCGACATCGTGATCACCACAAGTGACGACAACGAAGTCGAGGTGTGTCTCGACTACCGGGACCACACCATTTTCTCGGCACTGCATTTCCCATACGGACGCAGCGTGAAGATTCACGACCTGCGCTCGGTAGTCGAATATTACCTGCGCGACCGCAACACGTCAATCGAGGATTTCCAGTTGCGGGCTTCCAACAACGGAAGAAGCGTAACCCTCGCCACCTTCCAAGTGCTTTACCTCGAGCAGCACTTCACTGGCGACATCGGGGAGTTCCTGCGGAACAATTTCCTCACCACCATGGCGGCGAAACTCACCTCGCCAAAGGCTACGGAGTTCCTGCATTTCTTCATCGAAGCGAATGCCCAGGAAGAGATCACCTACCAGGTGGTGGCAATTGTGTATGGCGGTGAACCGCGCATCTACACCTTGCGTGAGGACTGCGGGGTCAGCAACTCCAACCGCATCAAGACGGTGGAGCTGACCTGCGAGATGCTGACCGGCATTGTCGAAAGTCCTGCCCAGGGCAGACCGCGCGAGGCCATCACCCTGCACGCCTACAGCGTGCATGCCGGGCAACGTGCCTTCACATTCTATGTGCAGGATCACGAGCCGCCTCTGTCGCTCTACTTCCGAAATGCCTTCAATGTCTACGAGCGTTGCGACCTGCAAGCAGTCACCACGCACAAGCCGAAGTCTGACCGCTCAATAGCAGTCACACATCGGCTCTCCACGTTCTACAACCAGCAGAACGAGAAGCAGTACGAGGTCGAGACCGCTGGGCTTACCATGGAGCAAGCCCGGTGGATTGAGCAGCTGTTCTACTCCCACGATGTGCGCATGGCAACCAAGCGCACTGACCTCTCGGAGGATGATTTCGGAAACTACAATCCGCAGTACATGCCGATTGTCCTCATCACCGACTTCACCTGCGAAATCCACGACGAGGACGGTGAGCTCAACACCGTTAAGTTCACCTACCAGTACCAAGACAGGCGCACCTATCTTCCTACTGATTACCTCTCGGTCGACCACGACAGAATATTCACCGCTCCGTTCAACCCCACCTATAACTGACATGGCACAATCCATCCACATAAGCACCCTGCGCAAGATGCTTAAGGCCGGCGACCCCGTGGACCTCAAACTGTGGACGAAATCGGGAGAGATCCAGGAGTGGAAAAATTGCATCCCATTGCGATACAATTTCTATAAGGGAACAAGGCAAATCAAACTGCTCAACAGCGGACAAATCCGACAGTTGAGGGATGTTTGCGTGTTCATGATTAATGATATGGAAGTGTTCTTATAATTATTTTTGGCTCAAAATGCAACATTCACCCTAAAGTGTGCGTCTATTACATATAATAGTTGTATTTTTGAAGCGCAAAAAATATTCAAGATGATGAAACGTATATCGATAATCTCAATCTTCATGATTCTTTTCGCAATCCAATCACTGGCTTGGGAAAGAGTCTCTACGCAACTTGACATTGCGAACAATGCCGACCCTAACAAGGCGGTGGTATATGATTTGTGGAAGTCTTTTGTTGAAGCGCATAACGATTCGACAACCGACTTTCCTCAGTGGAATGATGCTGATAAAATCAAATGGAAGTACCCCGACCTTGTGAACTGTGACGGCTATCTGACAACAGACCTTTATTCTTATCTGAATAAAGTGATTGAAATCCGCCCCGAGAACGATGTCTATGTCATCCGTTCAATGTTTTTCACACCTTATAATGAAAACACCGAAATCTATGTGCTTGCCATCACTAATCATATTGCCAAGAAAGATGAGAATGGCGAGTTCCGACTCTATAACTGGATTGATTACTTCACTCGCAACTGGCCTCGTAAGGCGGTAGGAGTATTTGATTATTGCTATTACCCTGGATTTGATTTTAACGAGGATGTTGCGCGTGAAGCCAATAACACTGTAACGATGTTTCGTGACAAGTTAAATGCTAATGTACCCGAGCGTATCACACATTTTATCGCACCGAACCTTGATGAAGAATTCAAAATAAAAGGTTTTGACTATGTGGCAGGAATGGGCGACCATGTAGGCAATACTGGTGGTAGCACCGACATGAATAATTTTATTGTTTACGGAGACTCGGTGCATGGAGAGAATTTCGAACACGAAATTTGTCGGGCAACTTTGAATGCGACATATCCAAATGTACATTTCTTATTGAACCAAGGTATTGCGTTCTATGTTCATCAAAATCAAAGAGAGTTTGGTCTTACCCATCGCCAGCATTATCAAAGAATGAACGATTGGCTTGAAGCACACCCCGATGAAGATATTGCCAATTATAACAGTAGCTTCTACATTATGGATAATCAGACTGCCCCCACATATCTTGTCGGAAAAATTGTTTGTTACGAACTCTACAAGAAAGGCGGTTACGATGCCTTGAAACGAGCATTTAACACCAAACCTAGTGAAGAAGATTTCTTTGCTTTCCTCAAAAAAGAAATTGGCATTGACCAAAAGGATTTCAACCAATGGATGAGGAAACAGATTGCCAAGTACACCACGCAAGACATTCCACCTCTACGATAAGCAAAAGTTTTGTCTTTTACAGACCAAGCACAACTCCATAATTTTGCGGTGAGAAAAACGCAGAATTATGGAGTTAAATTTTATTATTGTAGAGACTATTGCTAACTGGAATGCATCGGCGGCATTCCAGGTTGACAGCGGGTGATAATCCTAAATGCCGAAGGCAATAAGGTGGTGAGGCTGATTCGCAAGGAGGCGTGCTACTGCCGCCTCTCTCCTGCGGAGAAGGACGACCTTTTTGCGACTGAACCGCTTTTTGTTTCCATAGTTGCTCCTTTCCAGTCACTCCTATCCAAGAAAAAGCAGCTCACTACGCAAGTAGCGAGCTGCTTTGTTGGTAGTGGTACGGGGAGTCGAACCCCGGTTTCCGGCGTGAGAGGCCAGCGTCCTGGGCCACTAGACGATACCACCATTCACGTCGTGGGTGCTGACGGATTCGAACCGCCGACCCTCTGCTTGTAAGGCAGATGCTCTGAACCAGCTGAGCTAAGCACCCATGCTTTTATCGGAAAAGCGATGCAAAGGTACGGCAAGTTTTTGAACTGTGCAAATATTTCGCAACTTTTTTTCAAAAAATCTTCACTTTTTCTCGAAAACGTCTTAATTCTTGCGATTAGCCTCAATCTTTTTGATGGTTTTGAGCAGTTGTTCGCCAAGATGTATGGTATAACCTTCCTTGATGAAATAGACATTTCCGTCCTTGTCGCAGAGGAGGAAGATTGGGTCTGCTAAGCTATCAATGCCCACTTTATCTGCAATTTTCCAGATGAAATCCAGGTCTTTATCGATGGTGCCCCATCTTGTGGTTGCCGGGAGGTTGTTGAACTCAGTGCTGTTGAATGGTTGTTTCCAGTGGTTGATTAGCACGATAGAGCAGTTTATGTCCTCAAAATCCTTTGCATAGGTGGCAATGTCCCGCAGGGCATGGTTGGTAGGTTCATGGTTGGGTCGTATTATGCCCACAATTGTGTAACCATTCTTGTTGAAAACATCTTTTATTGTGTTGTCATTGGTGTCGCAGTATTTGCCTTTAGTGTCGATTTTTCCTAAAATCTCTACTTTAACGTCATTTCCTCTCAGTGCCAAGTCAACGGAACATTCTTTGTCGCTTTCGATTTCAAAAGTCGTGATGCTTGCCAGCACGCTGCCGTCGCTTTGACGATTGCCGGTGGTGAGCATGTAGGTGCCAGGTTCGAGTTCTACGCCGTCTTTGAACGTCTTGCTCCAAGTGGCGTCTTCGGGGTAAGTGAGCAGTTGTGGACTGTTTTTTACTAATTTGCTGAGGGTGAAATGGGTGTAGTAAGCTAGGTCATTGTGTGTGTCGCTGGGCACGAAATTCAGCTTCAATGTGCCTGAAGGCTCAGTTTTCAGCGTGACACTTTCCTCAAATTTCACCTCGTGCCAGGAATAGTTCAAGTAGTATTCAAGTTTGCCGTTCACCTCATTGATGCGTGCTGGCCAGCCCATGCTGCGAGCCGCACTCACGAAGAAGATTGCTCGTCCCAGTTCGTCGGTCTGTTGTGTGCGGTAAACGCTCATGGGTTGCTGGCGCAGGCGTTGTGGATTTCGCCAGTCTATAATACCGATGTTCTCTTTAGTCCAATCTATGAGCTGGATGATGTTCTTGATTTTGCCCTCAAATTCTTGATGTAAGAATGCTTTGTAGGGCGTGAGCCATTCGTTCTCCACACGAGGACAAAGCACATAGCGGCAGTAGATTTCGCTAGTGTCGATGAGGGCTACTTCGTTGTCACGGAGCACATCGAGGTTGATGTCTCGCATGTCTTTCTCGCTGATGACTTCAAGGAGTTTCTGTGCCATCACTTTGTTTTGTGCTTGGTCGAGGAACTGCTGAATGGTGCGGTGGTTGCCGCGCCACGCTTCCACAGGCATGGTGGCTTCGTAGGCTCGACGTATTGAGTCTTCCTGCGCCTTGCGGCGCTCGTTGAGGGCGCGCTGCTCAGCAGTGACTGTGGGCAGCACAGAACTTGCTGGTGGTGGCATGATATCAAATTCAAGATACTTTGGTAACGACTTTTCTTGTAAATGGATGGATACATTATCAACACTGTCACCAGCCCACGACACTTTCTTGACAGCGACCTTGTCATCTTTGGTCACCCACACGAGCATATCACCTTTGCCGGCACTAAGATACAGTAGGGGTGGGTCGCTGGTGTTTTTCTTGACGACGGTGTAGAACTCGGCGTAGTTATAGAGCTTAAACTCCACTGTAGCATCTTCTATAAGATTTCCTCGTTTGTCTGAGACTAAAATATACCTTTTCGAAGTGGGGGTATAGTTCTCAGTGACGTTAATTTCGGTATAATAAGAGTTTCTGTCAATTACTTCCTCGGGACCATGGTACGAGCCCGCCACTTTGGTGTGCATGAGCATTCCGCGCGACGCGCTCTCGTTGAACCATCCCAGGTTGAGCACTGGCTCAGGCTCGCAGGCTCCGAGGAAGTACCACTTGCCGTTAGCCCATGCCTCGACCCAGGCGTGGTTGTCGTCGGTGTGTGCCCAGCGAGGGGTATAGACCTGGCGGGCGGGGATGCACACCGAGCGCAGAGCGGCTACCAAGAACGTGGATTCCTCGCCGCAGCGGCCGTAGGCGGTGCGCATTGTCGCAAGTGGACTGCTGGTGCGTGCGTCGCTGGGACGGTAGCTCACTTTCTCATGGCACCAGTGGTTCACCTCAAGGATGGCATCCTCCATCGGGAGGTTTCTCACACGGTCACGCAGTTCGTTGTAGAACACCATTCTCGCCGTGTCGAGGTTCTCGTTGTTGACTCTCACTGGCAGCACAAAGTGCTCAAATTCCCTTTCTGGCACAATCTTGCCCCACGGCATCTCGTCGCGGGCTTTGAGAGAAGAAAGGTAATTCCGATAGTAGAAATCCTCGCTGTAGTCGGCTCGGTCAGGAGTGGCTAAGCGCGTGTTGAGTTTTTTTACATATTCCCATGCGATGTCACTGTTGTCGGTTGCCGTAATACCGCCACCGCACATCATCGCCATGGACAAAGCTATTATTGTTTTTGTTAAGAGTTTCATATTAATGGGTTTATATTTGTTGCAAAAGTAACAAAATCCAGACAAAAAACCATAAAAACCAATGCATTATTTTGCGTTTTCATGATAAATGACTAATTTAGCAACCTGAAAAAACTAATTACTAAAAACTTAATACTAAGAATTACAATGAGACCGAGTTATGTTTTCTTTGCCGACGGTTTTGAGGAGATAGAGGCCCTTACCGTTGTTGATGTGTTGAGGCGTGCTGGAATGCCAGTGGTTACTATGTCGATTTATGATGCCCCCGAGGCGATAGGTGCTCACGGTGTGACTGTGGTTGCCGATGAGCCTTTCGACCCCGACATGATTGAGGATGCCGAGTGGCTAATTTGTCCTGGCGGTATGCCTGGTGCAACAAACCTTGCAGAATGTGAGACTTTGTGCGAGATTTTACAAGAGCAGAACGAGAAAGGCGAGAAACTTGCCGCCATTTGCGCGTCGCCATCTGTGATTTTTGGTCCACTTGGGTTGCTTGACGGGCGTGACGCGGTGTGCTATCCAGGCATGGAAGACGGCATGACTGGTGCTAATGTGCTCGAACAGCGTGTGGCTGTTGATGGAAATATCGTCACTGGCAATGGTCCTGCTTCGGCTGCCAAATTTGCCCTCACCATCGCTGCCATCAGCATGGGTGAAGATGTCGCCAACGACGTCGCCGCAGGGATGTTGCTGTGATCGGGGGATCGAGAATCGAGGAAAGAAAAAATCGTGGAAGCCTTTGTGCCTCCACGATTGTTTTGTCTTTTAACTCTCCACTCTCTACTCTCCACTATTTAAAAAAGTATGTCGCTTGGACGAACCATGTGCGGTGCTTAGCAACGTGCTGGTCGAGAATCTTGGTGCCGAGGTTCTGACCCACGCTGAAGCTGTATCCACCGCTAAGTTGTATCTTGTTGGCGATTTCTACACCCACTCCAGCGTGAAGCAGCACATTGACTGTAGTGTATCTCAATGCATCGTCAACCTTGTTGTGACCTGCTAAGAAAGAGAATGTGGGTCCCACGTAAACAAATGGCATGATAGTGTTCTCTACACCATTAAGACGGCTGTAGCGGAACTTGAGGTTCAGCGGCACATCAATGTAGTGCAGTTGCGCCGTTTGAGTCTCGATGCCTTGTGATGCCCAAGCGTGCTTGTCGCCAAAGTGTATCTTGCCTTGTCGCAGGGTGTAGAGTATAGAACCGTCAATACCGAAGCCCACTCCAGGTATCATCAGGTCGCCAGTAACACCCACCGAGCCGCCAAACATGCGGTCGCTGTCGAAGATGTCGCTCTGTTTGAAATGTATTTCGTTGTAGTTCCCGCCAACGGTCACACCCCATCGACGCTCGGGCTGTGCAAATGACGACACTGCGCTCAGCACAACTATAGCCAATATAATCAGTCTTGTAAATTTTCTCATTTCTTTATGTTTTCTTTTCGGACTGCAAAACTAACACAAATTCTTGTCACCACCAAAGATTTCAACTTTTATAACACAAATTACATCAAAAGAACTGTCCCTTTGATGTATAATTACGGAATCGACAGTATGTTTTCTTGGTATAGTGCTATATTTCCGCCATATTTCCTTTGACATTCCAATTTTTTTTTCTTTTTCTGCTGCGATTTAGGGAAATTTGTGTAATTTTGGGACACCTGCAAAACCCTGTGTGTTAAATTTTGTTTAATTGCATCGTTTTGCTCGAAAGTCCGTAACTTTGCGGTTCAAAAACACGAAGATTA
>CALDIG010000325.1 GCA_937904375.1 uncultured Prevotellaceae bacterium
GGTGATTCCGCCTATCTCTTTAGCTCCGCAGCACTCCTCCACTTTGTCGCCTGTCTCTGGTGCGCGCAGTTCATGACTGTAACCTATCGTGACCTGTTGATAAACTTTGCAGTTGCGACCCATCTTCTCGGCGGCAATTATGGTAGAGAAACCGTGCTGTATTACCAATCCTCCGCCTATTTCGTTAGTAGAGATTTCCAGATTAGTCTTACCAGGCAACCACCACCGAGACAATATGCCGAGAAGCCTCGCTCTTTTGTAAAAGACCGAACGGAACTCAGGCATACTTCCCATCAAGTAGGAGAATCCCCACAAGTTACATGGCAGATGCTGCCATCTCGTCCATTGTTTCAGGTCTTTCATAACCAACAGCCTAACCTTTGTCGGCATGGCGAGCCAATAGATAAGAGCCAATGGCAGCACTAAAATTCCGAATATTTTTCTTTTGATAATAATCATAAAACACTAATTTAGAAGAGTGTTGTTTACGTTTGTCACATTTTGACTGTCAATATAGTTGAGAATAGTTGACATAATACTGTTTCTCACACCCTCAAACACGTTGTTCGCAAAGCAGAAGCGACTGGCTCCACATCCTGTTGGTGAGAAGTAGAATGTTGCGTTTCCGGAATATCTGATTACCGTATGATTATTAATATAGGTTAAGTTTCCACTTGCACCGTATTCTTGTAAAGCAATCGTGAAATTATAGCTTTCAAAATAGTTACCCTCAATAAAAGCATTCAGCTCACCTATATTATGGCAGTAAATGCTGGTGCCACCTTTAACAATGTTCCCTTTGGCCAGCAAATCCATCTTGCTGATAATGCGGTCGCCGGTGGTTATCTGGCTAGATATAGAGCCTAATAGAAACAGACCCTCCAAATTGTTGTTTTCTATAGTCAACTTAGTGCTCATGTAATTAATACGGAAGAAGACAATCTCCCTGAATTGTTGATATTCATTGTCATCAATATATATTTCCACCTTATTGTTTGAAACAATTGTTTCGCCTCCATTTTGCAAAAGGAAATAAAGCCCGGGTTGAGTGTCGTTTTTTATGATTGACTTGTTGTAAACACTATTGCCAGATACCTGATATTTAGCGTCAACATCATAATTCAAATTATCAAATTCAAAAATCTTACATGTCAAATATGGCAATGATTCGCTGTTGGTCGCCATGAAGTCGTTGTAATTGATGTCATTGTTCACAAATCGAACATCTCGAATTATTGTATCCTCTTCATTCCTGCAGAAAAACAGTCTTAACACCAGATCATTAATTATGAATTTGTTGCTCTCAAACAAAATATTCTCGAACTTGTGGCGATAAGTCTGATGCTCATCATGGGGGCTGTCAATCAAAGAGAATAAACAATCATTTGAAACACTTGCTACAGTAGTTCCTACAGCTCCATATTCAAACACATTATTGGCAACGAGGATATTGCCTTTTCTACAAATCCCATCCGCAGGAACTTCATCTGATGGCAAGATGCTTTCATCAGAATAATGTCCAAAGAATCCCAGCATTTCATCATTCCCTATCTTTTTGAAGATGTTGTCCACAATCTTCACGTTCTCGATTTTTCCCCTAAACCATAAATTACCGCCAACTATGTTGGTTGGGCTTGAGTTGTCATGATAATTCTCAAGGACACAGTTCTTTATCAAGATGTTTTGGCCATTTCTTATGTCTAGGTTAGAGATGGGATGTCCTTCAAGCGACATTTTAACATTCTCGATATATAGCGATTCTGGGTCATATATTTTAATATAATGTAATATCGCTGGTTGCCCGTTTTCTGTTCTCCAATGATGATTCTCGCTAACTCCAAATGTCACATTCTTGATTATTGTATTACACCTGGTTTTCATCCCGCTTGAGTTGGAATTGCTGAAATGGATAAAGCAGTCGTCACTATATGACCCATTGTCGGGGAAATCAACTATTATTCTAGTGTTCTCACAGCCTTCTATTGTGAAATCACAATTAACAAACAATGTTTCTTTTAGATAATAGTCACCAGGCTCGGTAAGTTTAATCTTGACATGCCAACGGTTATTTGTTGTGGTATGCAGATTGATTAAAGACAGAAAAAAGGTCAAATTTGCCCCTGGGCCGAAATTGTTGCCAACTATCTGAAAGTCATCAATGGTCGACAATAAATCTTTTTTATAGACTACGCTCATGATAATTTGTTTTTTAATCAGTTAATAGATTAGTTTTCAGTTGACTGTGAAGTTCCCATAATAAGTGACACCGTAGATGCTGTGGATGGT
>CALDIG010000326.1 GCA_937904375.1 uncultured Prevotellaceae bacterium
AAAACTCCAACAAACCTAAAACCGGCCGAGTCGCAGGCTGCTAGTATTGAACAAAATTATGGTCTGAAAGCCCACGACTATGTGCAGGTGCAGTGCTGCTCGGGAAAGCGCTGCCGCAAGAACGACAGCGAGCGCATTGTCAACCTTTTCAAGATGATGCTGCATGCCCACGGTGTTGACGACATGGTGGATGTGGTGACATCGGGATGCTTTGGCTTCTGCGCCAAGGGTCCCATCGTGCGCATCCTGCCCGACAACATCACCTACACCCACGTCAAGCCCGAGGAAGTGAACGTGATTGTTGAGAAGCATGTGGTGCGTGGTGAGCTCGTTGAGGAGTTAAGATATGTGGAGGTGACGGCTCAGCACATCGAGGTGGAGTCGCAGCACTGGAGCTCGTTCAAGCGGCCAGTGTCGCTCGACTCGATGCTGGGCAACTACATTTATGAGATAGGTGGCACGCCATTCTTGAACGTGCTCTCCTATGCCATCGATGCCGAGAAATGCCGCGGATGCACAGCCTGCAAGCGCAACTGCCCTGTGGGGGCCATCAGTGGCACGGTGAAGCCCCCCCACGTTGTAAATCCCTACAAGTGTACATGCTGCGGCAAGTGCAAGTCGAAGTGCAAGTTTGGCGCTATCGATGGCCCTATAGGGGTGCTCGACGAGCGCAACTCGGTCAACGATGTGCTTGCCGACATCGAGAATACCGACAAGCTGGTGGTAGCACAAACTGCTCCCGCCGTGCGCTTCGCTCTGGGCGAGGAGTTTGGCTTGGCGCCAGGCACGGTGGTGACAGGCAAGATGGTCACTGCGCTGCGGCAGCTGGGTTTTGACTACGTGTTTGATACCAATTTTGGTGCTGATTTCACCATAATGGAGGAGAGCGCCGAACTCATTGACCGCCTCAAGCGCCACATGGCTGGCGACCCCGATGTGAAACTGCCCATGACCACGTCGTGCTGCCCGGCCTGGGTCAACTTCTTTGAGAACGACTATCCCGACCTGCGCAAGTATCCCTCTACCTGCAAGTCGCCAGCGCAGATGTTTGGAACGCTGGCAAAGAGCTACTGGGCCGAGAAGATAGGCATTCCACGCGAGAATATCTCGGTAATCTCGATAATGCCGTGTGTGGCAAAGAAATATGAGTGTGCCCGCGACGAGTTTATCTACGACGGCATCCCCGACGTGGATTGCAGCATCACCACAATAGAGCTTGCCGAGATGATTAGAACCCACGGCATCAACTTCGTGAACTTGCCCGACAGCGCATTTGATGACCCCTTGGGCAAGGCCACGGGGGCAGGGCACATCTTTGGAACTACTGGCGGCGTGACCGAGGCTGTGCTCAGGACGGCCTACGAGACATTTACCGGTAAACCGCTTCCAAAAGTGGAATTTACACAGGTGCGTGGCATGGACGGCATTCGTGAGGCGACTATCGATATGGACGGCTTTGAGCTAAAGGTGTGCGTCGTCCACACTCTTAACAACGCCCGCATCATAATGGACAAGCTCCGTGCTGGCGAGCTCGACTATCATCTCGTGGAGGTGATGTCGTGCCCGGGCGGGTGCATTGGCGGCACCGGGCAGCCCTATCACGAGGGCGACATCAGCGTGCTTGAGGCTCGCCAGCAAGCCATGTATGCCACCGATGTCACTAAGATGGTGCGCAAGAGCCACGAGAGCCCGGCCGTGAAGCAGATATATGATGAGTTCCTGGGTAAGCCACTAGGCAAAAAGTCGCACAAGCTCCTCCACACCCACTTCCGCGACAAGTCTATTCTCTCCGATTAACAACAAAAAGATGAGAATTGGGGTCAGGTCCCAATTCTCATTTTGCTTTATGGCAGTGTTGCTGAGTCAATAGTTTAGTTGCTTCCTCTATTATGTCTTCTGCAACAAATTCCCAATAATCACCATTTAAACTATTGATACTTGGCTCGATAGACTCTACTGGTATGTTTGATAGTATCGATATCACGTTATCTCGGTCTAAACCATATGGAAATCTTTGTAAACCAAAATTGATTATATCGTCAAGTGCGAAAGTATTCATCAGTTCATGGATGTCCCAGAAATCTTTTCCACGAGTGGAATTGCTAATTGCAAGGATTTTCATTGCCGCTATATCTCTTATGTCAGAAATGCGAAGATTATCATCTATAACGGGTGGAAAAAGGAACGAGTCGGTATAATACAAATCTACTTTAACCAAATTGTCTTTATTGTCACCACAGTATATTGTATAGCCAGGAGCTGTGGTGGTCAATGTGTCGAGACCGTCGGCAATGGTGAAATTCTTTTTAAAGAAATGGGTTATGCTGCTCAAATCCATCGTACCATATTCTCTATCGGTGAAAAGGTCAATATCAACCGATATTCGATGTCCAAGCTGCAGTGCTAGTGCTGTGCCACCCACAAGGCGAAACTCTTTGAAAGTTTCGTCCTGCATAAATTTTCGTAGAGTACTTAACAGATTGGGTGATATTGTGTTGTAATGCAGTGTCATTGCAGGTGTTTTTTTATCATGTGTTCACGTTGAGTTTGTCTCCATTCGTTTTGAATAGAACGTAATGTGTCTTTAACCATTTGAATACCATAGAGTTTTATGATTGCTGTAACTTCGTCATCATTCCCGTATTCAAAAATTCTTTGGATAATCCAGCATTTATGTTTTTCCCAATCAAGAGTCTCAATATTTATATCCCAAAACAACGTCTTTCTTATTGAAGAAAGCTCTGTTGGCAAGTGTGCTTGCGCTTTGGCATATTGGTAGATGTCGTGATGGCTTTGTAACAGATAAAAATAGCCGATATGTGGTACTGGCAGTATTTCTGAAATTATGGCGGAGGTCTCGATTGTAAAACGACGTTTGTTGTTAATCAAGTCGTTAATTCGCTGGGTGATAATGCCAGTTTTGTCAGACAATTGTTTTTGACTGATTTTTTCCTTTTTCAAGATGCGGCGTAGCACTGCACCTGCTGGAATTGAATTATATTTTAGATACTGTTCATACATATTTGCTGCAAAGATAATACAAAAATAAAAAGTAACCAAATTTTGGTTACTTTTTATTTTGCTTTATGGCAGCGACACTTTGTCGAGGATGCCTTGCAGGTGGGCGATGGCGAGGCCGTAGTTGGTGATTGGCACGCCTTGCTCTTGTGCGCGCACGATGCGCGAGAGCATAAGGCGGCGGTTGAACATGCATGCCCCGCAGTGAACTATCAAGTCATATTTCTTGAGGTCGGTAGGGTAGTCCTTGCCGGCGTGTATGTCGAAGGTGACAGTCTCGCCAAACTGCTTGCGTATCATTCGCGGAATCTTCTCGCGGCCAATATCCTCGCTCATGGGAGCGTGGGTACATGCCTCGGCGATTAGTACCCGCGAGTGCGGAGTGAGACGGTCAATGGCT
>CALDIG010000327.1 GCA_937904375.1 uncultured Prevotellaceae bacterium
AACAGGGTTCTGCCCTCAATGCGGCTCAAAAAACGTATTTATAGAACCCACCTTAAAAAAGTGTTTAATAAATGGAGAGTTTGGTAACTGCACTTTTGATGCAAGTGGTTTTTGGTGTGTATGTAGTTAGCAAGATGAGAAATTTTGCTAAGCGCTCATTCCTTGATTATGAGATTAGAAAAAGGAGTAAAACCCAGAAATTCTTTACAATCTTTTTGGGCATCTTGTTCACATTTTCAGTTGTTGCTGTATTTGCAATTGTTGGTCTTTATTTTGAAGGACGATTTAAAATAATTATAGGCAATACTCTAATTCTTGGTCAAGATTATTATGGCAATAAGATGTATTATGATGGTTATAATTGGCAGCAGGGCGAACCTGATATTAACTTGTTAGCTGCCACAATGTTCTTTAAATATCTTTTATCCGTACTTTACTTGCTGTTTATATTTTTGTCACTTGCAGTTTATTCCTATTGTTTCAAGAGGTCAGGTTCTACGGTTTGGGCTAAATGCAGGAAGATAATAGGGTACTTTTTGCTCTTAATAGTTGTTTTGAGCATCCCGTCGGTACTTGTTGTTGATGGTGGTAAGGATAATATTCTCATTTATTTGATAATTTTAATTGTGGTTTTATTGACATTCTTATGTACAAAAGAATATAAATCAGATAGGTGCAAAGAGAAGATTAAGAAAAACGCTGAGAACCATTCAAAACCAAAAGTTGTGAAGGTGCTGGCGTTGATATTGACACCGCTCATTTTAATCATCTTATCTTTAGATTTTGGTGTTAAGAGTGATAATGATATTGCAATGTATTACATATTGTTGTTTCTGCTGATACTGATTTATTATTTAGTTCTTATAATTAAAAGAAAAAGTTTAGGAGGTGAGAATATAATGTTCCTCCCTATTCTTGTGAAGATGAAAATATTTGATGACATTGAGAGTGTTAGAGTTTGTCGCAAAAAGTTGATAATGAATATTATGCCACTAATGCTGATTCATATTGTTGTTATTATAGTTTTGGCTTTATCGGATCACAGAGGATATTATGATATGGTGCATAATCGTCGGATAGGAAATGATAGCTCATTAATGTTCATTTCATTAATACCTATAATGTTGACTATAGTATTTTTTATTAAAGAATATTCGGTAAAATGGATAAATGCGGCTAAAGATGAGAAATAATAACTAGTGAGTCTCTTTTGTCAGCAATCTTTTTTCTTCATCAAGATAAATACATGCTTTGCATGAAGCGCAATGCAATTGTTGTGATGATATGTACACCCCTGATTATCGCAACTTATTGGCTGTATTATTATAATGATGTCTTTAGTTTTTCTTATGTTGTTTTAGTCGTTTGTTGTAACATAAGGATTCGCGAATCACCCTGATACGCATGGTCTTTTGTGCTGTCGTTTGGTTTATATTAAAATTGTTAATAACTTATCGAGGAAATATTTTGCTGGTGGGAATGTTTTACTGTAACTTTACACTCGCAAAAAGCGTCAAAAAATATGATGTCCTTGCCGCCTGAGAAAGTGAGGACACATTGATTTGCCCGCTAATGTTACGACTTTATATTTGGCAATATATACTTGATACTCAACACATAAAACTAAACACTTATATATGTTCCCATTCATCCATCTTCACGTTCACTCTCAGTATTCGCTACTTGATGGTCAAGCGCCCGTTAAAGGGCTTGTCGATAAGGCAATCGCCAACGGTATGCGTGGTGTGGCTCTTACCGACCACGGCAATATGTTTGGCATCAAAGAGCTGCACGACTATGTAAATAAAAAGAACTCCGACGTTAACGGCGCTATCAAGGAACTCAGGAAAAAACTCGAGGAAGAGCAGGCAAAAGACGCTCCTGATGCCGACACAATTTCCACCCTTAATAATGCAATAAAAGAGCAGGAAGGCAAGCTGTTCAAACCCATATTCGGCTGCGAGGCTTACGTCGCCAACGAGGATATGCACACTCACACCGACAAGCGCGACATTGGCCGCCACCTTATCTTGCTCGCCAAGAACTTGCAGGGCTATCACAACCTCATCAAGATAGTGTCGCGGGCATGGACTGAAGGCTTCTACAGCCACCCTCGCACCGACCGCAACGAGCTTGCTGCTCATCACGAGGGCATAATCTGTTGCTCGGCGTGCCTCGGTGGCGAAGTGCCTCAGCTCATCATGAACGGCGACATCAACGGCGCCAGGGAAGCGATAAAGTGGTACAAGGGCGTCTTTGGCGATGACTACTACCTGGAGTTGCAACGCCATAAAGCCACCGTAATCAACGCCAATCAGGATACTTTCCAGAAACAGCAGGAGGTGAACGCCGTGCTGTTGCAGTTGAGCAAAGAGCTAGGTGTGAAGGTGATATGCTCCAATGACTCCCACTTCCTCAATGAAGATGATGCCGACGCTCACGAGCGTTTGGTGCTGCTCTCCACAGGCAAGCGCATGAGCGACGAGAACACTTTGCTCTACACCAAGCAGGAGTGGTTCAAGACCCAGGAGGAGATGAACGCACTCTTTGCTGACGTGCCTGAGGCGTTGCAGAACACCATGGAGATTCTCGACAAAGTGGAGATTTACTCCATCGACCACAAACCTATCTTGCCCGACTTCCCATTGCCCGACGGCTTCGACAACGAGGACGACTACCTGCGCTACCTCGTCTATGAGGGCGCAAAAGAACGCTGGCCCAATATGGACGACGAGCATCGCGAGCGCATCGACTTTGAGCTTGAGACAATCAAAAAAATGGGTTTCCCTGGCTACTTCTTGATTGTGCAGGACTACATCCGCGTGGCGCCATCATTAGGCTGCTCGGTAGGACCTGGTCGTGGTTCTGCGGCTGGTTCTGCGGTTGCCTATTGCTTGGGAATCACCAAGATAGACCCAATTAAATATGACCTGCTGTTTGAGCGTTTCTTGAATCCCGACCGCATCTCGTTGCCTGATATCGACGTGGACTTCGACGATGACGGTCGTGCAGCAGTGCTTAAATATGTCACCGAGAAATATGGTGCCGAGAAGGTGGCACACATTATCACCTACGGCACCATGGCGGCCAAGATGGCGATAAAAGACGTGGCACGCGTCCACGACCTGCCCATCCCCGAGAGCAACCGCTTGGCAAACTTCATCCCCAGCAAGCCCAACGACATGCCTGAAGACGAAAAAGGCAAACCCTATAAGATTACTATCAAAAACTGCCTCAAGTGCTTCCCCGAGTTCCGCCAAGAACTTGACAACCCTAACCACATCATCGGTGATACTATCAAGTATGCCGAGAAGCTTGAGGGCAATGTTCGCGGAACTGGCGTGCATGCCTGCGGTGTGATTATAGGCCGTGACGATATCACCGACTGGGTGCCGGTGAGCACAGCCGTCGATAAGGAAGACAAGGAAGGAGCGCGAATTGTGGTGACACAATACGAGGGCAGCGTGATTGAGGAAACAGGCCTTATAAAGATGGACTTCCTGGGTCTGAAAACGCTGTCAATTATCAAAGATGCTTTGGCCAACATCAAACAGACTCATGGCATTGATATCGACATCGAGAAGATCCCTATCGACGACAAAAAGACCTATCAACTCTACTGCGACGGCAAGACTACAGGAACGTTCCAGTTTGAGTCGGCAGGAATGCAGAAGTACCTCATGGAGCTGCAGCCCAGCACTTTTGAGGACCTGATTGCGATGAATGCCCTCTACCGTCCGGGACCTATGGCTTATATACCGCAGTTCATCGCGCGCAAGCACGGCCGTGACCCAATCACCTATGATTTCCCTGAAATGGAGAAGTACCTGAAGGATACTTACGGCATCACAGTCTATCAGGAGCAGGTGATGCTCTTGTCGCGACTGTTGGCGGGGTTCACACGTGGTGAGAGCGACGTGCTTCGCAAGGCGATGGGTAAGAAGCAGAAGGACAAACTCGACAAGCTGAAACCCAAGTTCATCAAGGGTGGCGAGGAGCGTGGTCACGATACCAAGACCCTCGAGAAGATTTGGAGCGATTGGGAGGCTTTTGCTTCCTATGCCTTCAACAAGAGCCATGCCACCTGCTACAGTTGGATAGCTTATCAAACTGCCTATCTCAAAGCCAATTATCCTAGTGAATATATGGCTGCCGTGCTCAGCCGCTCGGGCGATGTGGAGAAGATGACCAAGTTTATGGATGAGTGCAAGGCCATAGGCGTGAAGGTTATGGGTCCTGACATCAACGAGAGTTTCAAATCGTTCAGCGCAAACAAAGAAGGCATTATCCGTTTTGGTCTTAACGGAATTAAGGGTTTTGGTTCAAACTCGGTAGATGCCATCATTAATGAGCGTGAGAAGAATGGTCCGTTCAAAGACCTTTATGATGTGGTGGAACGTGTGAACCTGTCGGCGTGCAACCGTCGAGCCATAGAGTCGCTGGCGCTTTCGGGTGCCTTCGACAGTTTTGGCGTGCCGCGTGAGGCGTTTTTCGAGAAGAACACCAAGGGCGAGGACTTCAGCGAGGTGCTCGTGAGATATGGTCAGCAATACCAACAAGACAAGAGCAGCCAGGTCAACAGTCTCTTTGGCGACATGATGGACTCTTTCACCTCCAAGCCTGCTATTCCTAAAGTGGAGCCGTGGCCCAATATGGAACGGTTGTCGCGTGAGCGTGAGTTGGTGGGCATCTATCTCTCGGCTCATCCGCTTGACCCATTCTTTATGGAGATGAAGTTTGGCTGCAACTCCACCATCAAGAATTTCGTTGAGACTGGTGAAAGCCATGTAGGTCACGAATATGTGCTTGGTGGCGTGGTGACCGACTATACTGAGCGTCCATCAAAGCGCGGCAACAACTTTGGCATTATCAAGATAGAGGATAAGACTGGCAGCGCCGAGTTTATGATTTTTGACAAGGTATTTACCGAATATCGCAACTATTGCATACCTGGCACGGCAATTGCAGTGAGATGCAGGTACGAGATGAACACTTATAGCAATAAGGTGGTTCTAAGGGTGAACAGCATAGCTTTCCTCAAGGACTTGAAAGGCAAAATGGTTCAGAGCATCACCATTAGTCTCAACGAGAATCAGTTGCAGTTTAACGGCATCTTGCTTGAGCAGCTGAAGGCTAAATCCGACACTAAATGCGATTTAGCGTTCAAGATTCACGACTTGGAGACTAACCGATATGTTGACATGAAGTCGAAGTTCAAAATACCGCTCACACGAGAGTTTATTGAACAACTCGATGATTTGGGAATTAAATATAAAGTTGAAATATAAATATCGTTCACTATGCTTAATGACATTATGTCAGTGCAAATGGACACAAAACTAACTAACAATTATGGCAAAAGAATTTAACGACAACAACATTAACGAGATTATCCAATCGGGCAAACCCGTAGTAGTAGATTTCTGGGCAGAGTGGTGCGGTCCTTGCAAGGCTGTCTCGCCAATTATTGATGAACTGGCCCATGAGTTTGAAGGTCGAGTGGAGATTGGCAAGTACGACGTTGACGAAGGCGGTGACTTCATGGCAGAGTACGGCATCCGCAACATTCCCACCATCCTCTTCTTCAAGAATGGCGAGTTGCAAGACCGCAATGTGGGCTCTATCGCCAAAGATGCCCTCAAGGCTAAGGTTGAGGCACTGCTGTAAACGTTCACCTGTGCAGTTTGCCATGAGACGCTTAGTATTCATAATATTGTTGTTGCTCTCGTGCAGTACCATAATAATGGCGCAGCACGAGGGCGGTGGCAATGTGCACGAGGCGATGAGTGGCAAAGCGCGCAACTTTTACCTGCTTGCCCGGGAGGGAGACCCCGAGGCGCAGTATCAGCTCGCCGCTTGCTATCACAGCGGCTATGGCGTAGAGGAGAATGACTCCCTGGCTTTTGTATGGGCTAAGAAGTCGGCGGAGCAGGATTATCCCGCCGGGCTTTACTTCCTGGCTTATTGCTACGAGACTGGTAAAGGATGCCCGGCAAATATGGGAAACGCCAATTTCCTGTATCAAAAAGCATACGATAAGGCCTCGGCGCGCGCCAATGCCGGCGACCCGTCGGCGCAGTTTGTGGTGGGCAAGATATATGACTACGGCAATGGCGGAGTGACGCAGAACCAGGAAGTCGCCGCGCGATGGTACCGTCGTGCCGCCGAGCAGGGTTATCCCGGCGCACAGTTTAATATGGGTAACTGCTGCCAGCTTGGAGAGGGCGTTAGCGAGAACAAGGAAGAGGCGGTATATTGGTACCGTCAAGCCGCCCTTCAAGGCGATGCCGACTCGCAGTATATGCTCGGACTGTGCTATGCCAGCGGTGATGGAGTCGCCAAGAACTCCCGCAAAGCGATAGAGTGGTTCAAAGAATCCTCTCGCCAGGGACATCGGCTGGCACAAGACATCCTCGTGCGAATAGGCGAGACATGGTAGCCATTCTCGCTTCATCATTCAACGTCTCGGTTATATCAAACAACCATCACAACCTCCTAACAATTTAAACAAAATAATATTTTTGTTGTGTTTGTTGTTAACTTGTTGTTTTTGTTGTTTTTTATAACGGTGTCATGTGTTTGTTGTTTGTAATTGTTTAACAAAAATAACTCAAAACGTAGTGAAGACGGATCTCCCGCTAATGGCTGGAGAACCATCTTCATTATGTTGCTGTTAGCGTTGACTTATTTCACAACAATCTTCTTGCCGTTGTGGATGTAGATGCCGGCAGGTAGGTTGTTGCCATTAATCTTGCGACCCATCAAGTCATAGTAGCTGTTGTCTTGCGTGCGTGGATTATCAACGTTGATATTGTCGATGGCGGTATAGTCGGGGGTGTGGACACGGTAGGCAGCATATCCGTTGCCCATGGTGTATTCATAGACCATAACACTCTTGCCCCTCTCGGGCACCACACGAAAGAACGAGCCAACCGAGGGGTTGGCATAATAGCCTCCAGAGCCCATGGGAGGAACGGTAGCTACAGCTGTGGCTTCGGCGCTCATGTCACGAATTGAGAAACCGCCATTGTAGTTGCTGCCGCTGGTATAAAGGAACATCTGGTGGCCGTCGAGCTCAAAATAGGCTCCACCAACTGACGAGTTGCTGTTGGGGGTAGTGGTGTTGAGCGAACCAGGGATATATTTTCCCTTGTCACCATTATTGTAAAGGTAGTAGCCTTGATTTCGCACTTGATAGATGAAGTGATGAGGGTCACTGTCGATGGGATAAATCACACCTGCCGTGGAGCCAGCAAACGACACAGTTTCGGTCGATTCAGTGCCTTCAAACTCGCCGTTGGCAATTTTTACAAGGCAGATATATGACTGTCCGTTTTGATAGTGATAGACATAGCCACCCTCGTCGCTCAACACGTCGCCTATTGCACTGATGAAGTTAGTTTGTCCTTCATCGTCAAGCTCAAATTCCACATTTATGGGAGTGGCATTGATATCACCGCTAGGGTAGATAAGGATAGAACAAGGGTTCTTGGTCACGCCATCGTTTCGCTGGATGAGGTTGCCGGCGCTGTCGAAACAGATGCCATGGCTACTGGTGCCGGGAGCCTCGCTGATGGTGCCGTCGGGTTTGAGAATTACAAGGGAGCTGGTGGTGTAGTTATTGGCATAGAACGTGCCGTCGGTAGTGATGGCTGCTTGCTGAGCCGATGTGTAGGGCGAATTGTCGTCAGCAAGCCCCGAGGGAAAATTTGTGGGCAGGTTGCCTTTTTCTCGGGTATAGGAGAAAACTGTATCTACCACCACTTGCAGTGGCTCCATAGGTTCCACGATGGCATCCCAGTCGATGTCTTGGAGTTCTGGCATCTCGCTGGGCATGAGGTAGTCGCAGGTCATCATCGCCACACCTATATTGCCATAGAGATTGTAGTTGGCGAGAGAGTTCACTGTCCACATTGCCACATCAATGCCCTTGTCGTGGAAGCGCTTCACGGTGTAGATGTCAAAGCATCCAGCCTCGATGCTTGGAGTGAGTCCCCATTGCACAATCCAGTCGAAATAGGTTGACCAGTTGCTGTTGCACAGGAACTGGCACTTGAGGGCGGGGAAGTTGGTGCGCACATATTCCAGCGAGTTGCGCATCGAGGTGAGGATGATGGCTTTGTCGGTCAAGCCTTTCTCCTCGATGAGTGCGGCAAGTCCAGGAAACTTGCTCATGTCGTTGTTGTTGATGCCTGTGGTCCATTTGAGTTCGACAACAGGTATCACATTTTTCTCGGCGCAGATGTCGAGATACTCGGCAACGGTGCAGATGTGACCCGTGTAAGTCACACCGCCGCGGGTCTGGGTGTAAGTCTCCGCCTGCAGTTGGGCGAGGGTGGCGTTGGCGACGGTGAGGTTGCCGCCCACGCTGTTGGTCGTCTCGTCATGGCTAATAACGTAATATCCGTCGGCAGTGACACGCACGTCACACTCAAGCCCTTGATAGCCATAATGGTCCACACCGTTGTTGTAGGCTTCAACGGTGTTCATCACTCCCATATAGGAGCCACGATGTCCTATAAAGATAGGTTTCCACGCCCATACGCTTATTGCGCAAGCGATAGTGAGAATAGCTAGTAAAAATCTTCTCATAATAATATTTGTTTTAAAATGTTCGTTTTGTCGCGTTAAAGATAAAAAATTTTCTCATTATGCGCAAGACAAGTTGAATTTAAAGTTTTTTGTGATATGTTTTTTTGTGTTATTTAACGGTTCCCCATCAAATCGAACTCAAAGAATGCTTTTCAACGCTTTTTTTTGCGTTTTGCATTTTTTTCATTACCTTTGTAACCAGGATAGCTTACAAGCTGACAAGGAACAAGCTGACAAGTTAACAAGTTGACAAGTTGACGAGCAGACACTTGACACTTAACACTTAACACTTAGATATTTATGTCACGACGTCGTTTTCCTGTGGGAGTGCAGGACTTTGAGAAAATTATTAAAGATGGTTTTGTCTATGTTGACAAGACCGAGTATATCTATGACCTTGCCAACAATTATGGCGACGCTATGTTCCTTAGCCGACCCAGGCGGTTCGGCAAGTCGTTGTTGTGCTCTACGCTGAGGCACTACTTCCAGGGACACAAGGACTTGTTCAAAGGCCTCGCCATTGAGAAGCTTGAGAAGAACTGGACCGAATATCCTGTTTTCCACTTCGATATGTCGCAGTGTAAGCACGATAACCCCGACCATGTGGCTC
>CALDIG010000328.1 GCA_937904375.1 uncultured Prevotellaceae bacterium
TGACCAATAAAGCCACTATATGCACTTCTTATCCTGCAAAATGACCATTACGCCTGTGATTTTTGTTGTGAGACACCCAAATCCACAAAATCTTAGAGTTAAATTGTTGAAAATCAACTCTCTTTTTTCTTAAAATCAGAATGTGCGGAAAACAAGAAAATTATTTCTCTAAACACTGAACTCTAACCTCTAAGCTTCAAGTTTTTAAAGTTTTAGAACTTTAGAAACTTGAGCTATTCTTCACTTTTTTCTTGAAGATGCTGAAGAAGAATCCAAGTATGAGCATTGGAATCGCTAGCCAGAAGCACCAGTGCAAGCCGGCGAGGCTGAGTCCCGCGCTTAGGGTAAATCCTAACGACATGCCAAGCAGGAATCGCGTAATTGAGGCAAACTGTGGTACCTTGCCCTTGGATGAAGAGTTTGCTATGCTGAATAGCAATCCCCACACAAAACCACCTCTGTTTCCGATACCCTGAATCAGCAACACCGCCGAAACCAGACCCACCATGGCATTCTTGCCCGATTGGGTAATGTTCATTAATCCGTAAAGCAACAGAGCGACCCCCAGGCCGTAGAACAGCGGTGCCATTGCGCTTGCACTATTTATCTTCATGCTGCCGACAATGTGCCGCATGCTGCCTTGAATGCCACTGAATGGCGGTTTCTTTTCAAAGAGTGGCAGAATGGCGGCGTTGAGGAAAGCCGCTACTACCACCTTTCCCAGAATTCCGCCCACAGCGCCGATTACGCCGCCAAAGAGTCCACCTTGCGTGAACGTGAGAAAGCTCACCACCTCAAGCGGCATAGAGAGTTTCATCTTGCTGGAGAACCATCCCAGCACTATCCAAATGGCACCCAGCACGATGGTGGGCAGCAGTTTGAGAGGATGCTTGACAATTTCCAGGCTCTGCTTTATATAGCTCTTGAGGAATTGGCCTACGCCTCCTTTTTCTTGTTGTGTGATGGGCGGTTGCATATTTGTGTGCATGATGTGTTATTATCTTAGTGGTGTGGACAATCTGGTTTAATACATATTTGGTGTGGGTGGAGGTGTTGTTCCAGGCATGGCGGGAGCATGCGCCGCCTGTGCTCTTGCCTTAAGCGCCGCAATGGCCATGTGTTTCTTGAGAGAGACATTGATGGTCTGCTCCACGACACGCATCTCCTCAATCTTCTCCTGCAATCGCAAGATGCGATAGGTGCGTTCCTTGCTTGGCTCCATGGGAATCAAGATCCATTTCACCCTATACTCCAGTCCGTCGCTCAAGCCAATAGCCCCCTCACGTGAGACCATATAGAACTGTGTGCCTGACAGGGGCCTCTCGCTGTCTTGAGCAAGGGCAAATTGATACATGTCGAGCAGGTCATAAGCCTTATTATCGTCATCATTAGAAACCCACACCAGGTTTCCCATGTCGAGCGATACCAGCAAGGCTTTCATAAGGGTGTCGTAGTGCCCGTGCCTGAATTTGAATTCCTCAAATGTCATCTTATTATTATCGCTATTGTCCTCCATCTTTGGTCGTTGTTATTTAGAATTGTTGTCATTATTATTAAGATTCTGCTCGGCATTGTCAACAGTGGAACCGGCTAGACCGGCGACGTAGTCAACGCGCTCTCCTCTTTGGGCATTATACATTTTGGCTTTGTTCTCAGCGGCAGTGACTTTGCCTTGTGCTATACGCTCGTCGGCCGAAGCCTTGCTCACATTGCGCTGCGCTTCTTTCACACTGGAATCGGCAACCTTTGATGCTGCCCGTGCTTCCGTGGCCACCTTGGCAGCCTTTTCTGCTTCATTTCTTGCTATTTCGGCTTGTTTTTGCGCATTGTGTGCTTCCTGCTCAATGACTTTTGCCTGTTTCTCCATGTTGTCAAGATGCTTCTGTGCAGCGGCTCTTGCTTCGTCCTTAGCGGCTTTTAAACTCTCCTTTGCGACATTGACTTTTTCCTTGGCAGCATTATATTTATCTAAAGTCTTAGCAGTCTCTTTGGCTTGTAAGTCCGACTTTTCAGCTGCTGTCTTGGCAATGTCGGCCTTCTTGGCCGCCTCATCCTTTAGCTTGGCAGCCATGTTTCGTGTGTCTTTAAGGTGGGTCTTGGCACCTTCTACGCGTGCTTGTTTGTATTTGAGATCGGTTTTCGCCGAATTAATTTTGCTCTGTAGTTGAGAGGGGGTGCCTGAAGGCGAAATTTTCTCCTTTAAAGCCGACCCTGTCTTGACAACACCTTCTAAGCTCTTTTGTATCAAGAAACTCTTGGCTCCCGATTTAGCACTATCGGGGATACTGTTGAGTGCCGCTTCCTGTGCTTTGTAAAAATCACCAGTCTTCTCATATTCAGAGTACCCCTTATATAGCGCGCCCTTGCTTATTTCGGAGCCCACATATAGCCCACCTTCTACAGACATGTTAAAGATGAACTTGCCAACGGTGTTATTGACTATCGTGTTGTTGCTGGCAATGACACCCACATGGTTTTGTACCACGCCAAAACCGCCATGAACGAGTCCTAACAATGTTGCCGAGGCATGATCCTTGAGGCTGCCGTTGTGCAGCAAGGCCTCTCCGTTGAATTCTGTCACCGATTTAGAGACAGTGTAAACGTCATAGACTAACTTAGCCTTTCCTATCTCGGCGGCGGTGAGCGCTCCGGTACCCAGTACCGCTCCTCCGGTGGCAGCGACAAGCGGCACAGCCACCATGCCAACCGCCGCTGTGGTCTTGACAGTCTTGGAATATTGCTCACTCTTGCCGTACTCTTCGGCGTAGGCCTGTTGTTCGTAACTCTCAAGCAGGTCCTTCGACTGTTGTTCGGCGAGTGCTTTCATCACGGCATCCTTTGTGGGCTCGACGTGGAATTTGCTCGACAGCTCCTCAATGCGGTGTTCCATTCTGATCTCATCTTCAAGATTTTGTTCTTGCTCTACCTTCCATTTGTGATACTCATCCGATTCCTTGCTTGCTTTCTGGTCATACTCTTGCTTGACTTTCTCCTCCCACTCTTTGCGATGATCTTCAAGGTTCTTGATCGCTTGTTGCGCGTCTTTCATAAGAACGTCATGGTTTTCGTCGCGCGACGCGAGGTGTGACAAGAGTTCGGAGTCGCTGTTAAAACCAGCACCCGTCAACGGGTTGTCCCATCCGCCATTGCCATCGGGCTCATAAGTGTTTTTGCTGCCTACTACAGGGTCGGTGACAGTGATAGAGCCATCGGGGTTGTGCTGCACATACTTTTGGTCAATTAGCGAGTTGATATTATCGGCAGGATCCTGTTCCTCTTCCGGCTCCTGTGGAGGGTCATCATAGATTTCTTCGGTGTCCTCACCATCGTCACCACCTTCTTCGTTTTCTTTATCCCAATCGTAATCATCGACGAAAGCGTATTCTTCGGGCAAGCTGGAAGGCAAGTCCGAGGGGATGCCACCACCCATTGCACCGGCTCCACCGCCTATTCCACCAACTATGCCACCAAGACCTCCTATCGCGCCAATACCACCGCCCAACAAGGAGAGAATTGTAGCGATTATGCCTATACCTGCCGACTCTTCGGGCGTGGCTTGATGGTCAAGCCCTAGCGGGTCACCTGCCCAAAAATCCTGAATCGATTTTATCAAATCATTGTCTAAAAGGCTAGGTAAAAAGCCTTCGTCCTGGGTGCTGCCGTTGTCGGCTGAAATCTCGTCATTAGAATTGTCGTCATCCATTCCGTCATTGCCGGAGCTGTTACCGACATTGGTGTCGTTGTCACCACTGTTTTCGCTATCATTGTCGGAGTTGTCATCTGTTGTTGGCTGCGGCTCTTTATGGTCGTTATCTGGCTCAACCACCTCTTCTTTAACTGGTTTAATCGTCATTGATTCAAGTACATCCTTGCCGTCATTACCAAAGATGATTTGCAAAGTGCTGCCATCACTGGGTGCGGTAAAACTGGCTGTTGCTGAGCTCGTTCGGTTCTTTTGAACAACCACCTTTTGACGGCAAAGGGTTCGACCTCCCGCCTTGACTATCATGAAACTACTTTGCTTACCATAAACCTCATCGTTGGCAGAAAATGTTGCACTAATAACGTAATGTTCCCCTGGCTTGTAGTTGCCGTTAAGGTTTTGGATAGTATAGTTGAGTGTGCCGTATTTTGTGCCCTTGTGACGAGAGAGGGCACTGGTGTTGATAGTCGTCAAAAGTGTTGCAATCACAATTAATGCCACACCCAGCGCGCGCGCAGAACTGAAAAAACTGCGTATGAAACTTGACTGTATTGACATACTTATGACCATAGTAGTTGGAATGTGTTACTGGTTAGTGGTTTGCTGCATATATGCCTGATAGGTGTTGTAGGTATCGGTGATAGCCTTGCTCATCTCGTTGAAGCGCTTGTGCATGAAGTCACGCAAGGGGCATGGTTCCATGGGCACAAACATCCACACGGTTTTATACTCAAGGTCCGGACAGTATCCTATGGCACCCTCGACCGAGACGACGTAAAAACTGTCGCCCGTGAGAGGATAGTTCTTGTCGGTAGCGATAGCATATTGCGAGAGTTGCTCAATGCTGTAAGGATCTCGCGCACTATTCTCAATGCGCCATGCCCTGCAGCGTGTCACAGCCACCACCACAGCCTGCATTAAATGTGTGTAGCGATTCCGGGTAACTGCTTCATGGATTCTCTCGGCTGATAGTATTTCGGCGTATTGTTCCATATATTTATCAATCAATGGCTTTGAAGGATTACTTTTCGAGTAATCCTAACATATTCTTAATCTTAAAATGAAATTTCAATGCAAATATAATATCAATTATTGATATATACAATATTTTTGTCTTGTTAGTTGTTGCTATGTAAGGATTTGAATGTTTTTTTGTGGAAAAAATGACATAAACGCATAAATGCATCACGCATAATGAATGTTTTTTTATTTTTGTTGCATTATTAGTTGGCAGTTATAGTTAATGTCACTATATTTGCAAAAGAATTAAGGTGGGTTCTATAAATACGTTTTTTGAGCCGCATTGAGGGCAGAACCCTGT
>CALDIG010000329.1 GCA_937904375.1 uncultured Prevotellaceae bacterium
TTAACTCAAGTTTCTAAAGTTCTAAAACTTTATAAACTTGAAGGTTAGAGGTTAGTGTTTATAGAAACAAAAAATTCAAAATTCTCTATATTTCACACTAATTATCCTCTAAACATTAAACTTTGAGCAAGTTAAAACTTGCGAAACTTGAATTTACTTTATATATTCGTCCCTTTTTTGCGGTTGAATTGAGGCCGCGAGGCGGTTGATGAGGCGGAACTCAGGGATGAGCAGGCACACGCCAATGAGCGCGGCTATCGTGTCGCTGATGGGGAACGACATCCACACGCCGTCGAGCTGGTAGAGGTGCGGCATGAAGAGCAACAGCGGCAACAGGCAGATGACTTGTCGCGACAGACTCATGAAAATCGACTTCTTGGCCCTGCCTAATGACTGGAAGAAGTTGGTGGTCACAATCTGGAAAGCGGCAACCCAGAACACGCAGTTGGCGATAGGCATGGCATGCTTGCAGGCGTCGATGAGGTGGCTGTCGGTGGTGAAAATCATCGCCACATATTTCGGGAAGAAGACGCTGGCGATGGTGCCCAGCAGGCACGCCACGGTGCCCACAGCAAGGGTGAGCCAGTAGGCGCGCTTGAGGCGGTCGTAGCGCTTGGCGCCGTAGTTGAACCCCACAATGGGCTGCATGCCCATGCACACTCCGAGCACAAACATGATGGCGAGCTGCGAGAAGGTCATCAGCACACCCATCGCCGCCACGCTGGCGTCGCCGCCGTGCTTATACACGATGTTGTTGAGCAAGGCGTTGATAAGGCATCCTGCCGTGTTCACAATGCATGGTGCGGCTCCCACGGCAATAATGGGCAAGAGTATCTTTGGGTCGAGGCGATAGATGCCGCGGCTGTAGTGTATCGTGCTTTTGGGGTTGGAGAAATGTTGCTGCACATAGAGCATAGAGATGAACATCGAGATGTCGGTGGCTATGGCGGCCCCCTTGATGCCCCACTTCAAGCCGAAGATGAAGATGGGAGCGAGTATCACATTCATGCCGGCTCCTATGAAATTGGCGAGCATCGCCTTCTTGGGGTAGCCCGTGGCGCGCATGATGTTGCTGAACGAGAAGGTGAGATTGTTGATGAGCAGTCCCGGGAGCATATACATCATGAAGTCGCGGGCGTAGGGCAGCGACCTCGCGCTGGCGCCAAAGGCGATGAGCACGTCGTCGATGAAAATGGCGAGCAATAGCAGGTAGAAGGCGCCCAGCGCCAGTGTCATCACCAGGCTGTTGCCCAAGATAAGCTCGGCGGTGCGCTTCTTGCCCTGCCCCAGCACTATCGAGGTGCGCGCGCCGGCACCGCCACCTATGAGCACGCCAAAAGCCGCCGAGATGTTCATCACCGGGAAGGTGATGGCAAGTCCCGCAATGGCGTCGGGTCCCACGCCCTGGCCAATGAACATGCGGTCGATGATGTTGTAGAGCGACATCACCACCATGCCAACGACCGAAGGCAAGCTGTATTTCCACAACAGCTTGCCTACGGGAGCTTTATCAAGTTCTTGGAGATTGTTCTCGTGTCGCACAGAATAAATGGCTAGTGGTGGGGGCTAAACACTAGCTAAGCTCTAAAGTTCCAAGTTATTTCAACAATTCGAGCCAAGAGTTGTCTTTGCTTTTCTTAGCCTGTTTTCTAAGGGCTTTTTCAGCAGCTTCGGGGGCGACTTCTTTCACATACTCAAGCACCCAGCGTGCTCTGGCATTGTCATTTTCAAGCTCAAGAGCCGAGATGATGTCGTCCATCGCTTTGTCATATTCCCAGTCGTTGTAATACTCTACAGCTCGCAGGGCGTAGCACTCGGCGAAATCGGGCTGCAGCTTAATGGCCATCGTGAAGGCTTTGATAGCATCTTCGCGCTTCTTGAGCGAGCCAGCCACGGTGCCCAGACCCAGATAACCTTCTACCTGATTGCGGTCGTACTGCACCGCCAGGCCATAGTTTACCATCGCCAAGTCATATTCCCTCTGCTTCTTGTAGATATTGCCTAGTCGCATGTAGCATTCAACGTCGGTAGGGTCACTTTTTACTGCGTTGTTGAGAGCCTCGATGGCACGCACTGTGTCGCTTTGGTGTAGATAGATTGTCGATTGCGTGTAGTAGAGCCAGTTGAGCAGCTCGGGGTCGCTCTCGTTGACAGCGCATTTACGGGCCTTCTCAATGGCTCTGTTGGCCTCGGCATCGTTGTCGATTTGGCACTGAATGGCGGCTAGGCAAGTCCATCCGAAAGCATCGTTGGGATTTTTCTTAAGATACCTATTTATATAGGTCAAAGCCTTGTCAAATTCTTCGTGGTAACAATATTCCACAGCCCAGTCGTAATCGGTCATCTGCTCATTAGCGACCTGCTGTTGCTGCTCTTGTTGCTTTGCCATCGACTTGATGGTTTTCTTCTTAGTCTCGGCACCAGTTACTGAGGCTAGCACAGTGACAAGCATAACGAATAATGCTATTCTTTTCATAATTTCCAATTTTTAGAGTTATTACTGACCGCAAAGATAGACATTTTTTTTAAGGAATAGGATATTATGTTGACTTTTTTGTTAATAATTTGGGGTGAAAAGGAAAAAATATCAGCCTCGGTGCTTGCCGAGGCTGGTATGAGAATTTTTTGGTGGAAAATGAGAATCAATAATTCTCGGCTTTGATTTGGAAGTAGGCTTGTGGGTGGTTGCACACGGGGCACATCTCGGGGGCTTTCTTGCCCACCACGATGTGTCCGCAGTTGCTGCAGTGCCAAATCACGTCGCCGTCGCGCGAGAACACCACTTCGTCCTCGATGTTCTTCAAGAGCTTGCGGTAGCGCTCTTCGTGCTCCTTCTCGATGGCTGCCACGCCACGCATGCGCTCTGCGATCTCGGTGAATCCTTCCTCGTCGGCCTCGCGCGCCATGCGGTCATACATGTCGGTCCACTCAAAGTTCTCGCCATCGGCGGCGGCAGCGAGATTGTCGGTAGTAGCCTTGATAGCTCCGCCCTCAAGATATTTGAACCACAGCTTTGCGTGCTCTTTCTCATTTTTGGCGGTCTCCTCGAAAATGGCAGCGATCTGCACATATCCGTCTTTCTTGGCCTTGCTGGCGAAGTAGTCATACTTATTGCGAGCCATCGACTCACCGGCAAATGCCTCAAGCAAATTTTTCTCGGTTTTAGTGCCTTTTAATTCTTTCATTTTGTTCTAAAAATTTTAAAGTGAATAATTATAGTTTATGCATTTGATGATTGTGCATTATGAATTGTGCATTATGCATTAAATCAATCGTTGTGCTTGGCGGCTTCTTCCATTTTGATGCTTGCCACTGCTTCGTCTTGGTCGGTGAGATGGCGTCGTCGCTGCTCGTTGATGCCGTCAATCACGTTGATGATGTAGTCGCCCAGCTTCTCGCACTCTCCCACGATGTCCATGTAGAAGATGCCGGCTTGATATGGGTACTTCTGCTGGTTAATGTTCTCTATGTTCTCGGTGCGCAGCTGGTTGCGGTAGTTGTTGATCTCCCGCTCCTTGTTGTAGCTGCGCATCAAGTCGTCGGTGCCCACATTATCGAGGTCGCTGAGTGTAACTATCATGTTGCTCATTGCCTCGCTCACCAGCTTGAGCATGGTGTCGATGTTCTTGTAGTTCTCCTCGCCGAAGTGAGCACCGGTCTCCTCCTTGCGCACCAGCGTGCGTCCTATGTTGTAGCAGCTGTCGGCTATGCTCTCCAACTCGCTCACCCATCGCAGCATGGTGGCGACTTGCAACTTGGCATCGACACTGAGCCGTCCCTCAACCACCTTGTTTAGATAATTGGCGATTTCTATTTCCATGCGGTCGCTGATGTCCTCATACTTGCCGATGCGCGAGAACAGTTTGTTGAACTCCTCGGTGCCGGTCTTGGTGTGAATGAGCTGTTTCACCATGCCTAGCATGCGGTCGATGCGCTCGGCAAAGACCACAATTTCGCGCTGTGCCTGCATGATGTTGAGCTCGCTGGCACTTAGCAAACCGCCTTGAATATACTTGAGCTGGAACTCTTCTTCGTCTTTCTTCTTCGACTTCACGAGCCAGTTCACGAGTTTCACATACTGCTTGGTGAACCAAATCATGGTGAGCAAGCTGAGAATGTTATAGACGGTGTGCCACAGCGTCAAGCCGAGCGACATGCTGCCTATCAATGGCTGCAGCTGCTCGCCGCTCACGCCATCCAGCACTGCATTATAGAGTGCTGTGGGGTCGCCGGCGTGCACCACGTCGCGCGTGAGCCACACGATGAGGTTGTTGGTAAACGGGACGAAGAACACCAGCATTGCCGCAGCGGTGAAGATGTTGTACATCAAGTGTCCCATAGCGGCCTTTTTGGCGGCGGTGTTTCCTCCCAGCGATGCCAGCAACGGGGTGATGGTTGTTCCCACATTGCCTCCCAGCACCATGGCGCAAGCCATGTCGAATGGTATCCACCCCTTGGTGCCCATAATCAGCACAATGGCAAAGGTGGCGGCACTAGATTGGATAATCATAGTCACTACCAGACCCACCGCCATGAACAGCAATATTGAGCCATAGCCCATTTGGGTGTAGTTCTTCAATGCCTCAAAGATCTCGGGACTCTTGCTGAGGTCGGGGACATTGGCACTGATAGCGGCAAGTCCCATAAACAGGAACACGAAGCCTATGAGAAACTCTCCTAGCGACTTCACCTGGCTCTTCTTGAAGAACAGCATGGGGACGGCAAAGGCCATCAGTGGCATCAGTATAACGCTCATATCAACCTTGAAGCCAAGTATCGCCACAATCCACGACGTGAACGTGGAGCCTAAGTTGGCACCAAAAATCACCGCCATCGACTGCTCCAGGCTCATCAAGCCAGCATTTACAAACGACACGACAATCACTGTCGATGCCGACGAACTCTGAATGAGAGCCGTTATTAAGATACCTGTGGTGACACCCGTGAGGCGGTTGCGCGTCATGGCGTTGAGGATGGAACGCAGGCGGTCGCCGGCGGCCTTCTGCAAGCCCTCGCTCATCACCTTCATACCATAAAGGAACAAGCACACCGAACCCAGCAGAGCTATGAAATCAAGTAGTGAATAATCCATATTATCGTTATTTGTGATGCAAATTTCGCAAGAAATATTGACCTGTACAAGAATATTGAGAAAATATTTCTCCGCACTATTTTATAGGATTATACTTTTTGTGTGAAAAAATATGTATTCTTAGCTATAGTGTCAACTTTTTTCACTAAGTTTGCAGGTTATTTTGAAAAAACGCACTATGAACACCCCCGAAGATATCAAGAAAAAAGACGCCTTAAAGAAAGACCAGGCGATAAAAAATGAGAACAAGGTTGACTACAGCAGGTCCAACAACAACGTTGTAAATAAAACCGAAGACAAAGCTGAAAGCAAGCTTGAAAAGAAGACCGATGAAAAGGTCGAAAGAAAGACCGATGAAAAGGTCGAAAGAAAGGCTGAGGAAAAGGTTGAAAAGAAACCCGAGGAAAAGGTTGAAAAGAAGACCGTAGGTAATGCAGGAAGCAAGACAGAGCAAAAGCCTATAAAAAAGATGACAGTGGACAAGGCGGTTAAAGAGCCTGAGAAAAAGGTTGAGAAGAAACCGGTAAGAAAAGATGAGAAAAAGACTCAGGAACCTTCTCGCCAAACAGGTTCATTAAAAGAGCGTCTGGGGCGTGTGAAGAAGACACGCTGGATACGCTTCGGCATCGTGAGTGTCATCTTCTTTGCCTGGGTGGCTTGGCTTGGCAACTGGTGGGTGGCACTGTGGTGGTTCCTGCTCGCCGACATCTACCTCACGCAGTTCATCCCCTGGAACTGGTGGAAATATAGCAAGAGCAAGATGGTGCGCACCGTGATGAGCTGGGTCGATGCCATCGTCTATGCCCTCATCTTGGTATATTTCCTTTTCGCCTTCGTGGGCCAGAACTACCAGATCCCATCTTCGTCGCTCGAGAAGACGCTACTCACTGGCGACTTCCTGTGGGTGAACAAGATGGTGTATGGTCCGCGCGTGCCCATGACGCCGCTACACTTCCCGCTGGCGCAAAACGAGCTGTTTGGCATGAAAAGCTATATTGAGCATCCACAGTTTAAGTATCACCGTCTTAAGGGTTTCCGCAACGTGGAGTGCGGCGACATCGTGGTCTTCAACTTCCCTGCCGGCGACACCGTGGTGGCGGGAAGAACCAACCCCGACTACTACACACAGGTGATGGAAGTGGGTGCCATGAAATTAGCCGATGAGTTAAACTGTCCCCTCGATACTATTTATAGACGACTCCTTCTTGACCCAAGCATCTATGGAACAGTGATGGCTAAGGGGCGTTATTATTTGCGTAATAGATTTGAGATAATCTACCGTCCGGTTGACCGCCGAGACAACTATGTGAAGCGCTGCGTGGGTCTTCCCGGGGAAAGGATAGCGATAAAGAACGGCAAGATATCCATCGATGGCAAAGTCATCCCAGAGCCAGAGAATGTGCAGTACAACTATGATATATATTTGCAGAACGACTATATTGACAACAACTTCATGGTTGATGAGCTAAAGATGGCTCTAGAAGACTTTCAGGGTGAACGCCATTTTGGAAAAGGCTTCTTACATGATGTCCCTCTTACCTACGAGATGAAGTCGAAGCTTGAAGGTTGCTCGTGGGTGACTAAAATTGTGCCTTCTGAAGTTGGAGATGGAGAAAGCCTCTACATCTATCCGGTGGGCAAAAATTATGGCTGGACTCGTAGCAACTTCGCTAACGACATAGGCGGCTTGTGGATTCCCAAGAAGGGTGCGTCGATTGACCTTACCAGCAAGAGAAGCCAGGAACTCTATGCTCGCTGCATTCGCGACTATGAGAATGTGAACCTCACCATCAAGGACGGCAAGGCCTACATCGACGGCAAGCAAGTGAACAGCTACACCTTCAAGATGGACTACTACTGGATGATGGGCGACAACCGAGACAACTCCCTCGACTCGCGATTCTGGGGCTTCGTGCCCGAGGACCACATTGTGGGAACGCCAATGTTTGTCATCGTTTCCTTCGACAAGGACAGGGGCTGGTTTGACGGCAAGATACGCTGGAACCGCATCTTCCATAATGCTAATCCCGATAAAAAGTCCTTCGAGCAAGCAAAATGAGATGAGCAAAACGTGGAACGAAGAACGAGGAATAGAGAATGTCCTTCCACTTCCCACCTTAAAGAAGATGCTACTTGGTAGTGCGTGTGCGGGCGATGTGCGATACTATGCTGCGATGCTTAAGGCGGGTGAGGTGGTGATTGATGCCACCGAGTGCCACCTGCCGCTGCGCTACAGCCATCACCGCTACGTCATCGACGCCCCCAATGGTCCTGTCAAGATCACCGTGCCGCTGGTGGGGAGCACTAACGCCATGCCCGTGATGATGCGTGACGTGCTCATCAGCGAGCACGGCAACTGGCGACACCTGCACTGGGGTGCGCTGTTCTCGTCCTACGGCAAGAGTCCGTTCTTCGATTTCATCGCCGATGACCTGCACCGTATCATTGTAGAAGAGCGTCAGCGGCGCCTCCTCGACCTCAACATGGCGCTGCATCAGCTAATAGTCGAGTTTATGGACCTTCCCATCTCAACCAGTGTGATGAGCGATGATGACGAAATCGCCGCATTAATAGCTGGCGGAGCCATTGACTTGCGCAGAAAAATCGGCGGCAAACGCGCCGATACACTGCCCATCGCCGACGTGCCCTATTATCAAATGTGGAGCAACCGCAACGGTACTTTCCTGCCACGCCTGAGCATCCTCGACCTGCTCATGAATGAAGGGCGAGAAGGGATATTTACACTACTAAAAATGGCTAAAGAACCTTATCTGTTCAGCGATGTCACTTTATCAAAAAAAGAACAAAAATGCGGTTTGTAGGGACACGTCATGCCGTGTCCGCAACCTCGCAAGTTTAGCTTTAAATGAATTAGGCTACGGTTCAGAAATCTCAAACAAGTTTGGCTTTCGTTCACCTTGCACTATTTTTGTGTCGTTTAATCGCATTTTTATTGTATTTGTACTTCTTTGTTGAGTTTTTTGATGATAATGCAAGGAAGAAACAAAATCGCTGAATATATACTAAACACCGTTGAAATTATAAAAAACGTTAAAGCATGACATACTTTTTTACATATTAATTGTGATATTACCGAAAATGATTACCTTTGCACCGTGTTTTTCATGGTATTAGATTTAAGGTTAATTAAGATTGGTTGTCGTGAGACAATCAATTTTTTTTGTGCCCTGTTTGGAAGGTGATAAGTACTATATCGAGCAAGACTTATTCGAGTGTGATTTATGATTACAAACAACGAGTATTCACAAAAAGTAGGAGTTACGCATCGTAAGAAATATGCGCAATTTTTTACGCCAGAGAAGATATCTGATTTTATGGCGAATTGGGTTCTTGCGGATTTCAATAGGTGTGCCAATATTCTTGATCCTGCATTTGGATTAGGTGTGTTTTGCAACTCCCTATTGAGGATAAATAAAAACTGAGTCCACTTTAAAAAGTAAACGATAATTATTTATTATTTATCAAAAAT
>CALDIG010000330.1 GCA_937904375.1 uncultured Prevotellaceae bacterium
TACACGACGCTCTTCCGATCTACCAGTAACTGATGCTCCTCTAAAAATTAAAATCTCACAGACTTTAACTTTAGTCGGCATTAAGATTTACACGCTTCAGGTCGGTAGCAACGAGACCCTTCTGTGCCTTGTCAAGGAACATGGCGATTGTCATGCCCTTCTCTTCGCTGGCCTCATACTCCTGCTCCATAAGGATGTTCTCCTTATAGAACTTCTCCATGCGACCCTTCACGATGTTCTGAATCATCTGCTCAGGCATGCTCTTGAGCTTAGCGTCGGCAGTGTCGGCCATAAGCTTCTTAGCCTCCTCTACCTGCTCGGGAGTCATATAACCCTTGCGAACAGCCTCGTCCTGATGCTCCTCGGTAGCGCAGTAGTAGGGATTGAAACCAGCTTTCTTCAAGGCGTTCTCAACAGCCTTCTGCACTTGCTCGCTCTTGGTCTTCTCGATGGCGATGCTAGTCTCCTCGTCAATCACGTTCTGAGGAATCTGTTCACGACTGGCGGCAACAGGGCGCATTGCTGCAACCTGCATAGCTACAGCCTTACCAGTCTCCTCGCTTACCTCAGCGTTGAAAGCAACGAGAGTAGCGAGCTTCTTGTTGAAGTGGTTGTAACCAGCTATGCCAGCAGCCTCAAGGCACTCGTATGCGCCAAGCTCCATCTTCTCACCGGTGATACCGCTCAGAGCAGTGATGTGCTCAGCAACGGTAGCGCCATCGAAGGTGTAGTTCTTGAGGTCGTCGAGGTCCTGAACCTTTGCGGCAACAGCCTCGTCAAGGATACGGTTAGCAAGGGTGACAAACTTCTCAGTTCCAGCCACCGGCTCAGTCTCGCACTTCAGCGCCACGATAGCGCCAAAGTTTCCTACAACCTTGCACTTGGCGATACCCTCGGCAGCAGTGCGGTCGCCACGCTTAGCGGCGATAGCCTGACCACGCTTGCGGATAATCTCCACAGCCTTGTCCATATCGTTCTCGGCCTCGATGAGAGCCTTCTTGCAATCAACCATACCAGCATTGGTAATCTCGCGTAACTTCTTTATGTCGTTAATTGAAACAGCCATAATAGTTTTATAAAATTATAAATTATTACCTAAATTAGTGAACTCTAGAGAATTACTCAGCCTTTGCTTCTTCGGCTTCAGCTTTAGGTGCTTCAACCTCGGCAGCAGGCTCCTCAACAGCGGGAGCTTCAGCGAGTTCCTCAGCAGGAGCTTCGGCAACGGGTTCTTCCTTTACCTCAGCCTTTGGAGCTGCCTTGCGGCGTACTCTCTCGCGACGGGGCTTAGCCTCGGCAGCAGCCTCGTTCTCTTCCTCGCTGGCCTCATCTTTGTTGTCGATCTTCTCGATCTTGCGCTCCTCAATACCCTCGTTGATAGCCTCACACACGGTGTTAAGGATGATGTCGATCGACTTAGAAGCGTCGTCATTGGCGGGGATTACGAAGTCAACGTTTTCGGGGTTGCTGTTAGTGTCAACGATGCCAAATACTGGAATACCCAGACGGTTAGCCTCGGCAACGGCAATGTGCTCTTTCAACACGTCAACAACAAAGAGTGCTGAAGGCAGAGCCTTCATCTCGGCGATAGAACCAAGGTTCTTCTCGAGCTTTGCGCGTTGACGGGTAATCTGCAGACGCTCACGCTTCGACATGTTGTCGAAAGTGCCATCGGTTGCCATCTTGTCGATTGAAGCCATCTTCTTCACTGCCTTACGGATGGTGGGGAAGTTGGTAAGCATACCGCCTGGCCAGCGCTCAACAACATAAGGCATTCCAACCGAAGTAGCGCGGTCGGCAACGACTTGCTTTGCTTGCTTTTTGGTGGCAACGAATAAAACCTTGCGGCCACTCTTAGCAATGTTCTTGAGGGCAACGGCAGCTTCTTCAAGCTTAGCCTGAGTCTTGTAGAGGTCAATAATGTGAATGCCATTACGCTCCATGAAGATGTAGGGAGCCATGGCGGGGTTCCATTTACGTTTCAGGTGACCAAAGTGACAGGTAGCGTCGAGCAGTTGGTCAAAATTTGGTGTTTGCATTGTTTATGAATTTTTTTGTTTACGTTCAACTTAATCAATCGCATAGTAGCCAGCATGGTTGTAAGTGTTAAGTTATAAGTAGGGACAAGACCTGCCTCGTCCGTTAAGTACATAGTGTCATTAACTATGAACTATAAACTTATGACACATGCAGAGTCTATGCAATTTGGATACTAAACTCTGTTTCGTTCCAGAGCAAAGCGTTGAAATAATTGGTTAAGGGTTTTCGGCTATAGTTGAAAATCTGACAACTGATAACTTACAACTGGTAACTATAAATATTAACGCTTGCTGAACTGGAAACGCTTGCGGGCCTTGGGTTGACCGGGTTTCTTGCGCTCTACGGCACGAGGGTCGCGAGTCATGAAGCCTTCCTTGCGGAGAGCACTCTTATCCTCAGCGTTGATTTTCACCAGCGCGCGTGCGATAGCCAGACGCAGAGCCTCGGCTTGTCCCTTGTAACCACCACCAGTGAGGTTTACCTTGATGTTATACTTCTCGGTTGCCTCAAGGGTGTTCAATGGCTGCTTAACGATGAATTGAAGAATTGGAGATGGGAAATATTCTTCAAGTGTGCGCTTGTTGATTGTGATCTCGCCATTTCCTTCGCTAACATACACGCGAGCGATAGCTGCTTTACGACGACCTACTGCATTAATCTGTTCCATTCTTCCAATTATTTAAGTTTGTTGATATCAATTGTCTTAGGTTGCTGAGCCTCGTGGGGATGATTTGGACCGTTGTAGATATACACATTGTTCAAAATCTTCGCGCCAAGCTTGTTCTTAGGGAGCATACCTTTAATCACATGAAGGAACAAGGGGTGCTTGCCGTTCACACGCACTTTCTCGCTCTTCTTTTGAAGGATGGCAGGGGTCGCAAAACGCTGACCACCAGGATAGCCGGTATAGCTAACATAGGTGCGGTCGTCCCACTTATTGCCAGTGAGCTTAACCTTATCGGCGTTGATGATGATTACATTGTCACCACAGTCAACATGCGGTGTAAAACTGGGTTTGTACTTGCCACGCAATATTTTCGCTACTTTTGCGCACAAGCGACCCAGAACCTGATCGGTAGCATCTACTACTACCCATTCTTTCTGTACGTCTTCCTTGCGGATAGACATGGTCTTGTAACTTAAAGTGTTCACTTTTTAAAATCCTGATTAAAAATTAATTAAATCTTCAACAGAGCACACAATGACACGGCCAAATGTCACTCTCTGGCACGCTGCTGAAATTATCTTGGATATAATCGGCGTGCAAAGGTACAACATTATTTAATTATAGCAATAACCCAATCTTCCTAAAACTGCCAATGGAGTACCATAATTAAGCAACCTTAACTAATTTAACGATTATTAGTAAGCAGTTTCATTGTTATATATTCAAAAACGGGTCACCTGCACACATATTTTACAACACACTTTTTGTGTCAAAAATGAGGGTGTGACAAAATAGAGGAGTCACGCTACGCATGAGAACTATAAAGTGCTCACGCTCTAAAATAACTTTAACAAGCTCGGTTCTTTGCTCGCTTAATCGCATTTTTGTTGTTTTTGTTGTTTGATTTCACCCATGGCGGTCACTTTTTAAAGTGCACTCAACTTTCATGTATATAAAGTTATAGACTTTAGAAACTTGAGTACCTAAAAAAGCGCCCCCAAGAGGACGCTTTTTCATTATGCATTGAGTGTATTAAGCATTTACTTGTACTCTTTGGCTTCACGTTTACCTTTGAGGACTGCGGCGGCGTTTCCTGCAAGAGCTCCCATCTCGTCTTCTCCTGGGAAGCAGTAGGTGGGGGCGAGGAAGTCGATGCGTTTGCGCAGCTCGCTGATGAGGTATTCAGAGTGTGCCATACCGCCGGTGAGGAGGATGGCGTCGATGTTGCCGCAGAGCACAGCACTCTGTGCGGCGATGGCTTTGGCGACATGATAAATCATGGCATCGAGAACTGTCTTGGCGTGTTGGTCGCCATTATTGATGCGTTCTTCTATTTCCAGCAAGTCAGTTGTTCCCAAGTGGGCATTCAGACCGCCCTTACCGGTAATCATCTTAAGAATTTCCTCCTTGGTGTATTTGCCGCTGAAGCAGA
>CALDIG010000331.1 GCA_937904375.1 uncultured Prevotellaceae bacterium
ACGATCCGACGCAGCTCGTCACGGCCTCCGAGAAGCTCCGCAAGGCGGGCTTCAACATGGAATTGAGCGACGACGAGCTGCGCTATGTGCTGTGGAAGTCGCACAACAACCTGCGCGAGGGCGTTGAGATGGTCGCCAAAGACGCTTTGCTCAAAGACAAGGCTGGCATCAAGGACTATGTGGAGGACGGCGAGCCAGTGAAGAGTGTGGCGGAGGGTTACGAGCCGGTGGCTCGCAATACAGACGGACAGTCCACAGATGGCGTTATTGGTGAGGGGGACGTGAGGTATAATAATAAGAAAAGTCAGCCGAATGAACTTCAAAAGGCAGGACTTAACCACTTATCCTCTCAAACGGCTGACGTTGCAAAATTAGGACAAAAAACTGAATTTGCAAAGAATGGTCTCAAAAAAGTTCTGACAAAATACAAAGGAGTCAAAAAACCAAAAGGTTTTTTAACAGATTTGTCGATTGAACTTGGTCTTGACTTAGACAATAGAGGTAGTCATTATGGCGATTTTGTTGACGCTAATGGAAATGTCTTTTCAATAAGAGTCGCAAACCACAATGCAGACGCATCAAACTATAAGGAGCATGGGAATCCTGAAATCAACAATATTGGAATTGTTATTAAGTCCAGACGCAAGAAGAACACGTTTAAGCCTGACAAAGATGTTAAATCACAAGAGTATGTTTACCTGAAAGAAGATATAGCAAAAGCCGATGGCGACGTGTTATCGCAAATAGCAGAGTCTTTGGCAGAGCTCTTTGAAACAGGAGAATATACTGATAAAACAGGACTTGCAAAAGTAAACGTGTCGCCAGAGATACAAACAATAACAAAGAACTTCAAGAATTGGTTTGGCGACTGGGAGAATGAACCTGAGAACGCCAGCAAGGTTGTTGGAAAAAATGGCGAACCGTTGGTTGTGACCCATTGGACAAGTGGTGAAAATGATTTCTATACATTTGATAGAAAGCACTTAGGAAAAAATACTGACTTCAATGCATCAGACGAAAACTATGCAAAAACTGCACATATTGGTTTTTGGTTCAATAGTGACGGTAATGAGGATACATTTAAATCAGCATATGGAGATAATGCCAGAAGAGTAAACGCATATTTGGATATGCGTAATCCCTTCAGGTTTGGTTCATTGGAATCTCTTGCAGATGAATTATCGAACTACAATACAGGAGAGGACTTTGTTGAGAGCATGAAGGAAAGTGGTTATGATGGTGTAATTATCAAGGACAAAGAATTTGGAGGAGAGAGTTACGCTGTGTTTGAACCTGAGCAGATAAAGAGCGCCACGGAGAATAACGGAGATTTCAGCAGGGAGAACCTTGACATCCGTTTCCGTGACCCCGGGCGCACTGTTGACGACATCAACCGTGAGTTGCGTGAGGTGTACCGCCGTATCGGGACGGAGGGCTATGACGCTGTGCGTGATGACATAGTGCGGTTGCGTGCGGAACGTGACGAGATACTCAATAGTGGAGAGGGAAGCGTAGAGAGTGGAGAGGGAAGCTCTAATAATGCAGAATCGAATGGCAGAGAGGGAGGCATACTCCCCCCAGATGCTGCGCCTGCAGCTGGCGGTGCAGTGCCACCGAGTGGCGGTGAGCCCCCTGTAGAGCCCCCTACCCCGACGCCCGAGCCGTTGCCTCCTACAGGCTATGACCGTCCTCGCACTGCGATAGAGCAGGCGCAGGCGGTAGCCATGAAAGTTGTCTCTGACACCAAGGCGAGCCTTGAGGAGCGCAACAGCGCGAGACGTGAGCTAGACGCTTCTTTAAAGAGCCTCCACAAGGCTATGCGTTTGAGCTAACAAGCAGACATGGAACAAGCAAACAAGTCAATGGTAGTTTAGTAGCATGACACTTGTCTCGTCAGCTTGTTTGTCTCGCTTAATCACATTTTTGTTTGCAATTGTTTGACAAAATAGTCAGCCCGTCAGCCTTTTTTGGTGGTTGTTGATAAGTTAAGTCCATGAAATGCGTGTGGAATGAGAAAAAATGCTTATTTTTGCATGATAAACTAAAAAACTACTATGATACTATCAATGACTGGTTTCGGCAAGGCCACAATGGTGGTGTGCAATAAGAAGCTTACTGCCGAGATAAAATCGCTGAACAGCAAGCAGATGGACTTGACCGTGAAGGTGCCGCTGCTGTATCGTGAACTGGAACTGGAACTTCGCAACACCATAGCTGGTGAGCTTGGTCGTGGCAAGGTAGATGTCTATATCACTAGCGAGTCGATTGACAGTGCCGGCGCCTCGCAGCTAAACGTTGAGATGCTTCGCAGCTACAAGTCGCAAGTCGAGAACGTGTCGCAAGAGTTGGGGCTTCCAGCCCCCGACGACTGGTATTCCACCTTGCTGCGCATGCCCGACGTTTATAAGCAGGACTTAAACGATGAGGTTGCCCAAGAGGAGCTCGACGGCGTGCGCGAGGTGGTGAGACTGGCCTTGCAGGCTACGACCGATTTCCGCACCCAAGAGGGGGCTAAACTATATCACTTCTTCAATGAGAAGATAGCTTCAATTCAGCGACTGCTCAACGATATTGCTCAGTATGAGCCCACCCGCACCGAGAAAATCAAGGCCCGCCTCATCGAGCAGCTGGAACAGCTCGGTGAGATCGATTATGACAAGAACCGCCTCGAGCAAGAGCTTATCTTCTATATCGAGAAGCTGGATATCACCGAGGAGAAGATAAGGCTGCAGAACCATCTCAACTACTTCCTCGAGACGCTTGACGGCAGCGCGCGTCAAGGCAAGAAACTGGGCTTTATCGCCCAGGAGATGGGGCGCGAGATAAACACCACAGGCTCGAAGTCTAATAATGCCGAGATGCAAAAACTCGTGGTGGAGATGAAAGACAATCTTGAGCAAATTAAAGAGCAAGTTTTGAATGTGCTTTGATAATGCGAAGCTAACAAGCAGACGAGCGCTTCGCGCCGATTAGAGATTAGAGATTAGTTGGCGCTTCGCGCAGGTTAGAGGACGAAGT
>CALDIG010000332.1 GCA_937904375.1 uncultured Prevotellaceae bacterium
CGCTCTCAGCAAAGTAGTCATAGATGTCATCAACATGATCCTCGTCCATCACCTCGCCTTTGCCGGCCGAGGTGATGGACGACCTGGCGGCAATCTCGCGGGTGATAGACGCTCCGCTCGCCGTACGATCGTCGAGTTTGCTCGAGGATAGCCATTACCAGCCCTTTGCCGGCGTCTACGCCACCTACATGGTGGCACAGCAGCCCATTGAGGCCGACACCGTGGAGGCGCTCGCCTCGGCGGTCAAAGCGGTCTACGCCAGTGTGTTCTATCGCGACAGCAAGGCGTATATGACCGCCACCAGCAATGTGATTGACCAGGAGAAGATGGCGGTGATTATCCAGGAGGTGGTGGGCAAGGAGCACGACGGATATTACTACCCGTCGTTCAGTGCCGTAGGACGCTCGGTGAACTATTATCCGCTCGGCAACGAGCGTGCCGCCGACGGAGTGGTGGAACTGGCCGTGGGGCTCGGACGACATATCGTGGACGGCGGTCTGTCGCTGCGCTTCTCGCCTCGACACCCCAAGAAGGTGCTCCAAACCAGCACGCTTGACCTCGCGCTGCGCGACACGCAGACCTCTTTCAGCGCTATCGACCTGCACAACAGCGAGCGGCGCATGGCGATAAACGAGGAATTCAACATCGCCCAACTGCCGGTGCAACAGGCCGCCGACGCGGGATACCTGCAATATATGGTGTCGACCTACGATGCCGCCAATGGCCGAATGGTTGACAACGACCGTGCCCCTGGGCGAAAGGTGGTGACCTTTGCCAATGTGTTGCGCCACAACGTGTTCCCGCTGGCCCATGCTATCGACCTCATGCTCAACACCGGGCAGGAGCAGATGGGACGACCGGTGGAGATTGAGCTGGCTGGCAACATCGCCATGTCGACAGGCGCCAACGGCGAAGAGATGAAAGGTGAACTGTATTGGCTTCAGATACGCCCGATGATCGACCGTAGCGAGATGCTCGACGACAAGGTGATTCACGCTGCCCCCGAACGAATGTTCATCTATAGCGCCAACGCCCTTGGCCATGGGATGATGGACAACATCACGGCGATTGTGATGGCCAAGCCTGAGATGTTCTCGATGAGCAACAACGAGGCGCTCGCGCTTGAGATTGAGCGGGTGAACCGTCAGTTTGCCGAGCAACACCGGCATTATCTGCTGATAGGCGTAGGCCGATGGGGCTCAAGCGACCACGCGCTGGGAGTGCCCGTTAAGTGGGCGCATATCTCTCAAGCCCGACTGGTGGTGGAACTGTCGATACCGGGCAAGCGCATCGAGCCGAGCCAGGGCACCCACTTCTTCCAGAACCTGACGTCGATGGGCGTGGGCTATCTGACTGTGGGCTCTGCCGGCGACGGCAGTCGTTTCGACCGTGAATGGCTTGAGGCGCAGCCGGCCGCTTACGAGACCTCCTTGCTGCGCGTAATCTCGCTCGACACCCCTCTGCCCGTCGCCGTCAACGGAATCACCTCCGAAGCTGTAGTCCTGAAACCCTAATCCCCGCCACCAACGCCCGCCAATGCCGACCGAAGGCCGGACTCTTTCTACCTCGCCAGAGATGTGTTTACTTAATCAAGAATTGATTAACATATATTTAATGTTTGATGGATGTGAAGAAATCAAATAGAGTGGAAGGTGTTGAGCCGATGGCGGAAGATTTGTTCAAGTCGCCGGTGATTCAAGAGATTATTATGAGTAACCGGATAGGTGCCATAGCGTTGGAACTGTCAAAGCGACTGAATATTGAGCCGGTTAAGGCCTTGGAGCGATTTTATGGGAGCAAAGCCTGTAGCGACCTTCACGACAAGTCAACCGGCTTATATCTTTACACCGACCTGCTTACCGTCCCGGCCACCGGCTTGAGCCACGTCAAGCCGCGTGAAGTGTACTTCGGCGGCAAAAAGCAGAACTGACCATGTCCTTTATTGGCCTGACGTAAGACCGATAATCGAATAGCAGCCTCTCTAACAGGTGGCATATCGCTCGCAGTGTAGCTTGCGCGCGCAGCGATGTGCCACCTTCGTTTAATCAACCACAATCAGTCATTAGGCCGACGAGAGGTAATCTTTAAGTGGACGATAGGGGAGGGCGGCGGTTGCTTGGGTGAATGTTGTGGTGAATGTTGTGGTGAATGTTTGGAGCAATAGTTGGGCTTATTGTGAAAATTGCTAAATTTTTTGGAGGAAATGTGTGGCGGTTCGGGAAAAATGTGTACCTTTGCGCATTGAAAGTCGCAAATCGCATACCTTAGGGATTTTTGTGAATGACTGCTTTAAAAAACTACTACATAAGTTTAGAAAAAACAGGCAAAGCAGGCGGTATTTCGCAAATTGCTGTAATGCAGGAGTTTACAACATCTTGCAAGCCCTAAAGGTATGCCCGGTAGGCACAACGAAAAAGGGCAAGCCACTCAGGCTCACCCTCGATATTTTAATCAAAATTTGATTTCTCAAAAAGACATAAACACGAGTACGCTTTCAGCACTCGACCGTCGCTTATGGTTTGTGTTAGTGACAACTATGAGTGTCACCGTCGTAAAAAGGGAGTTTGATAAAAAATCCCTAAGGTATGCGCTTGAAGAAAAAAATGTACCGGAAATGTTCGTTCCGGCGTGCTTTATGCGGGTGAACCGGGGCGCGAAGGAGGCGGTGCGGAAGTTGCCGCTTACCTATGTGTTTGTCCATACCACCGAGCGTTGCGTTGCTGAGATCAGGAAGGCTTTGCCGCAGCTTAAGCTCAATGCGCCGATTAGTGTCGTGACAGGGCAGCGTAAACACGTCACGCTGCATGATGGCGAGATGCGGATGTTTCGCAAGATTGCGGACGTGTTTGGCGGGCAGTTGCCGTGCTATCCCGCTGACGCTTTTGATGTTAAGGCGTGCGACCGTGTGCGTATTGTCACGGGGCCATTCGCAGGCGTCGAGGGGGCGATGGTGCCCAGTCAGGGCAAGGACGGCGGACTGGTGGTGCTGCCGATGCGGGATTTGTTCTGTGTGTCGGTGGGCGAGCAGTCGCCACATAATTATAAAGTATTGGAGTTCGGCAAAGGCAGTCGGCATCCGTATCATGAGTTTGACAATTACCTGCCTCGGGTGACAGCGGCTCTGCGTCAGCGACTTACGACCGGCGGTATTGATGATGGCATCTATGCCGACGTGGTGAAGTTTGTGAATCGCTACAGCGAACTCTCGGCGCGTACGCTCAATATCGAGAGCATGTACTGTTCGCTGATGCTTATGAGCTACGCCGCGCTTGGCGAGGATTGCGTGACGTGGATTGATGAGTGCAAGCGACTCCTGCCGAGGCTCACCGCCGACCTGCAACGCGCTCTTCATCAAGCGATAATGTATGCCGCTACAGGTGACGAAACAATGGCGCGACAGCTTCACGGCGAGATTGATAAATGGGGTGAAATCGGTGCCGGCGACCGCAAAAAGCGAACCGTCGCCGCACTGCTCACCGAATTTGAAAGCCTTTACGCCATACGCGAGGCGCGCCAGATAAGAGTGTGATGACGAAATTCGACGTTAAACATCTGATTGAAATGTGCGAGACAGATCCTACCGCTTTGGATGAAAAGGCACTACGCGACTACACTGCTCAAATCGTGCACCTCGCCAACAACACCGACCTCATGGACGAGGAGCAGATTATGGTTTTCCCGCCAAAAGCAATAATAAAGAAACTTCGCGACTGCCACAAATCGCTGATTGATAGATACAACAATGAACAAAACATCAACAGTAAGCTGCTGCTGATGCACAGCGCGACCGCCATCGCTCACTCCTCGCTCATCGTCGAGGACGACCACCTCGTCAAACAAAACGACCACATCCTCGACGCCCTCTTCACCTCCCTCGGCGTTTACGACGGCCACCTCACTCCCGCTGCAAACGAGACGCTCCTAATCACCCTCGTCCACGAACAAACCCAAACCTGGAACGACCCGGACCTCACCGCCCTCGTCACAACCACAGCCCGGAGCTGGCTAACGTCCGCCGCCAACGAGCAAGAATTATCCCCCGAAGAACAAACCCTCCGCCACCGCCTCCTCACCGCCCTTTCCCCTGAGGCGACAATAAAATAACCACGAAGAATGAAAATCGCAGTAGCCGGAACCGGATACGTCGGATTGAGCATCGCCACATTGCATTATGCTGGATAAAGTACTGGATAAAGAGGGACGGAAATTTTGGATGGGTATAGCCATTATTTGGGTTTACTTATTCCATCTTATTCTATTTGGACACAGAGATACGGGAGGTGGTTTGCCGTGGACGGCTTTCAGCTACGTGTTTGAGACCGGCTTTATCGGCGTTGACATCTTCCTGTTCCTTTCGGCTTACGGTTTGTGCCATTCATTTAATAAGAACTCTGTAGTAAGGTTCTATAAGAATCGGATTAAGCGCATTTTTCCGCTATATATAATCTTTCTTGTAACGGTTCTGGCGCTCTACTTTGATGGCCTAAGCCTCTTGGAGAAAGCGAAAATTGTTGCGTTGCAGTCAACCGGACTATCAGTGATTGAGGCGTTTGGAACTAATGTTGAGTGGTATACGCCATCGCTGATAGTAGTTTATGCCACATTCCCATTGCTTTACAAGCTGATGAATTGGCTCTACCGGAAGAACGGCATATTGCTCTATGCCACACTTTTTATCGTGGCCATCGTCTGCAACAAATTTGGCGTTGTGATTTACGAGAACTTCGCCCGCCGCTTTGTCATAATAATGGTAGGCGTTCTCACCTATTTCTACCTGCGTGACAAGCGAAATAAAGAGCTGTTGCTGCTTTACGGTCTACTTGTGGTTTTCTCATTTGTGGTCAAAGACTTATCAGTCAAATACTCCCTCTGCCTCCCCATGGCGTTAGTGGGGCTGAACCAGTTGCCAATCTCCGATATGATAATGACCGCCGTCAGCTTTATCGGCAAATACAGCTTCGAAGTATACCTGGCACAAATAATCGCTACTAACTACTTCCTTCAAGGCGCCTACATCACCAACATCTACGCCGACATAGCCTCCGCCACCCTAATCACCGCCACCCTCGCCACCGCCTTCGCCGCGGCACAGCGACTCGCATTGCGATCACTAAAACCTCATGCAAGACCTCTTCGTTAATGGAACAAGAGAATCAAACCTCAAGCAACAAGCGCATAGCCAAAAACGCCTTGATGCTTTACATCAGGATGTTCCTGACGATGATTGTGGGGCTGTACACGAGTCGCGTGGTGCTCGCTACGCTTGGCGTGGAGGACTATGGTATCTATGGCGTTGTGGGTGGCGTTGTGGCGATGATGGGTTTCCTGAACGCGTCGATGAGTGGCGCCACTAGTCGGTTTTTAACGTTTGAGCTTGGTAAAGGTGATAAGCAGCGGCTAGCCGACACGTTTTCCAGCGCACTCATCGTCCACATCGGCATCGCGCTGGTGGTTTTTGTGCTTGCCGAGACAGTTGGCTTGTGGTTCCTCTGCAATAAACTCGTCATCCCCGAGGGACGCATGGAGGCTGCACATTGGGTGTACCAGTGCTCAATCTTGAGCGCCATGCTCGGCATCACCCAAGCCCCCTACAACGCTAGCATCATTGCTCACGAGAAGATGGACGTATACGCCTACGTCGAAATCCTTAATGTCTCGCTCAAACTGCTAATCGTCTATTTGTTGGTAATCGGCAACTTCGACAAACTCAAACTCTACGCCGTCCTCACGCTCGCCGTAGGTGTAACCATCATGCTCATCTACCGCATCTACTGCATCCGACGCTTCCCCGAGACCCACTTCCGCTGTGTTTGGAAGAAAGAATTTATATTGCCATTACTCTCATTCAGTGGATGGGATTTATATGGGAATGCGAGTACTATTGCGCGAACGCAAGGTGTTAATGTGCTGGTTAACATGTTTTTCGGGACTGTTGCCAATGCGGCTGTAGGCGTTGCGTCTATGGTGCAAGGTATTCTCATGCAATTTAGTTCAAATGTATCTACAGCTGTTCGTCCTCAAATCATAAAAAGTTATTCTGTCGGAGACATTTCAAGGATGAACTCGCTTTTATTGAATTCCGCCAAGTACCTTTATATCTTACTATTGTTGCTTTCTTTACCAATCTTGATTGAGACGCATTTTGTGCTTCAATTATGGCTTGAGATTATACCGGAATACACTGTATGGTTCACGCGTTTTATGCTTTTGTTTAACTTCTTTGCTGCTATGTCATTTGTTTATGCTATAGGAATACACGCAACCGGTAAAATAAAACGCATAAGCCTGATTAACGGAAGTTTATATCTGAGTGTGGTTCCAATCACATATGTTCTCTACAAGTTCGGTTTTAACATTTATACGGCTTTTGTATTCAATGTGATTGCGGTATTTATAGGATGCTTAAGTAATGTATACTCCTTGCGATTGTATATAAACGAGATTAAAGTACGCAACTTTATCATCAAAGTAATACTTCCGGTGCTTGCCATCAGTCTAATCTCGTTATCTATAGCTCTTGTCCCTATAAGATTCTACGCAGAAGGATGGCTGAGATTTTTATTAGTCACCGCTCTATCAACTACAACTATTCTATTGTTAACATTTCTCTCCGCTGATAAAGATACACGTCAATATGTCCTATTAAAAATCCGTAAGTATGCAACCTCTCGTTAGTATATTAACTCCAACCTACAACTGTGGTAAGTACATACATCGTTTACTTGATTCTATTCTAAGGCAAACTTATCAGAGTATAGAGATGTTCGTAATCGACGATGGAAGTACCGACAATACAAAAAATATAATTGAAAAATATTCAACATTATTCTCTGCAAAAGGTTATAATTTGAATTACATCTACCAAGAGAATCAAGGGCAATCTGTAGCCATCAACAATGGCTTAAAACTTATTAGCGGAGAATATGTCATCTGGCCGGATGCCGACGATTTTTTCAAAACCGAAGATGCGATTGAGTGTCTTGTAAACGCATTAGAATGCAATGACAAGAGTTACGCAATGGCTAGATGTTTAATTGAATATCTTAATGAGGATGACCTTAAAGTTATAACGCAAATCGAAAGTAGCGATGATTTTTCTGAAAGATTGTTTGAAGACTGCTTATATACCAACAACGGATTTTGGTTTGGTTCTGGATGTTACATTGCTAGATACAGCGCATTATGTGAACAAATTAAAGGATTAGATATTTATACAAATAAAGATGCCGGGCAAAATTGGCAACTAATGCTACCAATATTTCATAAATATAAATGCGTGACAATTCCCGAAGTGAAATATTCCGTTGTTTCACGGTATGACTCTCATAGCCGCGGGCATTATGCCGATAGAAAAGCAGTCAACACAAAACTGAGAAGCTATTGCGCCACCTTACTATCCACTCTTGATTGTATACCAAGCATGAGCGCACAAGAAAAAGTGTTTTACAAAAATAGAATCATAAAGAAATATCGTAAGCTTATATTTCAGAACAACTTCTATTATTTGGTGAAAAGGCCAATTAAGCAGAATATTAGAAGAATTTATTATAAGTTGAAAGAACTATTATAATTTATGAGGATTGGTATAGTTACTCAACCGTTAAATGATAATTATGGTGGTATACTCCAAAATTGGGCTTTACAACAGGTACTAAAGGAATTGGGGCATACGCCAATTACTTTAGATGCCTACATGAAATACCCGCGATGGCGCTATTTGATGAGTTCTTCATTGACTAGAATTTCCAAAATTTTGAATTTAAACCGTAATTATCCGGTAAAATCAAGCTACGGTCGAATTTCTTCATCATATACATCTGATTTTATACATGAAAATATTGATTTAACGAAACCATTTGAAGAATATAATCGCAATATTCTGATTAAGAATGATATAGATGCGTTAGTAGTAGGAAGTGATCAAGTATGGCGGCCTAAATACAATACTAACATTTATGATATGTATCTAAAATTTGCTAAAGATTTTGCTTGTAAAAAAATAGCTTATGCAGCATCTTTTGGAGTCGATGAGTGGGAATACAATGAAGAACAAACTAACATTTGTAGAGAACTTTTAAAGACTTTTACCGCAATTTCCGTGCGCGAGAATTCAGGTGTGGATTTATGTAGGAAGTATTTTGGCGTAGATGTGGCAGTTGTTTTAGATCCTACAATGTTATTATCTAGGGATAGATATGAAGAATTATGTGATGATGTGCCATGCATGTGTAAATGTGACTATTTAGCAGTATACTGTTTGGATCTAGATCAAGATATATATAAACTTATTAAGCGAATAGCTTCAAAGAAAAATTTAAAAATTCAATTATTTTCAGCTCACGGAGAAAATTCACTTACTGTTCCGCAGTGGTTATCAATGTTCCGTGATGCAAAAGAAGTTATTACAGACTCATTTCATGGCACCGTTTTTTCTATTTTATTTAATAAAAAATTTTCTGTAATTCAAAATGGTGATAGGGGTAATTCTAGAATTAATACTTTGAACAAAAATTTAAACTTAAATTTAAAACCAAACTCTGATAATATCTTGATAAATGACGAAATTGACGATGATAGAGTATACAACTCTATGATAAATTTGAGAACTAATAGCTACTCTTTCATTAAAAGAGCATTATTTTGAATTGTCATTTTAAAATGGTATCAATTATTGTTCCAATATATAATGCGGAAAAGGTACTTAAGCGTTGTGTTGAGAGTATTTTACATCAAGAGTATCATGATTTTGAATTGTTACTTATTGATGATGGCAGTAATGATAATTCATGGGCTATCTGTAAAAATCTTATGTTGAAAGATACTCGTATCAGAGCATATCATCAGAATAATCATGGAGCTTCAAGTGCAAGAAATTTGGGAATTCAAGAATGTAATGGTGAGTATGTCGTTTTTATAGACTGTGATGACTATGTAAGCTCTTCATATCTATCAGACTTTGACTTAGCAAATGATTATGATTTCCAGATTCAAGGATTTACACTCACATATCCCGATCGTTCACTTGATAAAACAATCATCCCGGCTTTGTCTGGTCCATGTGCTGTAGTAGATTTACTGGAAGAGTGCGAGTTGAACTCACTAATTAGGGGACCTGTTTGTAAACTCTTTAAGCGTGATTTATTGATAAAGTATAAACTGGAATTCCCTAAATATCTAACGTATGGTGAGGATGCAATATTTGTTAAACAGTATCTTCTATATTGCAATGAAAAGTGCAAGGTTATTGCTAAATCAAACTATTATTATACTCATGAATCTTCAGACTCATTAACTTCGCGTTTTCATTCTGGTATAGAACTATATAAAGCATCTTTGGGCGAATATCAAGTTTTCAATAAATTATGTGAAAAGAATCCTTGTTTATCAAATAATCTTATAACTCATTTTAAATGGTTGAAAGCAATTGATATATATCAATCAATACATAATATAATTATTGATGATAATTTAACATATAAGGAGAAGAAATTATTAATTGATTCGCTAGATAATAGTATTATGAAATTTGTAAGAGGGACAAAAAAACTTCCAATTAAGTTTAAATTATTGGAATTCTGTTATAATAAACTAGCGTCAAGTTGTTATATTCATATTCTTAGAGTTCTTTACAAATGAAGAAACGTTATTTATTCATTGACGGACAACTGAATGCTGGTGGAGCAGAGCGAGTGCTTCTTGATATATTTAACAATTTTGATTACCTGCATAATGAAGTGACATTGCTTCAAATTGTTGGAGGTGGTACTTTAGCGGAACAAATTCCATCGCAAGTAAGAGTTGTAAAGGCATGGAATGATTATGATATAAGTTATAAAATTGCGACACGTTTAGCTTTAAAATTTGGTATTACATCATATTGGAGAAGACGCATGCTGAAGGCTTTAGGTGATTGTCAATTTGATGTAGCAATTTCATTCCTAGAGGGAATGCCTCTTAAGGCTCACTCATTAATCACCGACGTGGCTGTACGGAACTACAGTTGGGTTCACGTTGATTTGTTTACAAGTCATTATGAAAGCCCGATGTTTGTCAACGAACAAGATGAGCTGAATTGTTATAATAAAATGGATAAAGTCATAGCTGTTGCACATGGTACTGCCGAAGCTTTTAAACGACGTTTTCCTTCTTGCTCCTCACCGGTGAAAGTAATATATAATCCTATTGATGTTGAAAAAATCAATAGGATGGCAAGTGAAGAGGTCATCGAAAATAAGACCTTTACAATCATAGTTGTTGGACGTTTCTCCCCCCAAAAAAAACTGGATAGGGTCATACGATTGGCCAAGAGGCTTAAAGACAACAGTATAACAGTTCAAATTCTACTTATTGGTGATGGGGATTTGCGATGCGAGTTAGAACAAATGGTTAATGCTCTTGATGTGGCAGATGTGGTTCAATTTTTGGGTTTCAAAAGGAACCCATATCCTTACATTAAAGCAGCCGATTTATTGCTCAGCACATCGGGGTGGGAAGGCTTTAGCTTGGTAATTTGTGAAGCAATGGCTTTAGGAACACCTGTCGTTTCGACAAGAACAGTAGGTCCAACAGAAATTATTGATAACAATGAATATGGTGTCCTATGCGACCATGATGACGAGAGTATTTATAATGCTGTAACATTATTTATTGATAATAAAGATAATAGTTCTATTTCTATCATCAGAAGCGCTAGAAAACGAGTTGAAGTATTTTCAATAAATAAAACGCTTGATGCTATATATAAATTATAAAAATGATTACTTCATTTAGTTCACTTTATGGATATATCAAGTGTGACCTTTACCGTTATCAAACACAATTAAGTTTAGTTGCTTTTTTGCGTTCATGGTTCATTTCCGGTTTCCGCTATACTTTTTTATGAGGATATGCCAATATACTATAAAAATCAGATTTATCCATTGGTTATTTCGCTTAATATTAAGACACTACCAATTCAAATATGGCATTTCCATTCATCATACCACAGAAGTTGGTCATGGATTGTATATAGGTCATTTTGGAGGAATTATTGTTAATCCAAGTGCCAAGATAGGTTCTAATGTGAACCTATCTCCTAATATTCTTATTGGACAAAAATTTAACAAATCAACTGAGACATTTGAGTTTCCAGTAATTGGAGACCGAGTTTACATTGCTAATGGCGCCAAGATTTTGGGTGGTATTAATGTTAGCAATGATGCTGTAATTGGCCTAAATACTCTTGTAATGCATGATGTTAAGGAAAACGAAGTTGTTGTTGGACAGCCTGCAAAAGTTATTTCAAAAGAGGGCTCGGCTTTACTAGTCGGAAGTTTTCTATGACAAAATCTAAAGTTCTATTTATTATAGGCAGTCTTGACAGTGGAGGCGTAAGTAAGAGTTTGGTCAATACATTAAACGCAATTGACTACTCCCGATACAACGTTGATTTGCTTGTGATGAGTGGAAGTCATGGTGTTTTCGGTCAGTATCTGCCTCAAGATGTAAGAGTGATTATTAATAATCAGATTTGTAACGCATTACATGGATTCAAAGGTATAATGGCCTTTATAAAAGATTTGAAGATAAGGCTTGCTGTAATGTCGGTTGTACGAATGATTTTGTCTTTGTTTAATAAGGCGCGATCTGGCTATCTGTTATCGCGAATGTTCCCGTCATTAGACGCTAAATACGACATGATTGTTGATTATAATGGACAACATCAACTATATTATATGGTTGACCGGTTATGTGGTAAAAAAAAGGTTACGTTCTTCCATAGTGACTATGAAAAATGGCCATATTATAAATCAATGGACAAGAAGTATTACACAAAGGTGGATGCGATTTTCACTATATCACCTCAATGTGTAGAGTCACTAAAACGAAATTTCCCTGAGGTTGCAGAAAAGGTTCAACTGTTTGAAAACATATCTTCTCCCTCAGTTATCATTCAAATGGCGAATGAAGAGATTGATGAAACCAATTGGCATGGTCAAGTTCTTCTTACTATAGGGCATATATGGAAAAATAAGGGAATTGATTTAGCTATAGATGCGGCAAGAGTGCTAAAACAAAAAAGAATAGATTTCACTTGGCTCTTCATTGGTAAAATTGCTGAGCCAAAATGGCTACATGTAGTAAATAAATATGGTTTGCAGGATAGTATGATATTTCTTGGTATTAAGCAGAATCCATATCCTTATTTGAAACAATGTGATATATATGTACACCCTTCCCGCTTTGAAGGCAAGTCAATTGCGCTAGATGAAGCTAAAATACTTTGCAAGCCAATAGTCGTAACTAATTTTTCAACTGTTTATGATCAGTTTGAGAATGGATTAAATGCTACAATTTGCGAAATGAATGGGGAGAGTCTGGCAAGTGGCATTGAACTATTAATAAAAGATAATGCAATAGCAAACAAATATGTTGAATATTTGATTTCGCAAGTTAAAGACAATTCATCCGAAATCAATAAATTATTAAAACATTTAAATTCGAATGGTTAATCAAGAATTACCATTCTCAATATTGGCGCATTACTTTGGAGCAACCTTTTATTGGGGGGTACTATTTGTTATTTTAATAGTATTCTTCTACTATATTCACAATGATAATATATCTTTTCGAGAGAGCAAGTTTAACTCTAATCAATTTATACTTTCACTTTTTTTAATAATACCAATAATTATAATCTTTGCTTATTACCCAATAGAATGGGGAACTTATTCAGATAGAGAATGTTATTTATTTGTTTTTAAAAACTTTGAGGAATCTGAGTTCGGTGATTATATTTGGCAAGTTATTAATTTGGCAATAAGAATCATATCAAACGATCAATTTTTCTTTTTTGCAGTTTTAGCGGTTCTTTATGTGGGTTTACGCTATATAGCATGTATTCAGTTCTCAAAAGAAAATAATTTGATTGTTTTCTTGATGATGTTATCATCTTTTATGTTCCTCTCTTATGGCATAAATACTATACGTGCGGGAGTTGCATCATCTTTTCTTATTTTGTCTTTATCTTTGCTTTTTAAGAAACGCATATGGAACATAATTTTAATAGTAATGATGCTTATATCTATTGGAATTCATAAATCAATGATTATACCAGCAACAGCATTCTTACTCTCATTATTATTCAAAGATTCAAAATTATTAATCGTGTGTTGGATCTCAGCTTTTTTTGTTTCTTTCCTTGTCGGTGGTTATATTTCCAACTTTCTTGGCGATATTGTTTCGGAGAATGCCGGAGAACAGGCTGGTGGATATATAAGTTCCGATGAGAAAGGGATATATAACCGAGGATTCAGAATTGATTTTATTTTATATTCTTTAGCACCAATTGTAGTTGGAGGCTACTATATATTTAAGAAAGAGTTTTTTAATAAAGAATATATTACGCTTTACAATACATATATAATTACAAACATTTTTTTTGTGCTTGTAATTCGAGCTAATTTTGTTGACCGCTTTGGCTATCTATCATGGATGTTGATGCCAATTATTCTTATTTACCCTTTACTCAAGCAAAAGCTATTTGTAAGACAAAATATAGTAATTGCATTTACACTCTTATTTAATGAACTGTTTACATTTTTAATGTATCTTAGATGATAACAGTCTTTACTCCTACATATAATAGAGCTGATTTGTTGCCTAAGTTATATGAGAGTCTTTGCGCTCAAACATTCAAAGATTTTGAATGGCTAATTGTAGATGATGGATCAACAGATAAAACTGAGTCATTCGTTAAGGAGTTTATTTCATGTGGTTTGATAAATATTCGTTATTTTAAGCAAACCAATGGCGGTAAGCATCGAGCCATAAATCGCGGAATCCAAGAAACAAAAGGAGATTTGTTTTTTATAGTGGATAGCGATGATACCTTGCCAAGTGATTCATTAATGTTCATAAATTCATTTTGGCAAGACGTAAAAAGTAATAATAGATATGCCGGTGTTGTCGGTTTTATGGCTCATCACAATGGGGAAGTCATAGGTCATGGATATGACTTTGATAAATTAGATTGTAATTCATTAGATTTACGTTATAAATATAATGTAAAAGGTGATATGGCCGAAGTCTTTAGGGTATCAGTCCTAAAAGAATTCTCTTTCCCGGAATTTGAAGGTGAGCGTTTCTGCCCGGAAGCGCTGGTATGGAACAGAATTTCTCAAAAATATATATTCCGCCATTTTAATAAAGTTATTTATTATCGTGATTATCTTGAGAACGGACTTACTGCTAAAATTGATAGAATCAGAATGGAAAGTCCAATCGCATCGGTTACTCATTATAAAGAGCTGAACTCCTATAAAATACCTTTTAAGCACAAACTGAAAGCGGCAATCAATTACTGGCGTTTCTATGAATGCCTTAATAATAGAAATGTACCCAAATTGCCCATAATCTGGATATGGTGCAGACCAATAGGATTTTTTATGCATAAAAAAGATATTAAATGAGAATCCTGCATGTAATAACCTCATTACGCACAGGTGGTGCTGAGCACTTGATGGTGGATTTGCTACCTCGATTGCGTGACTTGGGAAATGAGGTGGAATTGCTTGTGTTTGATGGCACTCACACTGATTTCTTCGATGAGCTGGAGCAAAAAGGCATCAAGATTCACTATCTTTGTGTTGGTGGTAATGTGTATAATCCACTTAATATCCTAAAGTTAACTAAATTTGTTAGTAGGTATAATATAATACATACCCACAACACTGCTTGCCAGCTATTTGTGCCAGTAGCTAAAATTCTAAAGTGCAGCAAGGCAAAACTTGTGACAACCGAGCATAATGCTAATAATCGTCGCCGCGGGAAGTGGTTTTTAAAGCCAATTGACAAGTGGATGTATGGTAGATATGGAAAGATCATTTGTATAGCAAACCAAACTTACCATAATCTTGTTCAATATATCGGATATAAGAGTAAAACCTTGGCTATATATAATGGTGTAGAAACCGAAAAATTCATTATGTCAATCAAGGATATAACAAGTAGCACAAACTTTGTTGTTACTATGGTTTCTGCATTTCGAGATCAGAAAGATCAAGACACCTTGGTCCGTGCAATTAAAGAGTTGCCTGAAAACTATAGGCTACAACTTGCTGGTGATGGCGTTCGTCGCCCAATAGTCGAGGCTCTTGTAAAGACATTGGGCATCACTGAGCGAGTTGACTTCCTGGGCATACGCACCGATATTCCTGAAATTCTTAAGCAAAGTGATATTGTAGTGCTTTCGTCACATTGGGAAGGTCTTTCTCTTTCAAGCATTGAGGGCATGGCAAGTGGGCGGCCCTTCATAGCCAGCGACGTTGACGGCTTACATGAGATAGTTAAAGGTGCAGGCATCTTGTTTCCGCATGGTGATTATAAGCAGTTAGCTAAAGAAATAAGGCAGTTATGTTCTAACCCAGTCCAATATAACGTTGTTGCCCATGAATGTCAAGAACGTGCCAAGCAATATGACATAAGCGTCATGGCTGAGGAATATAATCAACTATATCATAATTTGACGAGATAAGATATAGTAATGACAAAAGAAGAGACTACACAGGCGAAAGGGCTGGCGATTCTGCTTATGCTGTTTCTACATCTATTTAATCATGATGATAGTTTTGTGTCTTTGGTTAATGTGGGTTCTATACCTTTAGTAAGAATAATGGCAAGAGCTTGCAATCCGGTTGCTTTTTACTTAATATTAGGAGGTATGGGGCTTTATATCGTTTGGGAAAAGGGTCATGGTACTGTCTTAGATAATGCGAAACGGATATTGAGACTATATAGTCATTATTGGGTCATTCTGATATTATTTGTCACAGTAGGTTATTTTATCAATAGCGCTAAGTATCCCGGGGGGGGGATAAAAGTCTTAGTGAATTTAATAGCTTATGACACCTCTTATAATGGTGAGTGCTGGTTCTTATTGCCTTACGCATTGCTTTCATTAACAGCTCCATTGTTATTCATAATAACAGAAAAGGTGAATTGGAAAATCGTATTGTCAGTGACGTTTGTGATAAATATATGTACTTCATTTATAATAAGTCGGTATGGTGAAAAGTATCTTTATCACAATATGCTTATTTACAACCCATTGCTTTATTTCCATTTAATGTTCTCTTTCATGCTGGGAGCAACGGTGGTTCGAACTAATGCTTTAGATGCTATTTTCAACTTCAGTAAACGACTTTTAAGAAATAGCGCTTTACGGTGGCTTACGGTAGTACTATTATTTATTCTTCCTTGTATAATTAGTCTTAAGGTCTTCTATAGCTTCTATGCTTTGGCTATGATTGTAGCTTTTACTATTGCTCCCAAGTCGGAAATAGTTAGCAGATCGTTTACATGTTTGGGTAAACATTCTATGAATATGTGGATGATTCATACCTGGTTTTCCAGTTATTTGTTTCATGGCTTTATTTATGGGTTTAAATACCCGGCAGCAATATTTTTGATGCTGCTTTTGGTGAGTCTTGGAACCTCATTGGTGGTCAATAGCGTGTTTTCATTATCATCATTAATTTATAGCAGAATTGCAAACAAAACAGATGAAACTCATTAGGGTTACAACGGTGCCGCAGTCGCTGGCGTTTTGTGAGGGGTTGGCGGCGATGATGGCGGAAGATGGTGTTGAGGTGGTAGCTGTTTCCTCGCCGGGTGAGCAGCTTGATGAGTTTGGGCGGAGTGAGGGTGTTCGCACTATCGCGGTGGCGATGGAGAGGCGGATTTCGCCAATTCGTGACCTCAAGTCGCTGTGGCGGATGTGGCGGGTGATGCGGCGGGAGAGGCCGGAGATTGTGCATTCGATTACGCCAAAGGCGGGATTGATTTCGATGTTTGCCGGGTGGATGGCGCGTGTGCCGATTAGGATTCATACTTTCACGGGACTTGTGTTCCCGACTTCTACGGGGCTTAAGCGACGGATTCTGATGGCGACGGATTGGCTTACGTGCGCTTGCGCCACTCATGTTATCCCTGAGGGTGAGGGGGTGAAGTCGGATTTGCTCAATCACCACATTACCCGCAAGCCGCTTCGTGTGCTGGGTTATGGCAATATAAAGGGCATCGATTTGGAATATTTTAAGCCCAAAAAAGCTCCCCTCCTTCAGGAGGGGCCGGGGGAGGCTCACGGGCAGGCTTTCACGTTCGTCTTCGTCGGCCGCTTAGTCGGCGACAAAGGCATAAACGAACTCGTAGAGGCCTTCAAACGCCTAAACGAGGAGTGTCCCGCCACGCGCCTGGTTTTGGTCGGGAACGAGGAGGCTGATTTGGACCCGATAGCGCCCGAGACGAAGCGCGAAATCGAGCGAAACGCCGCTATCAACGCCGTGGGAGCGCAAAGCGATGTGCGTCCGTTCTACGCCGCTGTCGACGCGTTGGTGTTCCCAAGCTATCGCGAGGGCTTCCCAAACGTTGTAATCGAGGCCGGCGCGATGTGCCTGCCGAGCATTGTCACCGACATAAACGGCTCCCGCGAAATCATCATCGAGGGCGAGAACGGCACCATTGTCCCGCCACGGGACGCCGACGCGCTCTACCAAGCGATGAAACGCTTTGTCGAGAATCCCGACGTAGTGGCGCAAATGGCGGCAAAAGCACGGCCACTCATCGCCTCGCGTTATGAGCAAGGATTTGTCCGCCGGTGCTTAAAAGACTTCTACAAAGAATGTATCGCAACCACATTAAAAGAATAATCGACTTTGTAATAGCGTTGGTGGCGCTGGTGGTGCTTTCGCCGGTATTGCTGGTGGTGGCGGTTTGGCTGCATTTCGCCAACAAGGGGGCTGGGACTAAGTTGACTTCGTCGAGCCGGGGCGGCACCAAGGATAAGTCCGTGCGGGCACGACTTGCCGCTTGGTTTGCACTCGTATTCTTCATGCAGGAGAGGCCGGGCAAGGACGCGAAAATCTTCCGCATCATCAAGTTCAAGACGATGACCGACGAGCGCGATGCCGACGGCAACCTGCTGCCGGACGCGCAGCGATTGACCCGTGTGGGGCGATTTGTGCGTTCTACGTCGATTGATGAACTGCCGCAACTGATTAATGTGCTCAAAGGCGACATGGCGCTTATCGGTCCACGTCCGCTGCTGGTTCAGTATCTGCCGCTGTACACCGCGGAGCAGGCGCGCCGCCACGAGGTGCGTCCCGGCATCACCGGTTGGGCACAGTGTCACGGCCGCAACGCCATCAGCTGGGCCGAGAAATTCCGCCTCGACGTGTGGTACGTCGACCACCTATCGCTCAAAACCGACCTGAACATAATTTTCACAACAATAAAGAAAGTCGTCCGCCGCGCCGACATCTCGCAAGCCGGCGAGGCCACCATGGAGGCTTTCAACGGACACAACTAAATGAAAGACATTGCAATATTCGGCGCCGGCGGCTTCGGCAAAGAAGTGGCCTGCCTAATCGACCTGATAAACCGGAGTGAGGCCGAACCTCGCTGGAACCGCGTCGGCTTCTTCGACGACAACAAGCCCGTGGGCACCGACATCTCGCTCTACGGCAAGGTGCTCGGCGGCATGGCGGAGCTGAACGCGTGGCTCACGCCGCTCGACCTAGCTGTCGCCATCGGCAACCCGCATACGGTGAAGAAGGTGGTGTCGATGATTACTAACACTAACGTCGACTTTCCCAATGTTATCCACCCTAACTTCGGCATGGCCGACGAGCGCGGGTTCTCAATTGGGTATGGAAACATAATTGAAGGCGGCTGTTTCGCCTCGTGCGATGTGAAGATAGGTAACTTTAATGTGTTGAATGGCAGCGATGTGCTCGGGCACGACGTTGTGATTGGCGACTACAACGTGATAATGCCGAATATCCGCATCTCGGGCGAGGTGGTGATAGGTCGTTACAATATGCTTGGCGTCGGCTCGATAGTGCTGCAACGCGTCAGTATTGGCGAGAATGTGGTGCTGGGTGCTGGCAGTGTTCTCATGACAAAGCCAAAGAATGGTTTAACTTACTTAGGCGTACCTGCGAGACGGTTATTCTATTAATTAACATATTATTAATTAACATTTTAATTTGTTTTATAAAATGAGCTTAGATGAGTTTGTAAAACTGTTCGCAGAACAGTTTGATGACACTGATTCAAATGAGATTAGTGCTTCGACAGCGTATCATGACCTTGAAGAATGGTCATCGCTAATTGGTCTTTCCGTAATAGCTATGGTTGACGATGAGTTTGACGTAGCCCTTAAGGGAGACGATGTGAAGAATTCCGTGACAGTAGAAGATTTGTATAACCGAGTAATTGCAAAACTCTAATGGCATTTTTGGAAATTATGAACGTTAGGATCGCCGGCATTGCCGCCGGCGTTCCTAAAAACGTTGCTAGTAATCTTCATCCCACAGAGGATGATGTTGTATCGAGTGATTACTCGCCCGAAGAATTCGTTAAGACAACGGGTGTTAGAGAGCGCCGAGTTAGTTATGAACTAACAACTTCAGACTTATGCTATGCATCGGCGGAGAGGTTAATATTAGACCTTAAATGGAATAAAAATGAGATTGGAGCTATTATTTTTGTGTCTCAGACTCCTGATTATATACTCCCGGCTACAGCATGCATTCTTCAAGATAGGCTTGGACTTACGAAAGAGTGTTATGCAATGGACATATCACTTGGTTGTTCCGGTTGGATTTATGGCCTGAGTTCTACTCTTTCTCTTCTTTCGGCGGGTTCAATACGCAAGGCACTTGTTATGTGTGGTGAAGCCAAGGCTCGTTTCTTGGGAGCTAAGCGTTTGAGAAATCCTTTATTTGGCAGTGCAGGCACTGTTACAGCCGTTGAATGGCAAGAAGGCGCACCTTCGATGTATTTTCATCTTGGTACAGACGGCAGTGGCTTTGATTCTATCATTACACCTGATGGTGGTGCAAGAAACCCTGTGACAATTAATAGTTTTAACAAAGAGATAGTTGAGGGCAAAGAAACTCTACGACTCCAATCAAGAATGAAAGGAATGGATGTATTTTCTTTTGGCATCAGAACCGCTCCGAAATCTGTAAAAGCTTTGTCAGAACATTATGGTTTTGACTATCAAGATGCTGATTGGTATGTATTCCATCAAGCAAACATGAAGATGAACGACATGATTACAAAGAAACTTAAGCTTCAAAATGATAGAGTTCCTTTCAGCATGTTTAAGTTTGGAAACACAAATGGCGCTAGCATTCCCATTACAATAGTATCAGAACTTAAGGGGAAAGTGGAGAATAAGATGTCATCCTTTATTTGTTGCGGTTTTGGAGTAGGTCTTTCTTGGGGAACTGTAGCTTTTAAAACCAACAACCTTGTAATTTCAGATCTTGTAGAAGTATCAGACGACGAAACAGATAAAACTCATGTTATATAACCCTTTTTCATTAAAAGACAAGACAATTCTTGTTACAGGTGCTTCATCAGGCATTGGACGAGTGACCGCTATTGAGTGCTCTAAGATGGGTGCAACAGTTATTATTACCGGACGAAATGAGAAACGATTAAAGGATACTTTTGATTCTCTATATTCTAGTAATCAGCAAGAGCATCAATTACATATCGCAGATTTGTCAAACGAAAGCAATATATATCAATTTGCAGACTCCTTGTCTTCACTTGATGGTATCTCTTTAAATGCTGGAATTGTTAAAACCTTACCAGTAAAGTTTATTAATAAGGATGCGTTAGAAGAAGTATTAAATGTGAACATGATAGGTCCCATCCTTCTTGTTCAGCGTCTTCTTAAGAAGAAAAAAATCCATAGAGGGAGTTCGGTGGTTTTTACCTCATCCATTGGCGGGGTAATGATATCTACAGTAGGAAATTCCATATATGGAATTTCTAAGGGCGGTTTAAATGCATTTATGAAAGGGTTTGCCCTTGAGCTTGCATGTAATGGAATACGCAGCAATAGTGTAAATCCTGGATTTGTTGATACAAATATACTTTCTGCTGGTGTTATATCGGCAGAACAATTAGCAGAAAATGTATCCAAATATCCATTAGGACGATTCGGCAGGCCAGAAGATATTGCATACGGTATTATATATCTTTTATCTGATGCATCTTCATGGGTTACAGGACACACCTTAGTAATTGACGGCGGTATAATTTTAAAATGATGAATCCATTCTCTTTAAAAGGAAAGACAACCCTTATTATTGGTGCATCTAGTGGAATAGGACGTGCTACAGCTATTCAATGTTCCTCTATGGGAGCTTCTGTAATAGCTGTAGCACGAAACCGTGACAATCTCAATGAAACATTGAAATTGATGCAAGGTGAGTCTCACATTATTTATCCTATAGATATTACAAATTCTGAGGCTAGTCAAAAATTCATAAATAATCTTCCAATATTGGATGGTGTGGTGCTTTGTGCTGGTATCGGCGCAATGAAACCCTTTCTATATAGTTCAAGGAAAGATTTTAATCGTGTTTTTGAACTAAATGTGTTTGCTACAATTGAAACTCTTCGGCTTATTGTAAAAGGGAAAAAATTGGCCAAGGGGGGAAGCGTTGTTATCGTATCTTCAATAGGTGGCATTTATAATCATACTGTAGGCAACAGTATTTATGGAGCATCAAAGGCAGCAATCAATTCAATTATGAAATACTGCGCTATTGAATTTGCACCAAAGAGGATTAGGGTGAATTCTGTCAATCCTGGAATGATAAAAACAGAATTTAACAGGCCCGATATTGCGACATCAGAACAGCTGCAGAATGACATATCCAAATATCCATTAAAGAGATTTGGAGAGCCTGTAGACGTGGCAAATGCTATCGTCTACCTCTTATCGGATGCTTCTTCGTGGGTTACAGGTATATCACTTGTTGTAGATGGTGGTTTTACAGCCAAATGAAGTCTCCCCAAAAAGTCTAATTATAAACTTGTTATTATGTACAATCCTTTTTCAATCGAAGAAAAAACGATTCTTATCACGGGAGGAGCATCAGGAATTGGGCGGCAATGTGCAATAGACTTTTCTAATTCTGGCGCCAATCTTGTTTTAGTTGATATAAACCAAGAGCAACTCTTCCAAACGAAGATAAGGTGTAGCAAAGATGTAAAAGTAATATGTTATACTTGTGATATCACAATTGATTATGATGTGGAAGCAGTATTGATGCAAATCAAAGAAACAATTGGACCGCTACATGGTTTTTTGCATTGCGCAGGAATTGAGAAGACCTTGCCGTATAATCGTTTCTCAACAAACGATTACAACCGAATATTCTCGGTAAATTTTATTGGAGCTATGAATTTTCTTAAATACATATCAAAGAAAAAATATAGATATGATAAGTTTAAGGTTGTTCTCATAGCATCTATAACAGCAATTGTAGGTCGTCCTGGTGTTACAGCATATGCAGCTTCAAAGGGCGCAATTGTTTCGGCAGTTAAGACTCTTGCACTTGAAATGGCTTCAAAAGGAATTAATATAAACTGTATATCTCCAGGAACAATATTAACTCCATTGATGCAAAACATGATGGATTCATTGACTGAAGAGCAACGAAAGCTTCGACGTGCTGGTTTCCCTTTGGGATTAGGTATGCCTTGTGATGTCGCTAATGCAGCCATGTTTCTCCTATCAGATGGGGCACGATGGATTACAGGTCAAAACATTGTCGTAGATGGAGGTTATACTTCTCAATAAATAATATACGATGTCATATTTTAGTTTCAATAATATTAAAATCTCTTGTGTTTCTTGTGCCATACCCAAACAAGAGGTTCGAGGAGAATCCTTTTATGATCAATTTGGCGAAGAGGCTGTGAAGAAGTTTCAAGAGATGACGGGAATACGCAAATTTCGAAAGTCAAGAGAACATCAAACAGCATCAGACTTGTGCTATGCAGCAGCTGATAAAATTTTAAGTGTGAAAAATCTCAATCGTGATGAGATCGGGGTTTTGATATTTGTTGCTCACAGCACGGATTACAGACGTCCTGCCACAGCTTGTATTCTTCATAAACGCCTTATTTTGAGTCAAAACTGCGTTGCATTTGATATCAATCTCGGATGTTCTGCATTTGTTTATGGGCTTCAGGTAATTTGCTCTATTATGCAGTCATCTAATATAAATAAGGGATTATTGCTAGTTGGTGAGACACTAACAAAAATGACGAACCCTAAAGACAAGTCTGTCGCAATGTTGTTTGGAGATGGTGGTGCAGCTATTCTCTTGGAAAAAATCATTGAACAAACAGATATTAAAGGCGTTCTAAAAACTGATGGTTCAGGCTATAAGGCTATCATAGCACCAGCAGGAGGTTTCCGAAATTTACATGCTACTACCGAGAATTTTATATGGCCTGATGGTAATGTCCGTAGTCTTTATAATACAATTATGCAAGGCGAAGACGTGTTTTCATTTACGATATCATCTGTGCCAAAAACAATAAAGGAGTTTTTGGCAATGACTGATTCAACCATTGAGGACTATGATTGCTTAGCATTTCATCAAGCTAATCAGTTAATAAATAAAATGCTTTGCAAAAAGCTTAAAATATCTCCTGATAAGATGCCAATCTGTTTAGACCGATATGGTAACACTTCAGCACCAGCAATCCCCCTTGTTATATGTGATACATACGGAGATTCAAGTGATGATAAAGATTTAAGATTTCTTATGTGTGGATTTGGCGTCGGACTATCATGGGGCGTATGTTCAGCAAATATTAACACCAAAGACATTCTTCCCATAATTGAGTCAGATGATATATTTGAAGAAGGTATTATTAATTCACCGGCAGATTTGTTTTAAGATTGATTTCTAGAGTTGTTTATCTGAGTTTTAACTCATGTATTTTTATTGAATGTGAGTAGGTATGTCTTGTAGACTGTAGGTATGTAGAAACGCTAAGTGCATTGTTTGACAATTGACAGTCGTTTGGAGTGTTGCTCACGCAAGGGCATTTCTACCACAATTACGGGCTGAATGAATTGTGTGCACTATTCCCGAGGTTGAGTTCTGTACCAACGAGGTGAGGAGCTATTGCTTGACGACAAGCATAATATGTTGCGATATCACGAGATGACATTCGTTTTTGATTTTCTAGAGCGTATACGCATCGTTGACAATGGCGATAAGGTGCAACTGGCCAACGGGGGGGCGGCACGAGTCATCGCCACTCCCGGATATCATACAGCTTGCTTGACTTACGTCCTTGACAATGCTATATTCACCGGCGAACCATATATTTCAGGTGTAAAAGTCACGACATTCTTGCCCGGCAGCGACAAGCTATGTTCGAGGGTTTCTGTTTAATTGATTAGAATATTTTCACTGACTATAATGCGTGTACATCACCACGAATTATAGTATGTGGTTCAATTTGTTAATAACGAACACCCGCAAGTCGTAGACCGTTTTGTGCCGTTGGGTAAATCAATGGATTTTACACTTGTATGGTATGGCTATGATTTGATTACAGCTTTAACTCGAGTCGTTAGCATCATTTAACCGCATTTATTTAAGTTTCAGAAGAATCATGCTTATTTCGTCACAAGGGCAAAAGACAACATGGTTTATGAGATTCTGGAAGACCGAGAAGTTGACGCTTCGGCCGGGTTGATAAGCGACCAGACCATCAGACTTGCTGGCGTGCTCACCTCCAAGAAGAATCCAGACTCTTTGAGGCTCGTCATATATGAGGATTTTGCCACAGACAACGTCTATCGTTTCCTGACCAACAACTTTGCCATTGAGGCGATAACCGTTGCCGAACTCTACCGCGAGAGGTGGCAGATTGAGCTGTTTTTCAAGTGGATAAAGCAGCATTTGCACATAAAGACGTTCTACGGAACTTCCCGCAATGCCGTCTTCTCTCAGATATGGATTGCTGTTTGCGATTACCTCCTTTTGGCCATCGCAAAAAAGCGTTTCAATATAGACAAGAGCCTTCATACGATTGCTTCGTCCATTGGAACAGTTCTTTTCAAACGTGCAAATATCCATGACATTTATGAAAAACAAACTGATTTTATAAACCCGTCTGGCGAAACCAACACCCAACTTTCATTGTGGTAAAATTTCTCCGGACACTAATGATGATAACTAAAAAGCCCATAGGACGATTCCATTATATAGATATCGCAAAAGGGATCTTAATTCTTTTGGTTATCCTATACCATGTATTTTGGACTATTGTTTTAGATAGAGGTATAAATAATGGATTAAAGGCAAATAGATTAGGTCTATTGCTTTGATTTGGGTGCAATATTTAATTGAAAGTATATTTTAACGCATAATCTTTTATTTGTTTTACCGCCTTGTCAAGTGGAATACATGCGGCTGGGGGGGGCGGTAAATGTGGGCGTCTGTTATGGTGATTGGGAAGGTGGTGAATTCGGTGTTTGGGTCGTGTAGCTATTTGGTGGATGATGGGGGTGATGGTGTTTGGTTGGTGGACTGCGGGGATGTGGGGCCGGTGGTGGAATTGTTGCTGGGGAGGAAGGTTCGCGGGGTGTTGCTTACGCATGCGCATTTTGACCATATCTATGGGCTTAATGAGCTTTGTGAACTGTATCCTAAGGTGCTTGTCTACACCAACGCTGACGGGCGCGAAGCGCTCCTCGACGCTAAACTCAACCTCTCGAAATACCACGAGGCCCCATTCGTCTTCAGCCGCCCCGAGAACATCCGCCTCGTTGACGATGGCGATTGTATCCACCTCTACGACAGCAATTCAACCGACAGTAGAATCGATAGCGCCTCCGGTGCTGGGCTTGCAGCTGAGGTATACGCGACATCGGGCCATAACCCGAGTTGCTTGACGTATGTTGTGGGGAACGATGTCTTTACAGGCGACGCGTATATTCCCGGCGTTAAGGTTGTGACCAATATCCCGGGAAGCGACAAACTCGCTGCCGCCCGTTCACTCAAGCTCATTCAGGCGCTCTCCGTTGGCAAAACCATTCGGCCGGGGCACTACATCGAATAGCCACTGAGCAATATAGGATCAAACGCGGATAAGCCTGTATAGCCGCGAAAGGTATCCGTCCGGAAAAGGCCGTATTGGTTGGGTGCTGAAAAAAGCCGATGCTATTGAGCATCGGCTTTGTAGTTGCAGGGCAACAGGGCTATGAGTTGTTGCTCGTCCATGTCTGGGTGGATTTGATTGAGTGTGTCTGTTAGCCAGTCAAGCGGGTTGATCTTGAGGATGTCGCAGCTGACGAGGAAGGATACGTTTGTTGTGTGTGGGGGCTTTAGTGGGAGAGTTTTGGGGCGAGGTATTGGCCTGTTAGGCTGGTGGGGCAGGCGGCGATTTGTTCGGGCGTGCCTGTGGCGACTATGTTTCCTCCTCCTTCGCCTCCGTCGGGGCCGAGATCGATAATGTGGTCGGCACATTTTATTACGTCGAGATTGTGCTCGATGATGATGATGGTGTGGCCGCGGTCAATCAATCGGTTGAAGGCGCTCATGAGGGTGTTGATGTCGTGGAAGTGAAGTCCGGTGGTCGGTTCGTCGAAGATAAATAGCGGGTGGGCTTTCTTTTCTCCCGAGATGAAGTAAGCGAGCTTGACGCGCTGGTTCTCGCCGCCAGAGAGTGTCGATGACGATTGTCCCAGTTTGATATATCCCAGTCCTACGTCTTGCAACGGTTTTAGTCGTGCCACAATGCGGCTCTCGTTGGCCTCGCCGGCTTGCGAGAAGAACTCTATAGCTTGGTTAACCGTCATCTCGAGTACATCGTAGATGGTTTTGCCACGGTAGGTCACTTCGAGCGCATTGTTGCTGAAGCGTCGTCCGTGGCACGCCTCGCAGGTGAGAGTGACGTCGGCGAGAAATTGCATTTCGATAGTGATTTTGCCATCGCCTTTACATTCCTCGCATCGCCCTCCGGGCGAGTTGAACGAGAAGAAGCCTGGGCCATACCCCATCTGTCGCGACAGTTGTTGGTTGGCGAACAGTTGTCGTATCTCGTCGAAGGCTTTGAGGTAAGTTGCCGGATTGGAGCGTGTTGAGCGGCCGATAGGATTTTGGTCGACAAATTCAACAGCTTTGACTCGGTTGATGTCGCCGCCGAGCGAGGCGTAGATGCCCGGAGCGTCGGCGCTGTCGCCAAGTTCTCGTGCCAGTGCCTTGTATAGTATATCGTTGACGAGTGTCGACTTTCCGCTGCCGCTTACGCCCGTCACTACTGTCATAACGTCGAGAGGGAAGCGAACGTCGATGCCTTTGAGGTTGTTTTG
>CALDIG010000333.1 GCA_937904375.1 uncultured Prevotellaceae bacterium
CAGAAGACCACCAACAAGAACCCGCGTTCCACCGTGGGCACCACTACCGAGGTCTATGACTACCTGCGACTGCTTTACGCCCGCGCCAGCGATGCTTTCAGCTATCTCTCGGGCGAGAAGATGGTGAAATATTCGCTCGACAAGATTCTCAACCTCATCCTTGAGCGATATGACGGGAAGAAAATCTATCTCCTCGCTCCGCTGGTCAAGAACCGAAAGGGTCACTACAAAGACCTCTTTGAACAACTTCGCAAGAAGGGATACATTCATGTGCGTATCGATGGCGAGCTGCGAGAGATAACCTTTGGCATGAAGCTCGACCGCTACCGCAACCACGACGTGGAACTGGTGGTAGATCGCCTCAAAGTGGCGCAGAAAGACGAGGTGCGGCTGCGCGACACCATCAACACCTGTTTCAAGCAGGGCGACGGCCAGCTCATGGTGATAGATGCCGACAGCGGCGCGCTGGAGCATTACAGCCGTTCACTAATGGATCCTGCCACGGGATTGTCCTACGCCGAGCCTGCTCCGCACAGCTTCTCGTTCAACTCGCCGCAAGGTGCGTGCCACAAGTGCAAGGGGCTGGGATATGTCAATATCATCGACAAAGACAAGATTATGCCCGACCCGAGCCTCTCGATTCGTGACGGCGGCATCACGACTCTTGGAAAATACAAGAACTCGCTGATTTTCTGGCAAATCCAAGCTATCTGTGAGAAATATGGCGCGTCGCTCGACACGCCACTCAAGGACTTGCCCGAGGAGGCTATCGACGACATCCTCAACGGCACCGAGGAGCGCCTCAACATCAAGAACGAGACGATGAGCATCAACAACTACTTCCTTGCCTACGAGGGACTGGTGAAGTACATCGAGATGCAGCAGAGCGAGAATGCTACGTCGAAGGCGCAGAAGTGGGCAGGGCAGTTCTTCTCGAGAACAGTGTGTCCCGAGTGCCACGGCGACCGACTTAACAATGTGGCGCTACACTTCAGGCTCGGCGGAAAGAACATCGCCGAACTCGCCCGCATGGACATCGCGCAGCTGCGGGAATGGATGCTCGACCTGAAAAACCACATCTCCGACCGCCAGTGGGCGATCGCCGAGGAGGTGGTGAAGGAAATCAACAGCCGCCTGTCGTTCATGCTCGACGTGGGGCTCGACTATGTGTCGCTCAACCGCAGCAGCTCGTCGCTCTCGGGTGGCGAGAGTCAGCGCATCAGGCTCGCCACTCAGATTGGCTCGCAGCTGGTGAATGTGCTCTACATCCTCGATGAGCCGAGCATAGGGCTGCATCAGCGCGACAACCAGCGGCTCATCAATTCGCTCAAGCGGCTGCGCGACGAGGGCAACACCATTCTCGTGGTGGAGCACGACCGTGACATGATGCTCGAAGCCGACTATGTGGTGGATATAGGTCCCAAAGCTGGGAGGAGAGGTGGCAATGTCGTCTTTTCGGGAACACCACAGGAACTGCTCAAAGCCGACACCATCACGGCGCGCTATCTCAACGGCAAGGAGCGCATCGAGATTCCCGTCGAGCGCAGGACCGGCAACGGCAAGGCGATAACGCTGCACGGCTGCCGTGGCAACAACCTCAAGAATGTGGACGTGACAATTCCGCTTGGCGTGCTGCTGTGCGTCACTGGCGTGAGCGGCAGCGGCAAGTCGTCACTTATCAACGCCACGTTGCAGCCCATCCTCAGCCAGAAGTTCTACCGCTCGCTCACCGAGCCGCTGCCCTACGATTCCATTGAGGGATTGGAGCACATAGACAAAGTGGTCACCGTCGATCAGTCGCCGCTGGGACGCACGCCGCGCTCCAACGCCGTGACTTATACCAATATCTTCACCGACATACGCAACCTCTTCGTCAACCTGCCCGAGGCGAAGATCCGCGGCTACAAGCCTGGGCGTTTCTCGTTCAACACCAGCGGCGGACGCTGTGAGGTGTGCAAGGGCAACGGCTATAAGACGGTGGAGATGAACTTCCTGCCCGACGTGCTGGTGCCTTGCGAGGCGTGTGGCGGCAAGCGCTACAACCGCGAGACGCTTGAGGTGCGCTTCAAGGGCAAGTCCATCGCCGACGTGCTCGACATGACCATCAACCAGGCGGTGGAGTTCTTTGAGGCGGTGCCGAATATCCTGCACAAAATCAAGGTGCTGCAAGACGTGGGACTAGGCTATATCAAGCTCGGTCAGCCCTCTAGCACCCTCTCGGGTGGCGAGAGCCAACGTGTGAAACTCGCCGCCGAACTCTCAAAGAAAGATACCGGCAAAACACTCTACATCCTCGACGAACCAACCACAGGCTTACACTTCGAAGACATCAAAATCCTGCTCGGCGTGCTAAACCGACTCGTTGCTAAAGGCAACACCGTAATCGTCATTGAGCATAACATGGACGTGATAAAATGCGCCGACTACATCATAGACCTCGGTCCCGACGGCGGACGCAACGGCGGCGAAGTAGTCGCCACCGGAACCCCCGAGCAAGTAGCACAAAGCCCAAATTCCATCACAGCCCGATATTTGAACAAAGAACTGAATGGCAATGGATAGGATGAGACACCTAATGGTGTTTTTGTTGATGTCGCCAATCCACCAATAAAAATTGTACATTTGTCCACCCCTCATGCGAAAAGGACCAAAAGAACCAATACTTTCTCAAATTTTTACTATATTTTTGCAATGTAATTTACACCAATCATATATGTCCCGTATGCTGCGTTGGCAACGCAGCTAAGATTTCAAACGATTAATAACAATAAAATACAAAAAATAATTAACATGAAACATAAAAAACATCTAACAAGACTGACATTACTAGCAATACTGGCAATGCTGCCGCAGCTGGCGTGTGCCTATGACTTTATGGTCGGTGGACTGTGTTATAACTACAACGACGATGGCACTAGTGTAACCGTAACTGGAGGCGGCAATTACACCGGCGCTATCATTATCCCTTCTGAGGTGACATACAATGATGTCACTTACTCGGTGACCTCGATTGGCAATAATGCCTTCTATGAATGCAGTGGCTTGACCTCAGTGACCATCCCAAACTCTGTGACCTCGATTGGCTACGGTGCCTTCCAATATTGCAGTGGCTTGACATCGATTGATATCCCCAATTCGGTAACTACAATTGGCAAGTTAGCCTTTAGTCACACTGGCTTGACAGAGTTGACAATACCCCATTCGTTGACTTCCATAGGTGGTGCTTCTTTTGCGAACTGTGATAATTTGCGAACTGTGCATTGGAATGCTAAAACATGCTCTATTGACAATTATAGCAGTTATAGCGAAAGTTATTACGAAGATTATGGTAAGATGGGGCCTCCTATAGGTAGCAGTAAATCTGAATATAGTCCTTCACCTTTTTCTATTGAATACTATGTCGAAATTTATTATGAAAATATAGGTCAAAATGAATCTTATGAAGTGGTAGATTCTGATGGCATTACAGATTTTATATTTGGAGATGAAGTAGAGACCATCTCATCAAGCCTTTGCAAATGGTTAGATGATTTAAGTTATGTTGTAATTCCAAACTCTGTGACATCAATTGGCGACTCTGCCTTCTTTAAATGCACTGGCTTGACCTCTGTGACACTTAATAGCAATACGATAGTGTCAAAGACCTATTCGTCCTCAAGCAATATCAGTAGTATTTTTGGAACGCAAGTTCGGAATTATATTATAGGTGGCAACGTTAATGCGATTGGCTACTATGCCTTCTATGGTTGCACTGGCTTGACCTCGGTGACCATCGGCAACTCTGTGACAGAGATTCGCAGATCTGCCTTCTATGAATGCAGCGGCTTGACCTCTGTGACCATTCCCAACTCGGTGACTCATATTGGTGAAGGTGCCTTCGCTAAGTGCACCGGCTTGACCTCGGTGACGATTCCTAATTCGGTGATAGAGATTCGCAGTTATGCCTTCCAAGATTGCAGTGACTTGACCTCTATATATTCAAAAATCAAGAATCCACAAGCGGTAACTTATGGAGGATCGAGGATTTTTTATAATGTCCCGAAATCCACATGTGCACTTTATATCCCCAAAGGCAAGTATGACATCTACAGCACCACAATTCCCTGGAGTGAATTCTCTAATATCATCGAGATGGACCCTACTGGCGATGTGAATGACGACGGCTCGGTGAATGTGACCGACTATGTGACTACGGCTAGCTACATTCTTGAAAAAGACCCGCAGCCATTCTATTTCGAGGAAGGCGACCTTGACGAGAACGGTCTCATCACTATCAATGACCTTGTGGCGGTGGCCTATCAAGCACTCCATTATGAGGACAATGCACCAAGCATATTGCACAATGCACAATGCATCATTAAAAATGAAGAATGCTCTATGGGTGCAGTCGTCCAGGGCAACGAGGTTATCATCAACTTGAGCAACGAAATCGACCTCACGGCATTGCAGATGGACCTCGCGCTGCCGACTGGCATGACATTGGTTGACGCGTCGCTCAGCGGCCGCGCGTCGGCAATCCATCAGGTGGCATTTAACCAGTTGAGCAACGGAGACTATCGCCTGCTCGCCTCTTCACCAGCTTGCAAAGCGTTTAACGGCAACGATGGCACTGTTCTCACCCTAACCCTCGCTGGCGAGCCAAGCGGCAACGGTGTCATCAGGAACATAGAGCTAGCCACGCCAAGAGCCACTAGCTTCATGGTTGACGACATAGAACTGCACTTCGAAACCACAGGAGTTGAGACGGCGAGAACCTCAACAGCCCTCATCTACAACGAAGGCAGCTACATTATGATTGACTCGCCAACTGACGGCACAGCACAAATCGTCCTGCCAAACGGCATGAGCCAAGCAGTCAAGGTGACCGTTGGTCGCAACGTTTATCCTGCTCCAGCAAGCGGAATGATAATCTTAAAAATGAGCGACTCAATCAAGAAGTTGTTTATAAAATAATGTTATGAGAACAACCGCGGCAAATATTATTGCCTCTGTAACTCCAATGGACGAGGCTGACATCATCCCTACAGTGATATTTGTCTTCTTGTTAACTAACAAAAACAGATAGATTATGAAGAAAGTATTATTATTGTTGTTGTGTACATTAACGGCATTAAGCGTGCTTGCCGAAGACAGGCTATATTGCAATGACTTCCTCATTGGAGCAGGTGACACCTTAGAAGTTGAGATGAATCTTGATAACAACATTAGTTATACCGGATTGCAGGCCGACATAATTCTCCCTAATGGACTGTCGATAGAACAGGAGAACGGTGAATACCTGTTTGAACTCACCGACCGCAAGGGCAGCGACCACACTATATCTAGTGCCATGCTCTCAAGTGGTGCCATTCGCATACTAATCGCTTCGCAAAGCCTCCAGACCATTAGCGGCAACAGCGGAGCCTTAGTTAGGTTTAGAATCATCGCTGATGACTCTTATACCAGCACATCAGTGGTTAGACTGATAAATGTGAGAGCCAGCAATGTGGAGCATCAGGAATTTATATTGCCAAACACCTCCTGCACAGTGACGGTGACACCAGCTACTGTCCTTGCCACAGGCATTTCACTTAACATGAGTGAATTGAATCTTACGGTTGGCAATACTGAAACCCTTGTCGCCACCGTTACCCCGAGCAACGTGACCAACGGCAGCGTTACCTGGACATCGAGCAACACCAATGTCGCCACCGTTGACCAGAACGGTTTGGTGACGGCAAAATCCGCAGGCTCAGCAATCATAACTGCTACCACAGCCGATGGAACAAACTATAGCGCAAGCTGCTTACTCACTGTCACAAAAGGTGACGGAATACCTGGCGATGTCAATGGCGACGGTGTAGTGACAGCTGCCGACGTTACCGCACTCTACGAAGTACTGCTCAACAACAACTATACCAACGCTAAAAACTGGGATCAGAACGGCGACGGTAATATCACAGCAGCCGATGTGACGGCAGTTTACGATGTATTGCTTGGAAACACTCAAGTTCTGCCACCGGTTGATGTTTACACTGTCAATGGAGTAACATTCAGTATGGTGGCAGTTGACGGCGGCACGTTCACTATGGGTGGCACTTCAGAGCAGGGCGGAGATGCCGAAAGCGATGAGTTGCCCATTCACCATGTGGCAGTAAGCAACTTCAGCATAGGCCAGACCGAAGTGACCCAGGAGCTGTGGCAAGCCGTGATGGGCACCAACCCGAGCTTCTCAAACGGCGGCAATTATGGCACCAACCTGCAGCGACCGGTGGAGAGGGTGTCGTATTATGAATGCCTAGAGTTCATCTCTAAGCTGAACCAAATGACTGGCAAGAATTTCCGCCTGCCCACCGAGGCAGAGTGGGAATACGCAGCTCGTGGCGGCAAGAGCAACAGGGGGTATAAGTATTCCGGAAGCAACACCGTGGATGATGTGGCATGGTACTGGGGAAATATCCCTTCGCAGACATGGGGTTCAGAAGGCTTTGGCTCGCAGACTGTCGCCACCAAAGCTCCTAACGAGCTTGGCATCTACGACATGAACGGCAACGTGTGGGAGTGGTGCCAGGACTGGTACGGCGATTACTCATCCTCCTTGCAGACGAATCCCACGGGTTCTTCCAGTGGCTCCCTCCGCGTGGCCCGTGGTGGCAGCTGGTTCAGCATCGCGAGGTACTGCCGAGTATCGAATCGGAACTACCTCGACCCTACGATCAGTTACAACTACCTCGGCCTTCGCCTTGTCCTTGTTCCCTGAGTTCAGTCTGGGCTCCCAGGCAGCCGGTGCGAGTGTGGGCTTGTCATGGAGCAAGTGGGGCGAGGCGGAGCCGCCCCACGGCGACAGGACAGGTCACACGAGCAGGCGAATAAAGTGAAATAAGAAGAATAAAAACGGACAACCATGCAGATACGACTTTTCACCATCCCCCTCGGCAATGCCGAGAGCGACACGGAGGAACTCAACCATTTCCTGCGCAGCCACCGTGTGGTGGATGTCGGCAAGCAGCTGGTCACAGCCCAGGCCACGCCCTGCTGGACATTCTGCGTCACCTACATGGACGGAGCCGCCTCGCCGGAGAAAACCGCTCCGGGCAAGGAGGGCGGCAAGAGGGAGCGCGTGGACTATCGCGACGTGTTGGAGGAACACGTGTTTGCCCGCTTTGCCGTGATGAGGAAGGTGCGCAAGGAGATGGCCGACCGCCTGGCACTGCCTCCCTACGTCATACTGACGGATGCGGAGATGGCCGAGGGGGCCAAGCTCGACCCCCTGACCCCGCAGGGCATGGCCAAGGTGGACGGCATCGGGAAGGGGAAGATGGAGAAATACGGAATGGAATTCATAGAGAAGTTATAATATGATTATCCTCCATCGTACCACCAAGACGGCCTGCAAGGCCAATAACCGTGTAGCCCAGGGCATCGCCCTGGGTATAGGATGCGAAAGTAAATGCGCCCTGAAAGGGCAAAAGCCGTATCGGCCTCACTCTCCGAGCGGAGGCGACACGTCGCGTCCCTACATTTTGTCGGGGGACAGTGGCTTTTGCCCTTGCAGGGCGTCGTCCTCCTATGCCTTCTCCACCCAGGGCGTTGCCCTGGGCTGTGGGCAGATTGCCCCTGCGGGGCGTCGTTCTCCTGAGGTTCCCCCCACCCAGGGCGTTGCCCTGGGCTGTGGGCAGATTGCCCCTGCGGGGCGCTACTGGTATCTTTGCGGATAATCATATATATAATGTAAGTGATAGTTTTTTCTTAATTTA
>CALDIG010000334.1 GCA_937904375.1 uncultured Prevotellaceae bacterium
ATGGTGTCCTCGGTGTGGAAATAGTCGCTGATAGCAGCCTCAAGCTCCTTGTGGATGTCCTGAGTGCCGCAGATGAAGCGCACACTCGACATGCCGAAGCCACGCTTAGCCATCATCTCCTGGGCGGCGTTAATGAGTCGTGTGTTGTCGCTAAGTCCGAGGTAGTTGTTGGCGCAGAAGTTGAGCACGTCGGTCTCGGGTTTCACTTTGATGGCAGCCTTCTGGGCTGTGGTGATTAGTCTTTCTTCTTTGTAGAGGCCGGCTTCTCTGATAGCTGCCAGCTCATTGCTTAGATGTTCTTGAAATTTGCCGTACATAGTTAGTTTTGTAAGATTAAAAATGTTGTTTATTCTTGCTAATGTTTTCTTCAATACGCACAAAGTTCTAAAAAAATTGCGACATAGAACAATTTTTTTGCCGAAATTTTGTAAAATTTGATTGTTGTTGAGTAATTTTGCAAATCATAACTTTAAAACAACTATTTTTATCACGAAATGAAGAATATTTTAGTAATCGGGTCAACAGGGCAGATTGGCTCTGAACTCACCATGAAGTTGAGAAGCATTTATGGCAATGATGCCGTAGTGGCCGGCTACATCCCTGGTGCCGAACCTAAAGGCGAGCTTGCCGAGTCGGGTCCCAAAGAAGTGGTGGATATCACCAATGCACAACAGATTGCCGATGCCGTGAAGAAATATGGCATCGATACCATCTACAACCTTGCCGCGCTGCTCTCGGCAGTTGCCGAGACCAAGCCTCTGCTGGCGTGGAAGATAGGCATTGGCGGCTTGATGAACACCCTCGAGGTGGCGCGCGAATGCCAGTGCGCCGTGTTCACGCCAAGCTCTATTGGTTCCTTCGGTCCCAATGCCCCCAAGGACGGCACTCCCCAAGACACCATCCAGCAGCCCCGCACCATGTATGGCGTTACCAAAGTGAGTGGTGAGTTGCTGAGCAACTACTACTTCACCCGCTTTGGCGTTGACACCCGTTCGGTGCGCTTCCCAGGCCTTATCTCCTATGTCACTCCTCCTGGCGGCGGTACCACCGACTATGCCGTAGATATCTACTACAGCGCAGTCAAAGGCGAGAAGTTCAAGTGCCCAATCAAGGCGGGCACCTTCATGGACATGATGTATATGCCCGACGCCCTGCGCGCCGCAATCGAGATTATGGAGGCCGACCCCAACCGTCTGGTTCACCGCAACTCGTTTAACATCGCGTCGATGAGCTTCGACCCCGAAATCATCTACAACTGCATCAAGAAGTATATTCCAAGCTTTGAGATGGAGTATGAGAACGACCCGTTGCGTCAGAATATCGCCGACTCGTGGCCCAACCGCCTCGACGACACCTGCGCACGCATGGAGTGGGACTGGCGTCCCGAGTATGACCTCGACACCATGACACAAGATATGATAGAGAAATTGAGAGTGAAGTTTGGTAAATAACCCCCAAAAACTCGTGTTTTCAACAAATTACGTCGCTCAAACTGGAGTCGCAATTTCCTAAAGAACAACCTTTTGCCACCCACAACGACGCTAAAAAATCAGCCATTTTCAAGATTTATTTTTGGAAATGGCTGATTTTACGCATGAGAAAAAAGTAAAGATGGGTTCCATAAATTAATTTGAGATGATTTTGGATTTATCCTGGACTATGAGTAATCCAGGTTAAATAAATGATAAAAATTTGCATGTTTAATCTTTACATTTTATCTTTGTGACGAAAATCAAGCAAAAAAGTTGCTCGACGACGTAGGTATCAACAATCTCTACTGCCTCGTCAACTCGTTTACTTGTCATCTTGTTAGCTTTAAAGAAATATGGACTTCAACATAACCAACCCCTTCCACTGCGAGCTGCCGGTGCAGCTGCGCTTCAGCGACCTCGACACCCTCGGGCATGTCAATAACTCGGTGTATCTCAACCTCTTCGACCTCGGCAAGAGCATCTACTTCGAACGTGCAGCCGGCGAGCGGCAGGACTGGAACAACGTGAACGTGGTGATCGCAAACATCAACTGCAACTTCCTGCACGAGACTCTCTTCGACGAGCCGCTGGTGGTGAAGACACAAATCGACCACGTGGGAAACAAGAGCTTCACAGTGCTGCAGATTCTCCAGAACACCGCCACCGGCGAGGTGAAATGCGTGTGCTCTCAGGTCATGGTGTATCTCGACCCCGAGACACGCCTCCCCGCACCCCTGCCCCAGCACTGGCGCGACTGCTTCGCCGCATTCGAGGGACGAGAGATGACTCCACCTAAAAAATTATAAGAACACTAATTAAACTAATTAAAAACGAATTATTTTTGCCTGATAATCAACAGTCTAAAAACTGTTTAATCAAATTATTCAGTATTTTTGTTTTTTAAAATATTATCAATTCAAGTTTCTAAAGTTCTAAAACTTTATAAACTTGAAGCTTAGAGGTTAGAGTTTGGTGTTTAGAGAAAAATTTTTTTCAAAAATTTTATATTTCACGCTGATTATCCTCTAAACACTAAACATTAAACTTTGAGCAAGTTAATAACTTGCGAAACTTAAATTA
>CALDIG010000335.1 GCA_937904375.1 uncultured Prevotellaceae bacterium
CTAAACACTAAACATTAAACTTTGAGCAAGTTAATAACTTGCGAAACTTAAATTAGTAGATTTATTAAACCCGAATCGGTCATTAGGCGACGGAAGATTTTTGGGGGGCTATTTATGCCATAACAGTTTTTAGTTTTTATCTTTAGAATTTTTGTCCTCTTCGTCTTCTTCGTAGGGGCCGTATTGCTCTTCTTCTCGGCGCTGCTGTAGCTGTTCTTTTTTTCGCAGTGAGAGGTAGAGCAGCAGGATAATGATGAGGCTCACGCCTATGATGCCAAAGTAGCGTAAATATTTACCTTGTGCTAAGTTGTCGCGTCCTATCCACGCCATTGCTGCTAGCCAGGCCAGCATGACGAGTGGGAATATTACAGATTTTTTGATTTTACTCTTGCTCATTGTCTTCGTTAATTATATATGGTGATAGATTAGGGTTGAAAAGTCCGTCGTTCAAGTAGTTGTAGATTTTGAGACATGCCCAGGCATCTACGGCGCCATAGTTTTGCTGTGCTGGCGTGAGTTCGGGAGCTTCCCAGTTGGTGAGCTGCTGTCCTTTGGCGATTTTCTCGCCGAAGAGGATGGCGTAGATTTTTTGCAGACTGATGTCGGTGATGCAGTAGTCGCCCACGATGTCCTGCAGGTCGATGAATCCCGAAGGCTCGTTGCAGTTGTCAAACTTTCTCATAATCTTGAAGTCGTCGTGCAGCGACAGTCCCACCTTCTTATAGCTAGGGTCGGCGAGATACTGTGCCAGATCTTGCGGCACGTCAATCTTGCATGTGCGGAAGAGGAAGCACTCGCTGGGGGTGGAGATTTGCATGAGCGCTGTTTTGTGCACCACGCCTTTTCGGAACGAGGGTCTGGTCTCGGTGTCGAAGCCCACAATCTCGTGGTTCATAAGTACCCTTATCGCCTCTTTGACGTGAAATATTGTGTCGATGACGTAGATGTCGCCAGGAAATATCACCTGCGGCATAGTGTGAATAGCTGCTTTGTCAATAGAAATTTTCACTTTTTAATCCTTGCACACCATTTTAGGTAGTGCAAAAGTAATAAATTATATTATAAGAGCAATAAAAAGTGCTGATTTTAACATTTAGCTGACGAGCAGGCTACTCTTCCTGAGCGTTGTCCTCTTCTTCGTTTTGTTCCTCTTCGGTGGGTGTGGGGTTCTTTATTGAGGAGACTTTGGTGATGGTGCCTTTGGAATTGAGGCCTTTGTAGGCTCGCGACATCACGTCGAGGTTGATGACGATGTCGCGGTTCACTTGGCGAGGGTTGTCGCTCAAGGAGTGGGAGAAAAGCCATTGGTAGGTCTGCTCAAGGTAGAAGATGCGTGCTGGAGCGCCATGGTTGGCACCAGTCAGCCATTCAAATCTCAGCAACTTGTCGTTGCCCTTCTCTTTCAACGCATTGACCACCTTCTTTGACTGCGCAATGGTTACCGCTCTGTCGGCAGTGCCGTGGAAAATCCAGAAGGGCAGTGTGCCTAGTCCCTGCACATCGCTGAGTGTGCATCCTCCGCACAGCGCCATCGCCGCCGCTATCTTGTGAGGGTAGATGCCCACGAAGTCCATCGCGCCATATCCACCCAGACTCATGCCCACCACATAGACGCGTGTGGTGTCAACGTTGTAGTTCTTTACCACCCATTCGAGCACGTTGTTGAGGCGTTCGGGTTTCCATCCGCCGCCTGGATTCTGCGGGGCAATGACCATCGCTTCGATGTCTCGTCCCTTGGCGATGGCGTCGAGGGTGAGGTATTTGTGGAACGAGCGCAGCCCTCGGCCGCACAGCTTAGCGCCGTGCAGGTAGATTACCACCGGGAATTTCTCGCTGGGCTGGTCGAAATAGGCTTGTGGGGCATATAGCCAGAAGTCGTAGCCGTTGCTCACTTTGCCCGTCACCGCCGCCATCTTACCCGGTTGCGCCATCACCGCCACATGAAAGGAGGTTATCAATGTTAATAATAAAAATATTCGTTTCATTGTAATTATGTATAATAGAGTTTATAAGTTTCGCAAGTTGTTAACTTGCTCAAAGTTTAATGTTTAGTGTTTAGTGTTTAGAGGTTAGAGGATAATCAGTGTGAAATATAAAATTTTTGAAAAAATTTTTTTCTCTAAACACTAAAAATGCGATTAAGCGAGACAAGGCTAAGCTTGCATAAAGCCTTGAGAGCGTGAGCATTTTATTTAAACTCTAACCTCTAAACTTCCAGTTTATAAAGTTTTAGAACTTTATAAACTGGAATAGAGTGCTTATAAAAACATAGTCATAAATACAGGAAGTAATATAATATCAGTGTCTTTGCGAAAATCTTTGGTGTAAATTAAATATCTGTCAAGTATTCTGCTCGAGAATTTCTTTTGAAAAGCATCGAGTGATGCGTGTGCTTTATATCCCGAAGATTTCACCTCAATCGGGCAAATTTTGTTTCCCTGTGCGATCAGGAAATCTATTTCATAGTTATGCTTGCCGCTTTCGGTGGGCCATGTGTGATAAAATAAATTATGACCGGCGGCTTTAAGCATCTGCGCCACCATATTTTCATAGACATATCCCAGGTCGGCCGAGAGTTTATCGTTCAACAGTTTTTGATAAATGACGTTTTCTGCCACATCCTTATCCTTGAAAGCGAGTGTAATGAAAAGACCCGTGTCAGCGAGAAACATTTTATATTGATTGTTGTCTTCATGAAACGACATTCCAATGTTAGGGTCGTTCACATGCTTCGACAACAACACAACTTGAGAGTCTTCCATATCTTGCAGGGTCTCCTCCACTCGGTCGAGTTTTCCTTGTTTTATTACCGATGATATTTGATACCTTGAAGCATTTTTGTTTAGCTGACCAGGAACTGCATAAAACATTCTTGTGGCTTTGCCTGTTGGGTCTATTTTTCGGAAATCATCGGCATAGAGTTCTATTATTTCCCTCTTTATATTATCCACTATGCTAAGGTTATTGCTTTCAAGATAAGCCTCTACAGCTTGTGGCATACCGCCAACAAGCATATAAAGTCTGAAATCTCGCAGCAGTTGCCTTGTCAAGCTGTCGCCAAGTTGCTGTTTTTGGTTAAAAACATTATGTAACAAAGGTATCGTAGAATTGTCGTCCAAAGCCCATTTGAATTCCTCGTAGTCAAGTGGGTATAATGTGAGTCGTGTCTCTTCGCTGGGAATTCTAATATCTTTGACATTCTTTTTTATTGAAATCAGAGAACCAGTTTCTATATAATCAAACCTCCTGTCTTTGACGAGTTTCCTTATTGCTTGACGAGCAAGTGGGCACTCTTGCACTTCATCAAAAATAATTGCCGATTTGTGAGGTGTAAGGCTTGTTTTGTAACGGAATTGCAGTTCTAAGAGCAGACTATCGAGATTTGAAATATCTTTAAATAAGTTTTTTACTGCAGGAGAAGCCTCGGCAAAGTCTATAATAAGATAAGACTCGTACTCGTTCTTAGCGAATTCCTCGGCAAGAGTTGATTTTCCAACACGTCGTGCACCCTTTATTAGTAATGCCGTACTGCCATTGCGCTCCTTTTTCCATTGGAGCATTTTGTCATATAATTTACGTTTGAATATCCTGTTCATAAAATGTTTTTTTATTTTGAGTGCAAAGATAACACCTTTGCCGAAAATCTCAAAATATTTTACCATAAAAGTGCCGAAAATCTCAAAATGATGCCCAAAATAAGCCTTATCTGCCGAAAATCTCAAAATGTTTTAACGTAAAAATGCCAAAAATCTCAAAATGTTAGAAGCGGTCATGGATGATGAGGAATTGCCCTCCCATCCTCTATTCACAATCCTCGTTCTTCGTGCGAAGCGCAAGAAACGCATTTCGTCGCAGTCCGGCAAGTTTGACTCGCTTTACCGCACTGTGGGAGAAAATGCTGCTGAATTGTTCCTGAGTCATCGAGAGGATGTCGTCGCGGGTGAGCGACAGCAGTTCGGGCTTGGGCTGGAACTCGGGCGTGGTGTTGCCGGTGGCTTGACGGTTGTGAGGGCAGCACTTCTGGCACTCGTCGCAGCCAAAGACGCGGTTTCCTATCACGCCCTCTACCCACTGTGGCAGGTCGCCTCGGTGCTCGATGGTGAGGCACGAGAGGCAGCGGCGTGCGTCGATGGTCTCGCCACAACGCAGCGCCCCGCTGGGGCATGCCCGCTCACAGGCTCGGCACTGCTGGCACTGGTCGAGGCAAGGCTCGTCGGGCTGCAGCTCGAGTGTCGTGAGCAGCACTCCCAGGAAGAAATAAGAGCCGCGGCCCGGGATGATGAGCTGGTTGTTCCACCCGGTGAAGCCAATGCCGGCTCGCTGTGCCCAGTACCGCTCGCGCAGCGGTGCCGAATCGACACACGCCCTCGACTTGCACCCCGTGGCTTGCTCAATGGCTTGGCCCAGTTGCCACAGCCGCTGCTTGATTACCTCGTGGTAGTCGCGGCCGTAGGCATAGTAGGCGATTTGCGCCGCTTGTGGGTGCTGAAACACCTGGGGGTAGTAGTTCATCGCCACCACTATCACCGAGCGCGCCCCCTCGAGCAGCAGCTCGGGGTTCTCCCTGATTGCGTGATGGTTGTGCGCCCAGTCCATGCACCCGTTCTTGCCGCTGGCAAGCCAGTGGTGATAGCGTTCCACAGCAGCATCATCCACACGATCGACTCTTGCAATGCCGCATGCGTCAAAGCCCAGTTCCAAGGCAATATTTTTTACAAGAGTGCTATCCATATATCACTCTGACGGACGATGGAAAAAATAAGTTTTACAAGCATACAGTGGAATGTTTATCATCCAGTCCTGGTCGCGGTAGTCGCTCATAGAGAATCGTATTCCTGTGAGATTTGGATTATCGTTGATAAAGGTGTTGAGCGACTTTGATTTGAGGTTTTCCTCAGCTTTGATTTCTATGGGCCAAATGTTACTCTGCTCTTGAAGTACCAAGTCAATCTCGAGAGTGTGGTTTTCATTGCTGAAGTAGCAAAGAGTAGTGTCGGGCATTGTTGCCAGTTGCGAAATCACATAATTCTCGGTTAGGGCACCCTTGCTGGTTCCTAAATCATTATCTGAAATCAATAGTTGTGCTGGTGGAATATTTGCTAAAGCACCAAACATGCCCGTGTCGAGCAGATATAATTTGAACGCCGAAATGTCCTCGTAGAATTTAAGCGGCAGCTGTGGCTTTAAAGCTCTGGTGATGCGGTAAATGAGTCCAGCATCCTGTAGCCATTGTATTGCCAGCTCAAACTCTCTCGCCCGCCCGCCGTGCTTCAATGCGCCATAAAGGAATTTCTTGTTTTCTCTCGCCAGCTGCGAAGGGATTGATTGCCACACTTGCGTGATACGCAACTGTTCGAGCGTGGTGGTGTGCTTTGACATGTCGCTTTGATAAATGGCGAGAATGTTGTTTTGTATCTTCCTCACCGACATAGCATCGCTAGTATTGATATATTTGAGCACAGCCTCAGGCATCCCCCCCACAAAGTAGTAGGTGCGCAGATGCCTGATATATTCTTGTCGCAGCATCTTGATTGTTTCCCAGTCGTGCGACAGTAGAATGTTGACCAACTGCTCTTTGCCGATTGCCTCAAGAAACTCGGTGAAAGTGAGGGGATACATATTTATTATGTCAACTTTGCCAACTGGCGCCGACTCACCTTGATGCATAGTGATTCCCAACAGCGAGCCGGCCACGGCAACATGGTGCTGTGGAGCAAGTTCACAAAAATATTTCAGTGCCGAGAGTCCGCGCCTGAGTTCTTGTATCTCATCGAGGATTATCAATGTTTTTCCTGCAATAATGGGGACTTCGGCGACAGCTCCTATCACCAACAAAATTCGCTCCATATTATAGTCGGTAGCAAATAAGTTTTCTATCTGTGGATTGTTATCGCAGTTTATGTAAGCTACATAATCATAATGCTGCTTGCCAAAATGCTGTAGTGTATAGGTCTTGCCAACTTGTCGTGCCCCCATCACAATTAGCGGTTTGCGATGCGGGCTGTTTTTCCATTCAATAAGTTGTTTCTCTACTTCTCTTCTCATCATATTGTGTTTTAAATGTTTGTGCTGCAAAGTTACACTTTTCTAGGGGAAAATGCAAATATTATTGCCACTTTTCTGGGGGAATAATGTGCGATGGTTGCCACTTTTCTTGGGGAATAGTGAATAATTATCCACTTTTTTAAGTGGATTTAGTTCCTATTGTGTCGAACTGGTATCCTTTTTCTTGCAGCCACTCGATGGCTCGTGGCAGTGCCCATTTCATATTTTTCTCGGCTTTTAGGGAGTCGTGGAAGACGATGATGGAGCCGTTGCGCGCAAAGCGTTTCACGTTGGCGAGCACCTGCTCGGGTCGCAGTTTCTTGCTGTAGTCGCGGGTCACAAGGTCATACATGATGATAGTGAACCTGCCTCGCAGCACCTTGCTCTGCGCCCATCGCAGCAGGCCGTGAGGTGGTCGGAACAGCGGCGACTGGATGAGGTCGTGGGCACGGAACACGTTGTGAAGATAGGTGCGGGCGGTAGTGTGCGACCCCTGAAGGTGACTCATGGTGTGGTTTCCCACGCTGTGTCCTCGCCGCTTCACCTCCTCGAAGAGCTCGGGGTTGCGCTCCACATTCTCGCCCACCATGAAGAACGTGGCCTTCACGCCATAGCGGTCGAGGGTGTCGAGCACCCACGGCGTGACCTCGGGGATGGGACCGTCGTCGAAGGTGAGATATACTGTCTTCTGCTTCTTCTGGATGCGCCAGATGGTCTCGGGAAACAGCATCCGGTAAAGCAGTGGCGGGCGTTCGATGAGCATTATATGCAAAGTTTTTTAGCTAACTAGCTGACGAGGAACAAGCTGACGAGGCAATGGCTGGTTTCTATGTCAGACACCGTTGTTACTGCCTCGTTAGCTCGTCGGCTTGTTCCTTGTTAGCTCATATAATTGCTAATTCTCGTTTTCAAAGTCGGTACCTCTAGGCTCGGTGGCGAAGTTTTGATCATTAAATGGTATATTCGCCTGATCTTGGTCTTGTCCCTGCATCTGTGCTTGCATTTGCGCTTGAGCCTCGGCTTGTGCTTGCGCCTCTGCTTGAGCCTCTGCTCTGGCTTGCGCCTCTGCTTGAGCTTGCCTCTGTACAAATGCTTTTTCTTCCCAGTCTTTTAAGCTTTCATTAAGTTTCGCCATATCAACTTTCCTTCCAGAATGTTCGATGTTGGCAAACTTCTTCAAGAAATTCTCATAATTCTTGGGATTGACGTCTTTATAAAGATCAAAAAGATCAGAAATGCTTCTTACCATATCTTCGTCTTCATAAATTATACCATTATTATTATCTCTAACCACACTTTGATAGAAAATGGCGTATTGCGCAAAGCGATTTGCTTCTTTTTCAAGAATGGCAACAGCCTTCTTTCTTGCTGTCTCGCTATGGCCATATTCATAGATGGTTTTATAGCATTGGGCTAATCTCAGAGATATTGTGTTTTGGTAAGGAGCAGTCTCTGCGGGCATTTTTTCTTGCATCAAGTCTAGGATGTATTCTGCTTTCTTGAAGCGGTCGGTAGCATATTGTTCCAAGTCGCCTAGGTTCTCACGCATGCTCTTCTCGGCCAATTGCATCTTTTCGATTGTTTCTGGTAATATGGGATATCTATTAAGAATATCTCTATCCTCATCAGTAATTTTGTGTCCCTCATTAGCAGCACGATTAAGGCAATACAACGCTTCGTCTTGACCTATCATGCCTGTGCCTAGATAGAACGACTCCCACATATTATACATGGCATCGACATCTCCTGAGAAAGCCTTAGCCGTGAGTCCCTCGTAGCAGAGTGAAGACGAAAGTTTCATCATGGTCACTCTTGTTGTGGTTACCATGCGAAGAACTGTCTCGTCAATATATATACTACCCTTTGGAGCCTTGTCTAGACCGCCCCACTTAAACTTGGTGGTGACAATCTTGTACATCTTGTCGTTATTGCAAGCTTGAATATCGTGCTTTATGTTATCATCATTAACTTTTACAGGAGTAACTTGATAACACATGCCAGTATTTATCATATATGGTTTGAACCCCATAAAATATGATGCAGGCACGGTGTTGGCAAAATACACAGGTCGTTTCCAGCCTTGGGCAATGCTGCTTGCAATGAGGTCAAGAGTCATAGTGTTATTAGCTGCCAATCCATCTCCTCCCGACACTTTGCTGAGGTCGATGTTGATGGTATCTGTGGCTTTATCGCGCATTGACTCGGGTATAACGCCAGCCTTAATGGCTGCATCAACGCTGGTTGGAATCTGCACCTGGTAATTACTGAAAAATGGTAGTTGTCCGTATTCAGTTTTTATGAAAGCCTTATCATTATAGAAATTTTTCAATAAATTCTCGACCAAAACAGGTGAATTACTTGTTACATAATCAGAGAAATATCCCACAATACGCTTGTCATAGGCATAGGATAAAGGTCCGGCATACATCGGCAATGGCTTGCTATCGTAGGCGGCACGTTGCATCTGGGCTATATACCAGTCAGTTTGGAGGTAGCTTTGGTTCACGGCACGCACGTCGGTGCGCACTCCCTCCACTTCTTGCAGATACCATAGTGGGAAGGTGTCGTTGTCGCCGTTACAGAAGATAATTGCATTCTCGTCAAGACTTTGCAGGTAGTTCTCTCCGAAGTCGCGCGCGCAGTATCGTCCCGAGCGGTCGTGGTCGTCCCACGTCTGGCTTACCATCTGCAACGGCACGGCAAGACCGATAAGGGCTGTTATACCAGCAAGAACAAGGCTAGAAGTACCATTTTTAATCTCAAATTCTTGTGGTTCTTCATTGCTTTTAATGTTGGATTTCTTATTAAACTCATTTATTCTAAATATAAATAATAATAATCCAACAATACAAAATACTATTATCTTGCCCTTTGACCGTGATGAAAGATTAGAGAAGTTGTCATTAAATCCACCCCTGAATAACAAGAAAAATGCTGCTATTAAAACAAGAGTTAAAGCGCAAGAAATAAAGATAGACTTTTTATCTTTTTTAGAACCATCTTTATTATAAATTAATGATAATAATCCTTTCCACAATCCTGCCACGCCCATGCCTATCCAGATGGCGTAGGCGTAGAACGAACCAGCGTAGGCGTAATCTCGCTCACGCGGCTGGCTTGGCGTCTGGTTAAGGTACATCACAATGGCTATGCCTGTCATGAAGAACAGGAAGAACACCACCCAGAACTGCTCAATACCCTTCTTGCCTGAGAAGGCTTGCCACAGCAGACCGATAAGTCCTAACAGCAGCGGCAGCATGAAGAAGACGTTGTGGCCCTTGTTGTCCTTGCCAAGCTCGTCGGGAACATACTCAAGATTGCTGAGGCGGGAATTGTCGAGGAACGGAATGCCGCTGAGCCAGTTGCCGCGTGCCACATCGCCGGGACCACTGCTGGCGATATCGTTCTGCCGGCCTGCAAAGTTCCACATAAAGTATCGCCAGTACATGTGATGCAGCTGGTATTCGAAGAAGAACCGTAGGTTCTCGCCCATGGTGGGTCTTGGGCCACCATGGCCAATCTCCTCGGGGCTGCTGTATCCCAATATGCTGGCATAGTCATAGGCGTGTTGCTGACTGTGGATGCGTGGGAACAGCATCTCGGTCTCAGAAGCATAAACAGGTTCTTGTTGAGGTCCTAAATTAATATATTCATCAGGTTGGTTTTCATCTGCTTTAGCCAAACGGGTGTATTTCTCTGGACCATCCTTGGTATCAATGCGCATTGAGAATAATGTATTTCCATAGATCAGAGGTGACTTGCCATACTGGTCGCGGCTCAAGTAGCTGGTGAGCGCGAAGGGGCTATTGGGCGAGTTCTCGTCGAGGGGCAGATTGGCGTTGCTGCGAATTAGCACGAGAGCGTAGGCCGAGAAGCCGATGAAAATCATCATGATGCTAAGGATAATGTTACCGTAGAGGCGTGGCGAGATTCGCTTGGCAACAAAGAGATAAATAGAAACAGCAATTATCAGCAATACAGGAATTGCCAACCCATCGCCAAGGAACAACATACCCGAGAGGATAATGCTCAGCAGCACGCTCAGGCGCTTGCGGGTCTCACTCTTGTCGCGGTGCAGCTCAAAGAGAGCCCAGACTAAGCTAGCCATCAGCAGCACGGCATAGAACACCACGCCGCTGTTGTAGCCCGTGTGGAAGCCGTTAACAAACAGCCTCTCGAAATATCCGCTCATCTTCACGAAGCCTGGCTCCAGTCCGTAGAGGATAAGCACAATAATGACAAATGAGATGAGCAGAGTGAGAAGCGAGCCCTTCACGGTGCTCTTCTTGGCCTTGCGATAGTAGAAAATCAGGGCGATTGCCGGGATTGCCAGCAGGTTGAGCAGGTGTACTCCCAGCGAGATGCCGAAGATGAAGGCTATCAAAATCAGGTAACGGTCGCTGCTGGGGTGGTCGGCATGGTTCTCCCACTTGAGGATGAGCCAGAACACGAGGGCAGTGCAGAACGAGGAGAAGGCATACACCTCGGCCTCTACCGCCGAGAACCAGAACGTGTCGCTCCAAGTATAGGCAAGAGCTCCACACACACCGCTGCCCATCACCACGAGGTATTGTGCCAGCGACATATTTTCTTCCTCACCCTTCTTGACTACCAGCTTCTTAACCAGGTGAGTGATGGTCCAGAACAGCAGCAGGATAGTTGCCGCGCTGAGGATCGCCGACATGGCGTTCACACACTTGGCGACTGCCGTCACATCGCCACCGGCGAAATTGGCGGCAAAGCGTGCCGCAAGGATGAACATGGGGTTGCCGGGCGGGTGGCCTATTTCGAGTTTGTAACCTTGGGCGATAAATTCCGGGCAGTCCCAGAAGCTTGCTGTGGGCTCAATGGTCAACAAGTAGGTGACAGCTGCCACCAGGAATATCAACCAGCCCATTACGTTGTTGATTAGATTATACTTCTTCATCTTAATAAATGATTATTTTCGCACTAATTGTTTTTTAAAAACCTGCAAAGATAAGGATATTTTTTCAATTACACCCCATTAGCTCAATAATAACGTTTTACCTTAATTAAAATTAACCAAATTAGTGGAGGGTGGAGGGTGAAACGAGTAAGGTGGAAAGTGGAAGGTGGAAAGTGGAACGAGGAAAGTGAGTGATAAAATAACATTGCCTGCCCCGGGATGATGTTATTTACTTTGCGGCGAGTTTAAGTATGAACTATTAACTGTGAACTATGAACTATTTTACTATCGCGGAGCTTACCCGCTCCACTACAGCCCGGCTGCGGGGCATCGACAACACTCCGTCGCAGCAAGTGATTAACAACCTCACCGCTCTCGTCGAGAATGTCCTCGACCCGCTGCGCGAGGCATGGGGAGCGCCCATCCATGTGAACAGCGGCTACCGCTGCCTGGCTCTCAACAAGGCTGTGGGCGGTGTGCCAGCAAGCCAGCATATTCTGGGCGAAGCCGCCGACATCACCGTCGGCTCCAAGGACAAGAACCAACGTCTCTACAGGCTGCTTCGCCAGCTCGACCTGCCTGTTGACCAAGCCATCAACGAGCACGATTTCAGCTGGCTTCATGTGAGCTATGGACCGCGCCACCGCCGCAGCTATTTTGCGATAAGATGAAGCTAACAAGCTGACAAGTAACAAGCTGACAAGGCAGTAGTAATTATTGGCTCGCATAGTACTGAGTCATCTTCCTCCATTGCCTTGTTTACTCGTCAGCTTGTTGGCTCGTCAGCAAAATTACATTACTATGAACACACTCAACACCAATCAAGAAATCCTGCACGATGCCTACAAGGCATGGTGCTTGGGCAGCCAGCTGCGGAGCAAGCGGCTGCGTAACAAGCGGTTCACCTACGGCGACCAGTGGAGCGACACGTTTACCACCGTTACTGGTGCCACACGCTCGGAATATGAACTGTATCTGGAAGGCGGCACACGCCCCATCACCAACAACCTCATCCGCCAGATGGTGAAAACCATCGTGGGGCGTTACCGCTCGGAGTTTATCAACAACCAGCATGCCGATGACAAGAATGTGGAGAGCGTGCATCGCTTCAACCAGCTCGACGAACTCGACAGCCGAGCCCTTGAGGAATTCCTCATCTCGGGCACCGCGGTGCAGCGCATCGATATCGTGCGCGACCTGTGGCAACAGCAGGTGGCGGTGAGCAACGTGAATATCAACAACTTCTTTGTCAACCAGTTTAATGACCCGTTGGGACGCGACTGCGAAATAGTGGGGCAACTCCACGACTTGACGATGGCGCAGCTGCTCAAGCGCGTGGCGAGCGGCTCGCGCGGCAAGGCTGGCTGGGTGCGGCGGCTCTACAGCAACGACTGCCGCGGGCGAACCCTCGACTTCGCACACGCCATAGGCGCCGACTCGCACCAGGGTGCATCATTCTGGACGCCCAGCAATGCTGGCAAATGCCGAGCCATTGAGGTGTGGACGCGCGAGAGCCGCGAGGTGACGCTGTGCCATGACAAGGCAACGGCGCAGGTGTGGCTCCTGCCGCCCGGTGCCAGGTTGAAGAGCGATGCCAACTTGAGCACCCGCTGGGACATCGCCACCGTGTGGCACTGCCGCTGGTTCTCGTCCATGGGAGACCTGCTTGCCGAGTGGGACTCTCCCTGGGCTCACGGCTCGCACCCCTTTGTGATGAAATTCTACCCGCTCACCGACGGCGAGGTTCACTCCTTTGTCGAAGACATTATCGACCAGCAGAAGTCGGTGAACCAGATTATCACCCTTATCAACAACATCATGATGGCGAGCGCCAAGGGCGTGCTGGTGTTCCCCGAGACGGCACTGCCCGACGGTTTCACCTGGGAAGACATCCGCAACGTGTGGCGCAACTGCAACGGCATTCTGCCTTACAATCCCAACTACGGCGACAACAAGCCCGAGCAAATCTCGGTCAACAACACCAACATTGGAGCCTACGAGATGGTGAAGCTGCAGATGCAGCTGCTCGAGGAAATCTCGGGCGTGACAGGTGCCCTGCAAGGCAAGACGACGGTAGCGGGCAACAGCGCCACGCTCTACCAGAACGAAACCGCCAACGCCGTGATAGCCCTGAGCGACATCTTCGGCACCTTCACCAACTGGCGCCAAAACCGCGACAGTAAAATCGCAGGAT
>CALDIG010000336.1 GCA_937904375.1 uncultured Prevotellaceae bacterium
ACTCTAAACACTAAACATTAAACTTTGAGCAAGTTAACAACTTGCGAAACTTGAGAAGATTATAAAATTTTTTTTCCAAATTGTAGGTGGTTTTTCAGAGAAAAGGATTAACTTTGCATTGTTATTAACTTATAAATTGTTTTTATTATGAAAAAGTCATTATTTTTTTTGTTGACAATTGTTTCAGTTGCTTTCTTTGTTAGCTGTGGTGGCGACAAGAAATCGGGTTCAACAAGCGATGCAAGCGAGGAGAACATTGAAGGTGTAAAGTATGAGAACAAGGACTTCGGCTACTCGGTAGTTCTTCCAGAGGGCTTTGAACAGCAAAACAGTGATGCCGAAATGGAGAAATCTCGTGGCGGCAAGGTTTTCCTCTCCCAAGGATGCATGATTGATGTGACCAGCACAGAGATGAATTACATTGGTGATATGACTCCCGAGAAATCAACCGACCAAGGCATAGAGATGACCAAGGCATTTAATGATAGTGCCGATGTGAAGAAAATAGATGACATCTCTTTTGTGTCAAAGAGTCAAGACCAATTTGGACTTCGTGGACACTATGAGCTGCAAAAGAACGGCAAGAAATTCATGATTGATGTCACTTATCCAGTCGACAAGAAAGACCAATTCGAAAAAGATTTAGAGTCGTTAATCAAATCCTTCAAGGTTAAATAATTTATTGACGATTATAAATAATGCAGGGTTCTTAAAAAGAGAACTCTGCTTTTTTTATTAGTGTCTGATAAACTATCCAATGGGGGCTTCACTTTTTGTGTTTTAATAAAAATTGTGTATTTTTGCATGAAATTATTTTTGAATTATGGCACAACATAATTTACTTGGCAAGGCTGGTGAGCAAGAGGCGGTGGAGTTTCTTGTGCGGCAGGGATTTACCATTCGTGAGACGAACTGGCGGATGAATAAGCTTGAGATAGACATAGTAGCGCAGGAACAGGGCATGTTGCTGCATTTCGTAGAAGTGAAGACTCGTAGCAGCGATGAGCACTTCGACCCCCTGCGGGCTATCAACGACGCAAAGAAACGCCACATGGTGGCGGCGGCTAGTGCCTATCTCAACTATTACCAACTGCAATGCGAGGTGCAATACGACGTGATTATCCTCGTTGGCGAGCCAGGCTTTTTCAATATAGAATATTATCCCGACTTTTTTATGCCAAAACTTAAAACGTATAGGTAAGTTATAAGTGTTAAGTGTTAAGTATTAAGTGTTAAGTGTTAAGTTGCAGAATGCTCAATCAATAATGCAGAATGCTGAATGCGGAATGCAGAGATTAATCCCCGAAAAACGATAAACGATAAACGAAAAACGCAGATGAATACACGGTTGTTTTTTAAGTCTATTTTGATACTCGCATTATTGCTGGTGTCGTCTGCCAGTTTTGCGCAGAAGTTTGCAATCCTTAGCGACATTCATGTCTCTCCTGGCAATGCCAACGAAGGCAAGCTCAAAGAGGCTGTGCAGGAAATAAATGCCAGCGATGTCGATGCCGTGCTCATGACTGGCGACCTCACCAACGAGGGCAGCGACGTGCAGCTGCTCAACGTGAAAGGAATCCTCGACGGCATCACCAAGCCGCTCTATGTCATACCTGGCAACCACGAGAACAACTGGAGCCAGAGCGCGTGCAAAACGTTTAACGACCTGTGGGGCAACGACCGTTTTGTGTTCACCATTGGCAAACTTGTGGTAATCGGCATGAACTGCGGTCCCTTCATGAAGATGGGCGACGGACACATCAAGCAGGAAGACCTCATCTGGCTCGACAAGACGCTGAGCGAGATGGTGAAACCCGGCATGAAGGTGCTGAGCATCAACCATTACCCGCTGCTCGATGACCTCGACAACTGTCGTGACTATGTGGCGGTGCTCAAGAAATATCCTGTCATCACTCACCAGAACGGTCACTGGCACCGCTGGCGGCAGTACGAGACCGACGGCATCATAGGCTTGATGGTGCGCTGCCTTGATATGGGCAATAGCGACTATGGCTACACCATTATGGATATAAACCTCGACAACGAGTGGATTCACGTCTATAACAAGACCATAGGCAGCGAGCCCGATATCCGCTATGCTTACAAGATAAACACCGACTATTACGACACGCCATTGCCTGAGCGGGATTTTAGCGTAGCGCAGGGCTTCAAGGTTGAGAAAATCTATGCCGACAATGCGTCAATTTTCACCCGACTGGGTATCGACAAGGATAACATCTACTTTGGCAACTCATTAGGTTATTTGCGAGTGATTGACAAAAAGACCGCTGCGCTCAAGTGGGAACACAAGACCACAAGTATGCTATTCTCACGCCCTGCAGTTGCCGACAAGGTGGTGATTCTTCCCACTGGCGACAAGCGACTGATTTGGCTCGACAAGAAGAGCGGCAGAGTGGTGAATGAAGTTGCCACTAACGGACCCTACGTTGCCGATGGCATGATTGCCGACGGCATCCTCTATCAAGGCGGTTTCAAGACCTTCCAAGCATGGGATGTGAAGAAAAAGAAACTGCTATGGCAATACGACAGCATCAACAACTACTGCCAGGCCGAGCCATTTGTGGGCAAGGACGACGTGATATTTGGCGCTTGGGACACCAATCTGCGCTCGCTCAACCGCAAGACGGGCACGCTCAACTGGGCGTGGAACAACGGCAAGACAAATAACCTCTTCAGTCCTGGCAATGTGGTGCCTGCAGTGATAGAAGACAGAGTGATTATTGTCGCTCCCGACCGCAATTCCACGGCGATCGACCGCACCACTGGCACTCAGCTGTGGCGCCATCACGACCCAGCTGTGAAGGTGCGCGAGAGCCTGGGACTTAGCGAGGACGGCAAGCGTGCCTACGCCAAGACGATGGACGGCACCATAGTGGCGATGGACACCCAGAGCGACGACTACCGCGAGTTGTGGAACACCGATTGTAACTATGGCTACGAGCACGCCCCATGCATCGTGCTAGAGAAAGACGGTTACATCTATGCCGGCTCACGTCGTGGAATGCTTGCCGTGCTCGATGCGGCAACCGGCAAGCTGCTGTTCAACTACAGCATGGGCAGTAGCGAGGTCAACGGCTTTGAGGTTGACCCCACCACCGGCGACATCTACTGCTCACTAATTGAGGGAACCATCTGGCGAATAAGTAAAAATAACAAATGACAATAATAGAACCATGAGAAAGTTACTATCGCTATTGCTGATGTTCATGTGCATCAGTTGCAGTTCAAACACTCCCGTCACCAAAACTGATGTTACCAAAACAAGCATAAACCAAACTGGGAACAACAGTGTTGTCAATGATCTCCATGGCTTAGACAAAGTGTCATATACCACTTATGCTGAACATGTTGACAAGGCTAGAGAAGCTACTGACAACTCAAATATAGGAGCCTCGAATACAGAAGCTTCTAGCCCCAGCTATATTGAAGAATCAAGCCATGATGCCGCTAATAATAACAATTATTCTTCATATTACTCTAATTCTTATACTACCCCCATAGACGACATGATACTCATCTATTATGGCAGTAAAAACCGAATGAAATGGGGAAAAACAGAATTGAAGAATGTCGTGATGCACACATTTGAAGACGCGCATAAAGACTGGTTTTTTCCCACCTTTCTGTATCTGGAGTTCAAGAATGACGATGGTCTGAAATTTGGAGACAACCAACCAGGAAGTAATGGTCCAGCAAAAAAGGAACAATGGGAATGGTTGTTAAATAGATATTTCTCAAATGCCTATAATGGAGGTGATTACGAGGGTCTAAGAGCACTTGACGAATGTATCGAAAGTTGCAAAAAACTACTTGGAGCGCCATCGTTCAGCCACAAAGTTGTTTTAGGGATACCATCGCCTTGCACAAATTTCACTGAATGGGGCAGCATTAAAGTGAATGGCAAAACCATAAAATTAGATTTCAGGAAAAACAGTGATAGATTAGAGGCTGTCAAGTGGTTTATTAGTGAATCGGTTAAGAAATTTGAGGCCCAGCATTATAAGAACATCACACTTGAGGGCTTTTATTGGATAGAAGAAAGCTCTTCAATGACAAGTTGGCATAAAGATAAGAAATCGGGTAAATGGACTAATAAAACTAATGATAGATTTGATTATGTAAATGATGCAAAGGCAAGAAGATATAACGACATTGTGGCTAATGTTGCCAATTATGTTCATTCATTAAAAGGACTTAAAATTTACTGGATTCCTTTCAGTGGAGCATACGGTAATGACAAATGGAGGACTTTTGGCTTTGACAGATGTGATATTCAGACAGGCTATTTTTGGGGAACTCCCGATCTACTCCGAAATCCTAAACAGCTTAAAACCATATCTGACCTTAAAAACATGTGTAACGCTGCAATGAAAGACGGAAAGGGGTTGGAATTTGAGATGTCAGCCGATTTATTTGTGCCTTGTTACGCCAAGCTTAAAAGCAAACGAGACATAGAACGACCATACGACATAACAAAAGTTGCGGATTGTAAAAAAACTCCAAAAGAAATGAATGCGTCAGGGTATAAACGTTTCAAATATAACCCGTGCCTCTTGACAAGACTAACAAACCTGATTGACGTGTTTGAAGAACAAGGTGTTTTTGAACGCTCCAACATATCTTATTATTTTGATAACTCTGCAATTCTCGATCTGTGTAGAGCTACCGATAAAGACATTATCAGAATCATTGACCGCTTAGCGCGTCATATCTCTCAAAGGAATAAGAGTCACTCAATTAATTACTGACTTGTCATTACTAGGTTTTGGTAGTTTTTGGGGCTTCATTTTGTCTTATTTGCTTGACCTGTAGTCCGCTACGTTTTGAGAGAAAGAAACGTTTCTCCCTTTTCTCTTTTAATTTTCAAATATTACCACTAAATTTGCGACATTGAAAAAACTATAACTTGGGATTATGAAAAAGATTGTTATAACTATAATTACCGTATTTATAGCAGCATATAATGTCTTTGCTATTGAATATTTCCGTACTAATGAGCCTGAACTTATCTATATTGTTGATAGTATTGACTATATAGAAAATGACCTTATTGTTAAAGATTCTACGGGTCATGCTTTTTTGATAAAAGTGTCGCCAGGCGATATGTTTTTGTTGTCGTATAATGGTGAAGGAATAAATTATTTCATGTCGCATCCCGACGATGCATATATCTTTAATCCCGATTTGCTGGAATCATTACAGTTAGGATATAATAGTGGTAACGATTATAGTGATTATATCGGCAGGTATTATGCGTGGCACAAAAATTGGCTAAGAAAAATATTTGACAAATATGCTTTTAAAGAGTCCCCAAAAGATGTTAGTAAATATCCTATGAAGTTAAATAAAAAATTGCCAGGAGATATAGAATATTATTGTTATCCGCCAGAACAAGGACCAGATTATTATTTATTGTTATTAATGAGAGGTGATTTTTACAATTATCTTGCTGTGACAAATCATTCTTGTGGTGGCCCAATTGACATACTGCATTTACCTGACCCAAAAGCATATTATAAAATTGTTGTTCCTGTATGGGAGGAGATGATTGTTAAGCCAGAAGATGAGAGCTAAGTTATAGTCACTAACGAAGTGCAATTAATTATTCTTTTTTGAAATTTCAATACAATAAAAACAACAATCATGAAATCAGGATTCAATAAAATCATACTAATATTACTGGCGGTTCTGTTCTTTTCTTGTTCACTGAATAGCAAGAGCCGTGAGAATAATGAATCAAATAAGATTGTTAACTATGATGGTTTTCAATCGCAAGTAGCGAATGACAACAAACCACTGACTCTTAATGACGAGTATAGAAATTGCATTGACAAGTCCAATGAGTTGGCTTTTACTCTTATGCAAAAGCAGTCGCAAAATGAACTTTTTAAAAGTTTCACATTCTCACCATTAAGCGTGAGTTATGCACTTGCAATGACTGGCAATGGCGCCAGCGGTGCAACGCTCAAAGAAATTGAAGCATTGACGGGGCCGTCAACAACATCCAACTCATTCTATAGCAAATATGTCGCTCATTTCTCTCCTTCGGTCATTATGAGCAATTACATGGCGATAAACAAGAATTTCCCTGTCAATCAGGATTTCATAAAATCGATTAAAGGTTTATATAATGCTCAAGTGAGCAATCTCGACTTTAGCACAGATGAAGCGACACGGCGAATAAACGCCTGGATTAAACAACAGTCGAATGGCGAATTTAGCAACATTGTTAAGCAGACTAACGCCAATGAACTCGTATATCTCATCAATTACTTGAGATTTAAGGCATTGTGGGTGAACCCTTTTGACAAGAACAACACTTATGACAAAGCTTTCACCAACGATAACGGCACTTCTACACAAGTGCCAACGATGTTCCAGTATTTTCGGGAACTATATTATGAGGACAACAGTTGTCAGGCCATTTCGATGAAATATGACAACAGCGAGTTCCGTATGCTCATTGTTTTACCTAAAGACCAGAAAATCAACGATTTCGTGACAATGATGAATGCAGGAGAATTCAATCACATAATTTCAAGTCTCAAAGTCACATCGGCAGATATTGACCTGAATTTGCCTCGTTTCTCAACAAACTGCAATCTCGACTTGCGTGAGATGCTAATGGCAATGATGCCCACGGCATTTAATGAAAAAGCGAACTTCGGCAGGCTCAGCAAGGCGAGATCATACATCAACCGATTCACGCAAGACACTAAAATAACCGTCAACGAGTATGGCACCGAAGCCAGTGGCGTGACAGTCCAGAGTTTCATTGTCAAAGCGATGCATCCACAATTCAATGCCAACCATCCCTTCCTCTATTTCATCTATGACGAGGCGACACACGCCATTCTGCTTGCAGGACAGTTTTGCGGAGACGGCTTCGAAGTTGTCAATGCTGATGGCCGGAGAAATGTAGATTACAGTGAAGCAAGAGATGAAGATATCGATGATGGAAACAAAATATTTCGTTCATGTTCCCACATGCCTCATTTCCCAGGCGGCGACCAAGCACTGATGAGTTTCATTAAAAACAATATGATCTATCCGCAAGAGGCTCTGAAAAACAAAATCGAAGGCAGAGTCATAATGCAATTCGTTGTGACCAGGACTGGCAGGGTAGGTCAAGTCAAAATGGCACGTGCGGTAAACAAAGACCTCGACAAGGAAGCCGTGCGTCTGTGCAAGATGTTGCCAAATTTTTCCCCAGGGCGCAATGCAATGGGCGAAAAAGTGGATGTGTGGTACACACTACCAATAACATTTAAGTTGCCTGCAAATAATTAGAGACACTGTCTTCGATCGAATCTCAAAGCAACCGCATCGTTCCACAACTTAAAGAAGAGAAAATGAAAAAATTTGGTTACTGGTTTAGGGTTGCCCTTACTCTTCTTTTGGCATTTATCGTTTTGTCTTGTGATTTTCATATAAGAAAAACTGTGAAAGTCCCTTACAGTACTTCGTCATCAGTGTCAAAAAAGAAAGGTTTTTTACTTTGTAATTACGATTTCCCAAAAAGAATCGTGATAGGTGATTCTATTGTTTTTACAATTAATGATGCCTTTGCTGAATATTCTTACAACTACAAATCTTATGAGTCAGATGAAATAGAAAGAGACGGTTATATATCTGTTGTTTTAGCAATAGGTCAATATAATGATTGTGGAAAAAAGAATTACGGAAAATCATGGTTCATTGAAGATTATTATAGCGATGATGCTCCTCATTATATTGTATCTAGTTTTCCAAAAGATTCTCTTCCTGATACTTTAAGCTATAATGTTGTTTATTGGAGATCTATCAATAATTCTGAACTTAAAATTAAAAAAAATCATATAGTGCGCTCAACTATTTAAAGAATAAAAAATGAAAAAGATTTTAGGATAAAAAACGTTGAAATTCTGTAGTGTCACTCCTGATTTGCATTGTAAATCAGGAGTACAACTCCCAATTTACACAGCTTAAACTGCTAATTAACAATAAATTTTAAATATTTTCTCAAAAATTTGCTCTGCAGATGTTAAAAAAAGCGTTGGCGGTCTGAAGATAGCAATTTGGAGTAAGCTTTCACAATAGAGAACAATAAAGCAATTGCTATGTGCTCCTACAATTGAACATCAAAGAAAAGGGCAAATAAAGTTGAAATTCGATATGATAATTAAACAAGAAAAAATGAAAAAGACATTCCCAATATTATGCTTTATCTCCTTTGTTTGCTCAAGCATGTTGGTTTCATGTTCTGGTGAGCAGAAAGGCTCTAGGGAAACCTCGAATGAAAAGAAATCAGTCATTGATAAATATAGAGCTTTTTATGTTAACACATATATTGATACCATTACTAATCATGATTCATCTGAAGTGAGAATTTCTTTTGAATGGGACGAAATAGATGGTCCATGCCCAGTTGGACATATAGCAGTAGAAGAAGACAACTTTTCTCAGCGACCCATTCAAATGGCATTATATATTTACGAACAGGGAAATGATTCATTATTTCTTCATACTGAATGGGAAGACAACGTTGACACATGCCATATCAGAAATATCTCCAATGATTCCATTATTATAGCGCACAAGAATAAGGATTTGTTTTTTACAAATCGAAACACTACTGTATTATATAGAAAGTTATCCGAATAATTAACCCCAAATCGGTAAATAGACCTTCAAAATGCACTAATTGTCGTCTAATTACCGATTTGGGTTGAATTGATGAATCCACAAAATTTGCGCTTCTATTTTTTCTTAATTACAAACGGTTCTTTGCTTTGCTTGGTTATTCTGTCAACGAGGTTTTTGATGCCTTTGTAATCACTCTTGTTGAAGACTAATCGGTTTATTGAAAGCTGTGATGACACATTCACGGTGTTGCCCTTTATGCTAGGTGTGATTGCCATGACGATGGTCTTGTCGCTGGTGTTGAGCGAGATAGGAGCAGGAATGTCGGCGACCTCCCAGCCATCGGGAATAGATAATGAGATCTCGATAGTCTCATCAACTTTATTAGGGAACTCGATGGGACTGTAGCGCTTGTCGCTTTTAAACCACTCTTGGTCGATTAAGGGCATGATGAGTTGCGGCAAGTTGATAATGCCATCTTTGCAATAAAGCTGGCTGCTGAGATTTATAATCTCGGTAACTGGTTTTTCAATATCTTCTATACCTTGCACCTTATAATCAACAATTTGCGAGGGTTGAAATTTCTTGTTGTGCGCCACATTATCGTAACCTATTTTGGCGAATGTTCTAATCCACTCGGCAGCTTTGTCGTAATGAGTGCTGATGCAAGTGGCTGTCAACTTGCCTCTTGAATCAATTTCTCCAGTTATCTTGTGGCTTATCCGCTCTATAGCCTTGTCTTCAAGGTTAATCCACGGCTTGCTATTATCTTTCTTGATGACTCTAGCTTGGCTAACGAGAAAATTGGTGGGAAGGATGTCGATAGTGGCATTCTCCATCGAACCGTCAAACACTTGCAATTTGTCACCTCTGTCAATCACGGCGATAGTGGAAGACAAGTTCTTCATGGTGGGATGATTTTCATCGATGATGTCGCTGCCGCGAGCACATAGCACAGCAGGATAGGCATTAATGCCAGCATCGTTGAGCATGGCGATGAGCATGAAGTTGATGTCGGCATTGCTGCCGGTGCCATTCTTGAGAACTTGTGATGCTGGGTTGCCATAGAGCTCGTACTTGCCATTCCACTCCACATGCTGCCGCAGCAGTTTGATGGTCACCATGATTCTCTCGTCATCATTTTTCAGATTGTAGATGCCAGATTTCTTCATCTCCTTTTTGAGTGGATTGTTGCTTAACAGCTTGCCGAAGTTGTTGTGCTTGAGGAGATACTGGTCAATCTCGTCCCACGTCATCGAGTATTTATGCTTGGTGTGGCGGGGCAACAACTCGGTGTCAATATCTATTATTACACGTTGGGCATAGACTTGTGGCGAGAATATCAATGGCTCTTTTTTGAGAGCAGTCAAGTTTCGTCCCTCAAATTCAAAGTTCACTCCCAGGCATTCATACTCTGCCCCCGAAGTCTCAATTATGTAAGTTGGGCGTTTGTTGGTTCGCTGTTGTGTGATTTTGCTTCTGTTGTATTCATTTCCAATAGTTTGAACATAAAAACCAAACCATTCAGGTATCGACACCTCATATCTGGTGTAAGCCACTGGCATCGCGCATTGCGCTTCCCAGTCCTTGATTTCACGATACAAGTCGCTGGTGATAGTGTATTCATATTCTATAACCGAGCCCGCCTTAACATCAGGAAAAAGAAGAGTCATTACCCGTTGTTTGGGGTCTATAGCCCTTTGGGTATTAATCATTTCACTTGTCAACTCACTCCTCTCGACTTGACCGTTCACGACGTTAAAAGTTGTGCCTTTAACATGGCTTACCACATCTCTGTTTCCCTCCGCACCATCATTGACGGTAAAACGGATGTCAACGTTGCCGTGTTTGATGCCTTCAGGCTTGAGGATTTTAATACGTCCCTTTACATCATAAACCACTTGAAGGACATCTTTAGTGATAATGTACTGCACGTCGGTGGTCTTGCATAGCACCACAGCGTCGGCATCGGGGTCGGGAGTGTAGTTGCTCATCTCCAACTCCTGCTGTGTGGGATGTCCCCATTTGAGATTAGGCTCTACAATAGGTTGAGCAGTAATGCTTTGAGAAGTTGATAAAGAGATTATTAGAAGAAGAGAAAAAGTCAAATAATGTTTCATGTTTGAGAAAATTAAGAGGGTCTTAATCCCACATTAGTTCACGAATTATATTATCGCTCATCATCACGCTGGCGGCGGTGAGGATGAGGGTGTTGTTGTGTTGCCTGAGCAGGTCTTGTTCAATAAAAGGCTGTGCCTTGCGCAATAGGATGTGGTAGGCTTTCTCGCCATAATGTTGCCTGAAAGACGAAGTGTCAAGCCCGTCGCTGGTGCGCAGGCGAAGCATCACTTCTTCGTCGTGACGTTCCCACCACTCGAGATTTTCCTCGGTAAAGGCCGGTGTGCCATTGCTGAGTTTCTCGATATAATCCTTAACACTCGACGGATTATAGCGGCGCATGGTTCCGTCAAAGCTGTGGGCGGCTGCGCCGAGCCCCAGATAGGGTGTGAAGTTCCAGTAGCTGGAGTTGTGGCGCGAGCGGTAACCTGGGCGAGCGAAATTTGAGATTTCGTAGTGCTCATAATCGGCAGCTTTGAGACTTGCTGCTAGCATGTTGTGCATGGCGATGCAGTCATCATCGCTCACTTCTTGCACCTTGCCCAGCTCACGCATTACCCAGAGGCGCGTTCCCTTCTCGTAGCTGAGGTTATATGCCGAAATGTGCTGCACGTCGAGGGCAACAGCCCACTCTACATTGTGTTGCCATGTGTCGAGGGTCTGCCCTGGCAACCCGTATATGAGGTCGATGCTTATGTTGCTGATGCCTGCATCTTTGATGGCATCAACGGCATCGATGGCTTGCTGCGACGAGTGGCGACGGTTAATGGCTCGTAATTCTCCATCGTTGAAGCTCTGCACTCCCATGCTCACGCGGTTCACGCCGAGTTGCCGCAGCTGCTCAACATATTCGCGCGTCACATCATCAGGATTGACCTCGATGGTGAACTCCTCCACTTGGTTTAGGTCAAAGATATCACTAAGGCCGTTTATAAGGGTGGATAAGAGCTTTATAGGTATCACCGATGGCGTGCCTCCGCCTAGGTATAGCGTCGAGATTGTCTCGCTACCAATTTCTGTCTTCCTCAATCTTGCCTCACAAAGCAGTGAATGCACATATTGCTCCATCGTATCCACTTGTGGGGTGGAGTAAAAGTCGCAATAGATGCATTTGCTCTTGCAATAGGGGATGTGGAGGTAGAGACCCAAATAAGTGTTAAGTTTTAAGTGTCAAGTGTTAAGTAGGAACGAAGCCTGCATCGTCCGATAGGTTTTAAGTGTCAAGTGTTAAGTAGCATAGATGTCGTTTAGCTACTTAACACTTAAAACTTTACACTTAACACTTAAGCGTTGATACTGTCGATTGCGGCTTTGATGTCTTCGAAGATGCCGTCGATGGTGCCTATGCCCTTAATGGCGCGGTACAGACCTTTCTCCTTGTAGAATTCCTGTAGGGGAGAGGTCTGGTTGTGATACACGTCAAGGCGTTTCTTGATGGTCTCCTCGTTGTCGTCGCTGCGGCCGCTCATCTGTCCGCGCTTCACGAGGCGGTCTATAAGCTCTTGCTCAGGAACCTCAAGCCCAACAACCGCACTCACGCAGGTGCCGCGCTCATTGAGCAGAGTCTCCAATGCCTCAGCTTGTGGAATAGTGCGGGGAAAACCATCGAAAATCACGCCATTCTGCGCCAGTTCTTTGTTGTCGTCAATCACTTGCGCTAGAATGCCTATCATAAGTTCGTCGGGGATAAGTTGACCCTGATCGATGAACTTCTTGGCGGTCTTGCCTAGTTCTGTGCCGCGACGAATGTGGTCGCGCAGCACGTCGCCGGTGGAGATGTGAAACAACTTGTAGTGTTCAATCAAGTTCTCGCTCTGAGTGCCCTTGCCCGAGCCTGGAGCGCCAAAAATCACTATATTTAGCATAATCTTTGTGGTATTTAATGAATTGATGTTTTTAATCTTCTTTTTTGAGAACGTAGATGTCGCTCAGTCCTCTTGCTTGGCCGTCGAGGTCAAGTCCGTAGCCCAAGATAAATTTCGACGGAATCTCAAAGCCTATATAATCAGGTCTTTTGCCGCATTTCTGGGAGTGGGGCTTATAGAGCAGTGTCACCATCTTCACGCTCATGGGGTAGTGCGCTTCAAGAGTTTTGAGGAGCTCGAGAGCCGTAAATCCCGTGTCAACGATGTCCTCAATGACAATCACCTCACGTCCTGCGATGTTCTCGGCCAATCCCATCAGTTGTTTCATTTCTCCTGAAGAATGTGTGCCGTCGTATGACTTGAAACGGACGAAAGTAATCTCACTCTTGGGCATATCAATAGCGCGATAAAAATCGGCTGCAAACATAAAAGCGCCGTTTAAGACGCACATGAAAATAGGGTTCTCACTCACGCAGTCCCGCTTCACCTCGGCAGCGACGCGCTTCACTTGTTCTGCTATCTCCTCGCGGGAGATAAAAGGCTCAAAAGTCAGTCCTTTTATTGTAATATCAGCCATGAGTAGAGTTTTTTTTAATAAAATGCTCACGCTCGGAAAGCATTAAGATAGCTGTAGGGTCAGGGCATGCCCTGACCGCCGTCTCGCCGTAACACGTACACGGCATGCCGTGTCCCTACAATCGCTTAATCGCATTTTTGAAAAAGTTGGCACAAAGGTAGTCATTTTTTTGCTTTTTATCAATAGTTTGAACAAAAAAGATGCACCCCTTTTGTGGGATGCATCTTTTGAATTGTCAAGCTTAAAGTTTATTATTTAACAATAATCTTTTTGCCATTGTTGATGTAGATGCCAGGAGCGGCGGGAACACCGTTGAACTTAATGCCCTGGAGGTTGTACCAGGTGTTGCTGGTAGAAGCGGTCGAGATAGTCTCGATGGCGGTTGATGGGCTGATGGTGTACTCGCCCTCTATGCTGGTGAGTTCTTCGCCATTGGCATCGAACACACCTACAGTGAGCAACGACGACTCAGTAATCTCAATGCCTGTCTCGTCGTTATAATCCATCCACTCTGCCTTAGCTGCCGTGGGCTCCAGCTGATACTTGATTGAGCCACCCTCGGGCATGTTCTCAACAGTCACATAAATGGTCTGTGCAGCCTCGTAGGTGCCAAAGTTGGGAGTAATGGTGATTACTGGTTCGGGAATCTCCTCGCTTGGATAAACAAACACGTCATCGTCGAGACGAGTGATGGTAGCGGCGCCACGCTGGCCGTACCAGTAACTGCTCTCGGTGATGCCAGTCCAGTCGCTGTCGAATGTGAGGACTGTCTCGGTACCGGTGCCGGTGAGCTGATAAAGCGAAGAACCGTCGGTTCCGTAGAGTACAAAGTCGCCATTGTCAGTGGTGCCAAGCACTTGATCCTCGGCAGCAGCCCAAGTGTGGTCCTCGGCAAGTGTGAGGGTGATGGATTTGTCGGCATCGGCCACACCACCGAAGTTCTCTACAGTTACAACATAATTCTCATCCTCGCTAACGATTACAGGATAGTCGTAGGTTGGGGTGAGACCTGCGCTGCTTGCAGCAGAGCTGGTGTAGCTGTAGGTCATCAGAGCGTTGTAGTCGGTGTCGGGCAACATATAGCTGCCGGGCTCATAAATCCAGCCTAAGCGGTAATTGGCGTATGTGCCGCTTGAGATAATCATGTAGAAATTGACATCGGTGTCGAAGATGATGCCCTCGTCAATAATGAAACCCGTAATGTCGCCATAGTACCAGCCGGCACTGTAAGTGTCGTCACCCTCATAGTACCAAACACCCACGAGATTGCAAGCACCGTAACTGCTATGGTAATAAACGGTTTGTGAGTCATCGATGGTGAAAGTGGTGTAATTGCCACTGGTGCCCATCTCGGCTTGAACGGGGAACAAAAACATTCCGGTGATGCGGATGTTGCTGTCATCAATCTTGTTGATGGCAACGAGGTCGATGTTGTCCTCTTGGTCACGGCTGTTGGCATCCAGAGTGTCGGGCTGAGTGGTCAATCCGCCAGTGTACTGACGATAAACATAGTCGTAGCCGCCTACCAGGTCATCAACAGTAGTTGCGGGGAAGTTGGGAGTAGCTTTGAGCTTCGAAGCCCATTTCTCAACCATGATAGCCTGCAAACCAGCAGGAGCTTGTTTCACGTTTTCCATCTTCACGGGAGTGCCCATATTCTGTTCGGGAACTGTGAAGAAATTTGCTGCGTTCATCGAGAAAACTGCGACAGCAGCAACAAGAAGAGTTAATGCTTTCTTCATAATTTTTGTTTTTTAAGTTAATAGATAAATGTGTTATAGATAAATCTCTTTGTTAAGTCAACAAGAATGATATAACTCGCAAATATAACTATTAATATTGAAATGATTGACATTTTTATGGTAAAATTATGTGGATTGGCTTAAAATATCAACAAAACTGCACTCTGGCATGGTTTCCAGAGTGCAGTTATCATGTGAGATGATGATATCTTACACTATATCGACTTCTCAATGTTCCAGACGAAGGCTCTCATGCCGAGTTTTGGCGTGGCGAGGTCCATCTCGTGTAGTTTCTCGAGCACGGTATCTACGCGTGCCGCTTCAACCACCGTGAGGATGCCCTGCACCAGCGATGGCCAAGCATGAGTGCCGTAGTGCGGGTCGCCAGTGGCAGAGCCACGTCCCACTACATCGTTAAATGCAGTGAATCCACGGCAACCGCTCTTGTAGAGCATCTCGATTATCCTCTCATAATAAGCCTGGTCGAAAGATATAAATATTGCTTTCATAGTTCGTTTATCGTTATTCGTTTATAGTTTTTAGCTAACAAGCTGACGTGCTGACGAGATAAGTTTCATGCTGCGACAACTACCATTGCCTTGTCAGCTTGTTAGCTTGTTAGCTTGTTAGCTTGTTAGCTTTCTTGCGCATCTTCTTGCGGTTGCGCTTGATGCCGTTGTAGGCGAAGATGGTGTACATCGTGGGCACGAAGAGCAGGGTGAGGACGGTCGAGAACGTCAAACCGCCAATCACGGCGATACCCATAGGTCTCCACATCTCGGCACCCTCGCCAGTGCCAACTGCCATAGGCACCATACCGAGGATGGTAGTCAACGACGTCATCAGCACAGGACGCAGACGCGACTTGCCACCGTCGATTACCGAGCGGCGCACGCTCATGCCTCGCTCGCGGTTGAGCGTGATGTAGTCGATGAGCACGATACCGTTCTTAACCACAATACCGATGAGCATGATGGCTCCAATCATCGACATCACGTTGAGGTTGGTGCCCGTCAAGAGCAGGATGAGCACGATACCCGAGAAGGCAAACATGATTGAGCTCATGATGATGCCAGGATAGGTGAACGACTCAAACTGCGATGCCATCACAATATAAACCAGGATGATGATAAGGATTGCCAACATTCCCAGGTCGCCAAACGAGTCTTGCTGATCCTCGAACGAACCACTAAGCTGTATTGTCACACCTGGTGGCAAGTCGAGCTTATCGATTTCGGGCTGAGCCTCGGCGATGATCTCACTCATGGGGCGATCCTGAACAACCGTAGAGACAGTGATGATGCGCTCACGGTCCTTGCGCTCGATGGTAGGCGGTGAGAATCGCTCCACCACCTTACCCACTTCCTTGAGCTTGATGCCATTGCCCATGGCATTGTAGAGGGTGATATTCTCGATGTCCTCGAGCGACTGGCGGTGCTCGGGGTCATACATCACCTTGATGTCATACTCGTCGCCATCCTCACGGAAGTAGCTTGCCGTGTTGCCGTTAATGCGGTTGCGCACATAGGTTGCTGCTGTGGAGAGGTTAAGGCCATAGAGCGCCAACTTCTCGCGGTCGAAATCCACTTGATATTCGGGTTGATAGTCGCTACGGCTGATGTTGATGTCGGCAGCACCACGCACCTTCTCGAGGATGCGCTTGAGGTGCTGTGCCACGCTGTCGGTCTGTGCGAAGTCGTAACCATAGATTTCATAATCCAGAGTGGATTGTCCGCTCATGCCTCCGCCTCGTGAGCCGCCCACGTTGACAAGGGCCTTCTTAAGCTCCGGATAGTGCTTGAGGTCTTCACGCATGAGTGCGGCAATCTCGGTGATGCTTCGGTCGCGCTCACTGGGGTTGACGAGCCTGATGTTCATCGACATGATGTGGGAGCCATTGTTCTGCATCGAGCCCCATGTGTTGTCGCTGCTCGCTTGACCCACAGTGTAGTTGAACACTTTGATCTCGGGGTATTTCTCGGTCCATTCTTTATGCAGTCGCTCGCACACGTCCTTAGCTACATCGACGCGGGTACCTATCGGCAGCTCAAGGCTCACACCCAGGCGGCTGTTGTCCATTGTGGGGAAGAACTCGCTACCCACAAACTTCATCAGGAACATAGAAGCGATAAACACACCCAGCACCACAAGCGAAGTGATCCAGCGGTGACGCACGCAGTGGGTGAGCAGCCAAGCAAAGCCGTCATCGAGCTTGTCGAGGATTTTCTCGATGGGACCATAGAATTTGGTGAAGAGCTTGCTCTGAGTGCGCTGCAAGCGTAGCATGCGGCTACACAGCATTGGTGTGAGCGACAAGGCTGCGGTGGTGGAGATGATCATCATGATGGTAACCATCCATCCGAGCTGGCGGAAAAGCACACCAGTCATGCCGGTGACAAGCGTGAGCGGGAAGAACACCGCAATCAGTGTGAGGGTAGAGGCGATTACCGATATCGCCACCTCGTTAGTGCCATGCACTGCCGCCTGCTTGGGCTCGGCGCCTCGCTCGATGTGTGTCGTCACGTTCTCGAGAACCACAATAGCGTCGTCCACCACCATACCGATTGATATCGACAACGCCGATAGCGACACAATATTAAGTGTGTTGCCGGTGGCGTAGAGATAGATGAACGAGGCAATCAGTGAGATAGGGATGGTGAGCACGATGATTACAGTGGCACGCCAACGTCCCAGGAAGAAGAATACCACAATAACCACAAAGAGCAGAGCGTAAAGCACAGTCTCGACAAGAGAGGCGATTGTGTTGCGGATGTTGTCGCTGGTATCCACAATGTAGTCAAGGTGGATGTCGGCGGGCAGGTTCTTCTGGATCTGTGGCAGAATTTGTTTCACGCGGTTGGAAATCTCAACTGAGTTGGCGCCACTTTGTTTTTGGATGATGATCATAGCGCCACGCACACCGTTAGTAAATGTCTCCTGTGCACGTTCCTCTAATGAGTCGTCGATGCGTGCCACATCGCTCAAGTGGATGGCAGCGCCATTAGACGCACCCACTACCAGGTTGGCAAGTTCATTGGGGTCGTTAAACTCACCCTCCACTCGCAGGGCATAGGTCTCGTTGCCTATGTCGAAGGTGCCACCAGGGATGTTTCGGTTCTCGGCTCCTACAAGCGATGATATTGTCTCGATGCTCAAGTGATAAGCCTCAAGCCTTAGGGGGTCAACATAGATGTGTACCTCGCGCTTGGGAGCGCCACCAATTGACACCGAACCCACACCATCGACACGCGCAAGAGGGTTGGCCACATTCTCGTCAAGGATCTTATACAGTCCTGGCACGCTCTCATTGGCTTGCGCCGAGAGCAGCACAATAGGAATCATGTCGGTCGAGAACTTGAAAATGATAGGTGTGTTGGCATCATCGGGTAGCATACTCGATACCATGCTTAGCTTGTCGCGCACATCGTTAGTGAGCACATCGATGTCGTATCCATATTCAAACTCGAGCGTCACAATCGACACGTTCTCTCGAGAGTTGGAGGTTATATGTTTAAGGTGCTCTACCGAGTTGAGGGAGTTCTCAAGCGGACGAGTCACGTTCTGCTCAATATCTTCGGCACTTGCTCCCGAATAGGTGGTCATCACCATGATGGTGTTAGTGTCGATGTCGGGCATCAAGTCGATGGGCAATTTCTTTAGTGAGAACAGACCCAGAATCACAACAGCCACAAAGATGAGGATTGTTGTTACCGGGCGTTTCACCGAACTGGAATAAAGGCTCATAAAACGTTAGATTATGGTATTTACGTTTTTGTTTATTATTAATGTATATCAAATAATGTAATGACTACTTAGTGTTTATTTTCACTTTAGAGCCATCGCTTAGCTTAGATTGTCCAGCAACCACCACGCGGTCGCCGTCGTTGAGACCGCTCAGGATTTCGTAACGGTCCTTGAGGCGCATGCCTAGCTCGACCTCGGTATATGCCACAGTGCCGTTGTCTTTATAGACATAAACAAATCGCTTGCCCGAGCCTTGCATCTTCACGATGGCCTTGTCGGGAACCACGATGTGTTTTTCGGTGCCATAGTTGAACTTCACTCTCGCGAACATACCGGCACTCACTTTGCCGGCGCCATTGTTGATGGTCACCTCAACCTGGAAAGTGCGGGTCTGCTGGTTAATCTCGGGGTGAATGAGATATACCGAGCCATTGAACGTCTCATCGGGGACAGCGTCGAGAGTGACAGTAACTCCCATGCCATTTTTAATCTTCGAGAATTCTTCCTCATTGACGTTGACGATGACCTTGAGAGGGTTCATCTGCTGAACGGTGAGGATGGCGCCCATAGGCAGGTCACCCGCATCGTAGTTGCGTGCGCTGACAACGCCGCTGATGGGGCTGGTGAGAACGGTGTTCTCCTGCACTGTCTGCATAGAGCGCTGACTGGCATTGAGCGAGGAGCGGCTCGCGTCGAGCGATGCTTTGCTGGCGTCGAGGGCACGTTTGCGGGCCTTGAGCGACTCTTGCGCGGCATCGTAGGCGGCCTGAAGCTGGTCCACAGTCTGCTGTGTGCCTCCACCAATTTTCACTAACTCTTTAGCACGGTCGAGGTCTTTCTTCTGCCTTGCCAAGTTGATTTCCTCACTCTTGAGAGCGGCCTCTTGACTGGCTAGCGCGGCAGCCTGATTCTCGACACCAGCTCGTTGTCCGGCGATGGCGCTCTCTTGGTTTACCGCCGACACATTGTCGAGGATTACAACCGCTTGTCCGGCGCTCACATGGCTTCCCACGTCCACGAGAATGCGCTTGATGCGGTTTCCAGTCGAAGACGAGATGTTGTTGGTCTTGAAAGCCTCAACAGTGGCGGTGTATTCGCTCAACTCGTCAACATCCTCGCTGTGAACGCTCTGCAATTCAACGATAGGGGTTTCATCGACATTTGGACCTTTTTGGTCCTTCTTTCCCGTGCAAGAGGAAAGTAGTGCTACAATTAACACTAATGCTGTGAATGATTTGTTAGTTTTCATCTTTATCTTTGTTCGTTATTGTTTTTCGTTTTTAGCTGACGAGCTAACAAGGAACAAGCAGACAAGGCAAGTGATATTAAGTTTTAAGTGTCAAGTGTTAAGTGCTTCTCGAACGATAACCAATAAAGTAGTTTCTGGTCGTTTCTGGTCGTTTGACTATACACTTGTCTCGTTAGCTTGTCAGCTTGTTAGCTCATTGTTTTTTGTTTATCTCGTTAGGAACTCCATATTTTGCCAGTGGCGCATTGCCGAGCATCAGCTCGAGGTTGCTTTGCGACACAAGCAGGTTGTAGATTGCCTGGTAGTAGGAAAGGCGCGCACCAAGCAACGCGTTTTGTGTGTCCTGGATTTGCAGGAAAGTGCCTACTCCCAGCCTGAAGCTCTCCTGCATGATATTGTCGCTCTTCTCGGCGAGTGCCACGCTGGCGGCGTTGCTCTCAATCTGCTTGAGGTTGCTCTTGATATTGTTGAGCTGAGTCTCGACCTGTGAGTTGAGGCTACGGGTAAGGTTCTCGCGTTGCCATTTCATCTCGCGAACAGAAATCTCGGCTTCCTTTTGCTTGAAATAGCGTTGCCCTCCTGAGAACAGGTTCCACGAGAGCGACAAAGCAGCCTGTGAGTAGGGATTCCAGTTGAAGTTCTTGAACGGGCTGCCGTTGCTCATGGAGTTCCACATATAATTAATGCTTCCATATAAATTAGGGAACCACGACATCTTCTGAGTCTCCAGGGCTTTTTTCATATAGTCGGTCTGGAGGTCGAGTAGCCTGAGACTGGGGTTGTTCACTAGCGACGTGTCAACTGCCATGGTGTAGTCATACATTGAAGCTTTGTAGGTGTCGAGTGTCTCGCTTGGCTCTATGTCAACGTTGGCATCCATGCCCATGAGCACTTTGAGTTGCAGTTTGAGCGCGTCGATGGAGTTTTGGGCGTCGAGAATTGACGGTTCGAGGGTGGTTGCCGCCACGCGGGCGCGAGTCATGTCATACTCGCTTGCCACACCAATCTCAAACTGCTTCTTGAAGATTTCGGCAGTGAGCAGTGCAGTCTCGTGGTTAGCTTTTATCACCCGCTTGCTGTCGCGTGCCAAGAGGAGGGCGTAATAGGCGTTTTTAACTTGGTTTACCAGCGAAAGGCGTGACGAGCGCGCGTTCTCGATGTTCTGGAGAATCTGGTTGTCGCTGAGCTTGATTGACTTCCACAGTGCAGGCACGATAATGGGTATCGAACCGCTGAATCCCACGCTGTGGGAGTTGTCGGTACCCACCTTGAAGCTCTGCTCTCCCATCACCATCGTCTGCTTGGCGAGGGTGCGGGCATAGTTGGCGGTAAAATCAACGTTTGGGAACAGTTGCCCCAGAGTCTCTTTCTTGGAGTAATCCACACGCTGGATCTCCATGTCGGCGACAATGATTGAAGGGTTGTCGCTTAGGGCGATGCGGATGCATTCGTCGAGCGTCACATTAAGCGTCTCGGCATGTCCCGCAGTTGCCATCGAGACAAAGGCAACCGCAAGAAGTGCGATTTTTGAAATTTTTTTCAGATACATATTATTATTTAGTTTTAGTTTTCTTCTTTCTTGAGGAGATTTTTAACCACAAAGTTCTCGATAATTTCTTGACCCTGAGTGGTGGCTATACCGCGCATGAAATTGAGGAATGCTCCGTCGAAGACTTCGGTGACGGTGTATTCAGGGAACGGAAAATCCTGCATGTTGTGCAGCGTCTTCATGTTGTTGTTGAAGACAAAAGCTGCGATTTTGCATTTGATGCCGGGGAGAACCAAGCCCTCGTCTTTGGCTTTCTTGATAATCTTGGCGAGCGACAGGATGTGGTCAACCTCCTGGGCTTTGTACTCGTCAAACACCTCGGGGTACAGTCGCTTGATATCGGCAAGAAACACCGGTGAGATCTTCCTGATGAACTCTCGCGCTATAGTATATACACCCATCAGAGCCTCGAAGCTATTAGCCGACTGCTCAAAAATCTGATTGAACTCCGCGTTGGTTTGCTGCTGATTGTACTTGATTACATCGCTGATGAGGTTGTGCTTGTTGGGGAACGTCTCATAGAGCGTGCGTTTTGAGATGCCGCAGTCGCGCGCCACCATGTCCATCGTCACCGACTGAGGGCCAATGCGCAACATCAGTTTAGTGGATGTATTCAAGATTTTCTCTCTTAAATCCATGTGAAATAGGAGATTATATTTTCTTTATAGATAATTTGGTGTAAATAATCGCTGCAAAGTTCGGAAAAAACTTTCAAAACTCCAAAAGTTTTCTCGGTTCATTTGTCGTTATTTTATGTTATTTTTTGAAAAAGGCCTAAAATAATTTGTTAATAAGTGGGCGTGAGTGAAAGGAAAAAGCACTACCTTTGTGTGTTGTTAATAGTATTATTATGAAATCACAGAGTAATATTAAAGAAGTGCTTAATTTCCTTAGGTTGCTGGGAGCCAACAATGAGCGCGCTTGGTTCAAGGCACACAAGGAAGTGCTTTATGATCCCTTGCGGCAGGCATGGGAAGTTGACATAGAGCGACTTATAAGAGTCATGGCGGAGTGGGACGAAAAGGCGAGAGGGCTTGACGTGAAGCAGGCTGTGTATCGCATCTATCGTGACATACGCTTCTCGCACGACAAGCGGCCCTATAAGCAGTATTTCAGTGCTGTGATAGGTCGTGGCGGTCGCCACTGTGTGTCAAGTGGTTATTACATCCATTTTGAGCCCGACCACCTGATGCTGTGCGGCGGGGTATGGTGGCCAGCGAAGGACAAACTTGATGCACTGCGACGACTTATCGACGCCGAGCCGGAGGAGTTCTCGAAACTTATCACCGACAAGCGTTTGGCGGCATCGGGCTTTGGTTTTGAGGGTGAGATGCTCAAGAATGTGCCAAAAGACTATCCTAAAGACCATCCTCTTGGCGAATATCTCAAGCGCAAAGAGTTTATCCTCGTCAAGCACGTTGATGAGGACTACTTCGACTGTGAAGACTGGGTGCAGCGCGTCAACGACGACTTCAAAGTGCTGAAACCAATCCACGACTTCCTAGATTATGTCTATGATGAGTAAGACCTATGAAGCGAGAGAAATAAGCTGACGAGCAAACAAGGCAAGTGTAATGCTGCACTACCATTGCCTTGTCAGCTTGTTCCTTGTCAGCTTGTTAGCTCAGGAATCGTATAGTGATCTCTCAATGACCAGTGGCATGCGTTTGCGCTTGAATTCTGAGCGGCGATGGCGGGTGAGCACTCGCTCTACTGTCTCGGCGCTGTAGGCATCGATAAGTCGCTTCATTTCCTGCTCATTGTCACCGTGTTGGATGTAGGTGTTGAGAATGTCGTCCACGTCCTCGTAGGTGTGTCCTGGTGCAATCTGTGCCATGTCGCCACCGGCCGCCACGCCATTGCCGTCGGTGGGCATGATGTCGTAAGCTGCACGCAGCGATTTATGTCGCTGGTCGTTCTCATCGGTGAAACGCTCGGTGAAAAGGTATTTGCACAGCTCATAGACCTCATGCTTCCACAGGCCGCCAATGGGGTTGTAGTCGGCAACGTCTCCGTGGATGGTCCAGAATCCCAGATTGTGTTCTGTGAGGTTGTCGGTGTCCATCACCAGCCCGCCTGTTACTGAGGCAAGATTGTAAAGGTAAATCATGCGCAGTCGAGCTTTGATGTTACCTTGTGAGATGGGGGTGGAAGGGTATCTCTGTTCACAAGTAGCTTTGAGGAGCAGATATTGCGCTTGAAGATTTTCCACCCAGTATTCACTGCAAAAAGCCTTCATCGCCATGCTTGCAGAGTCGTTCTCCTCGTTGGAGTTAGACGAACAAGGCAGACTCACGCCTATAAACCTGAACTGCCGCTCGGGATACTGGTTCACCACCTCGTGGCAGATGGCAGCCGTCACAGTGGAGTCAAGTCCGCCCGAGAGTCCCAGTATCATTGTTTTCAGACCGTTTTCTGTTAGATACTTAGCCGTTTGGCTAACCATTGTGTCAAATGCTTTCTTGTATTCCATTGCCTTAGATGAGTGTTTTATTTCTGCAAATATCGTCAAAAAACTTTATATGTGCAAGCGTTTCGAAATAGAAATGGAAAATATTTTGCAGTTTTGTAATTAATGTTTACCTTTGTAACCGAGATAGATTATGCATTGCATAATCCTGCATGAATAAACTATTCAACAATAATAAATCAGTTATGAATCAAGCGAAATTATTAATGAAGCACGCGTTTATCCTTGACGTGCTATGTTTGGTGCTGTGCTTAGCGCTGCTAGTTTTGGGCACTAAAGAGATTGTCCCCAGTTGGTTGCTTATGGCTGGTGCCTTGATAGCCCTTGTGGCTCTTGTGGCATCGATAGTCCTCTTTGTGAAAGCCCGCAAGATTGACCGTGCCGAGAGCAGACGCATCGAGAACGAGATTTTGCAGAATGCTGCCAAAGAAGATGCCGTTGACAAGGCTATCGAAGACGGAGATATTGTTGATGAGCCCGAGGTGCTGGTCGAGGAGAATGCTGACGAGCAAGTGGTAGAGCCAGCCGAGGAGCAATTAGACTATAAAACCGACGACGAGCAATGACACGACTCATTTCCTGGAACGTCAACGGTCTGCGTGCAGTTGTTGGCAAAGACTTCGCCGAGACATTTAAAACGCTTGACGCTGACTTCTTCTGCCTTCAAGAAACCAAGATGCAGGAAGGGCAGCTCGACTTGGAGTTTGACGGCTATCGCAGCTACTGGAACTATGCCGACAAAAAAGGCTACTCAGGCACGGCGATTTATGCCCGACAAGAGCCGCAAAGCGTGACATTGGGCATAGGCATCGACGAGCATGACCATGAGGGGCGCGTCATCACGCTTGAGATGGAGACGTTCTATCTCGTGAATGTGTATGTGCCTAACAGCCAGGACGGTCTCAAACGTCTTGACTACCGCATGAAGTGGGAGGACGATTTCAGAGCTTATCTGCTCAATCTCAACAAAAAGAAGCCTGTGATAGTGTGCGGCGACCTCAATGTGGCTCATCAGGAGATAGACCTCAAGAACCCCAAGACTAATCGCAAGAATGCTGGCTTCACCGATGAGGAGCGCGAAAAGATGTCCACTCTTTTGGGCAGCGGCTTCACCGATAGCTGGCGCTTTTTCAACCCCGACGTGGAGGGCGTGTATTCGTGGTGGAGCTATCGCTTTAAGGCGCGTGAGAAGAATGCCGGTTGGCGCATCGACTATTTCCTCGTGAGCAACGACGCTTGCGACAAAATGGTCGACGCCAAAATCCATACCGAAATTTTCGGCAGCGACCACTGCCCAGTGGAGCTGGAAATCAATTTGTAAGTGTAATGGAGCTAACAAGCAGACAAGGAACAAGCAAACAAGGCAAGTGATATTTAGTGTTAAGTTTTAAGTGTTAAGTGTAAAGTAGGGACAAGGCACGCCTTGTCCGTAAAGCGTTAAGTTGCTGCGCACTCTAAACCTTAAACTGCGCAAAGCGCATTGTCTTGTCAGCTTGTCAGCATGTTCGCTCGTCAGCTAAAAACTCAAAACTCAAAATTATGAAATTAGACTTGAGTTCTCATATAAAGCTCGAACAGGTGTCGAAGCGGTGCTATCGCCCTGAGAGTGAGGTGGAGCTTATATCTCTCACGAGGTATGAGAAGGTGCAAACCGATGTTGTGGATACCCCTCTAGAGGGTGCCGCTCTGGCAGCACGTGAGGTGGTTGACACCATAGAGCAATGCGTGCGGGAGAAAGGACGCTGCGTGCTTGGGCTCGGTGCCGGCCGATGCGCTATGGACGTGTATGGCGAGTTGGTAAAGCTCTATTTTGCCGACAAAGTGAGCTTCAACAACGTCGTTGTCTTCAACATGACCGAGCTTGGGCTTGGCGTGCCTGTTGATGATGGTCAGAGTACCCTCAAGCGCTTGAGTGAAGGATTTCTCAACAAGGTTGATATCCCTGCCGAGAACATACACACTTTCAGCACCGAAGCCACCAAGGAGAATGTGTTTAAGCTTTGTAAAGCCTACGAGACCGAGATTGACGACTACGGCGGCCTCGACCTTGTGGTGTGCGAGCTAACCAAGAACGGCGGACTCGCATTCAACGAGGCGGGTTCCACGAGCATGTCGTCGTGCCGACTGGTGTCGCTCACGGGCGAGACACGCACCCGCATCGCCGACAGCTACCAGTGCGAGCAGTCGCCCAAGACTGCGGTCACTCTGGGCATCAGCAACATCCTCAATGCCCGCAAGATTATCAGTACTGCTTGGGGTGAGGGTAGCGCTAAAGCAGTGTTCAACACCATCGAGGGCAATATTACTGACCAGTATCCGGCTTCATTCCTGCAGATGCATCACAATGTGCAGCTAATTATAGACCTCGATGCCGCATCCGACCTGACACGCATCAACTATCCGTGGAAGGTGACTTCGTGTGAGTGGAACCGAACGTTGCTGCGTCGAGCCTTGCTATGGCTTAGCGAACAGACAGGAAAGCCCATCCTGAAGCTCACCAACAAAGACTATAATGACTACGGCCTGAGCGAACTGGTGGCGGTCTATGGCTCGGGATATAATGTGAATATTCAGATATTCAACGATATACAGCACACTATCACTGGTTGGCCAGGTGGCAAGCCCAACGCCGACGACACCTATCGCCCAGAGCGCGCTGAGCCTTATCCCAAGCGTGTGCTGGCGTTCAGTCCGCACCCCGATGATGTGGTTCTCGCGATGGGAGGCACGCTGCGCCGACTTGTGGAGCAGGACCATGAGGTACACGTCGCCTTTGAGACTTCGGGCGACATCATGGTAGGCGATGAGGACATGGGGCGCTATGTGATGGTATCGAAACGCGCAGCCCTCAAGAATGGCTACTATAACGACCGGCAGCGCGCTGTGGTGGAGAAAATCGAGGAGAGCCTGCGGAACAAGATGCCAGGCGACGCCGATATCCCCGAGGTGCGCTTCTCCAAGGGCGAGATATTTGTGTGTGAGGGCATTACCAGCTGCCGATATCTAGGAATTGATGAGGAGAATATTCACGAGTTGGCATTGCCGTTCTATGTTGACGCTCCCTTTGGCAAAGGGCGTGTCACCGAGGCCGATGTGCTGCCTGTAAAGGAACTTATAGAGCGCATAAAGCCCCATCAGATTTTCTTTGCCGACGACCTCAACGACCCTTACGGCACTCATGAGCCAGCCGCCAATGTGGTGCTCGCCGCCATCGATGAGTTGAAGGATGAGCCTTTCATGCGCGACTGCCGTGTGTGGATGTATCGTGGTCTGTGGGCAGAGTGGGACATCGACCACATCGAGATGGCGGTGCCTATGAGTCCAGAGGAGTTCCAATATAAGCGCGACGCCATCCTAAAGCATCAGTCGCAGGTACACGACGCGCCGTTCATCGACCCCGAAGATGAGGACCTCAACTGGCAACGCGTCCTCAAGCGCAACCAAGAGACCGCCGAACTCTTCGGCCGCCTAGGTCTCGCCAGCTACGAGGCGATAGAGACATTTGTGCAGTATCATCCTTGAAAGAACACAAGAAATCATATTAATTTGTTATATGAGCACATATACTGTTTGTCGGTTATTAATTAAGATTAATATTTGAACCATCATTAGAATAAAGTAGGCGATAGTTTAATTCCGCCATTGGTTATTAAGGGGTCTTCTATAAATTAAACATTTGGCAGTCAGGAAAATAATTCGTAAATTTGCAGCAA